>DATLEB010000059.1:0-7944 GCA_035525615.1 Kofleriaceae bacterium | reverse complement strand
TGGGTCGTCCTCGATCTCGGGCCGGGCATGAACGCCGGCGTGCTCGAGCTCTTCCTCGGCGCCGACGTCGGCATCGTCGCCGCCGTCGCCGATCCGACCTCGGTCGAGCTGATGCACCGCTTCGTGCGCGCGGTGTTCCTCCACCGCCTGCGCCAGCTCGGGCTGGGCGAGCTCGCCGATCGCGCCGCGTCGCCGCGCTCGCGCGACGGCGGCATCGTCGGTCCGCTCGACCTGTACCTCGGCGCCGTCGAGTCCGGCGACGCCTACGTCGAGCACCTGCGCGCCGCGATCCTCAGCTTCGCGCCGGCGCTCGTCATCAACGCCGCGCGCTCGAAGCACGACATGGAGCTCGGGCGCGCCATCGTCAGCGCCGCGCGTCGCCGCCTCGGCGTGCCCATGAGCTATCTCGGCCACCTCGAATACGACGAGGCGGTGTGGGCGTCGACGCGCCGCCGCCGGCCGCTCCTCGTCGAGCATCCCGAGGCGCGCATCACCAAGTGCATCGAGAAGGTGACGCGCGGCCTCATCGCTCTGCGTCCGCCGCCGCTCGACGGCGACGTGCTGCCGTCGGACTCGCACTACGATCTGCTCGAGGTCGCGCCGACCGCGTCGTTCGAGGACATCCGCCGCGCCAACCGCCGCATCCGCGACATCTATGGTGCCGAGTCGATCGCCATCGCCGGGCTCTACGATCCGGCCGGCCTCGAAGCGGTCCACCGCCGGCTCGACCTCGCGTACACGACGCTCATGGACGCGGCGAAGCGCAAGGAATACGACCAGGAGCTCTTTCCCGACGGCATCCCGATGCCGGTCGCGCCCGCGTCGAGCACGCCGTCGGGCGACGCGATCCTCCCGCGCACCGAGCGCGCCGAGGTGCCCGTGGCGCTGCGACCGCCGATGCCCGAGCTCGGCCCGCGCACCGAGTACTCGGGCGCGATCCTGCGCCAGGTGCGCGAGGCCCTCGGCATCGAGCTGCGCGAGGTCGCCGAGCGCTCGAAGATCGGCATCGCGTACCTGTCGTCGCTCGAGAGCGACGCGTTCGGCCGGCTGCCGGCGCCGGTCTACGTGCGCGGCTTCCTCACCGAGTACGCGCGCATCCTCGGCCTCGATCCCGAGCGCGTGAAGGACACGTACCTCGAGCGTTACCGCGCCGCGCGTCCGCCGTCGGACAACGAGCGCCAGCCGCGCGACGAGGGCTCCGGCCTCATTCGCCGCGGTCGCCGCGAAGAGCCGACTTGACCGCGGCGGCGAGCTCGGCCGGCGTGGCGTAGCGCTCGGCCGGCGACTTCGCCATGGCGCGCGCGATCACCGCGTCGATCGCGCGCGGCACGTCGGTTAGCTCGCTGGGCGGACGCGGGCGCTCGCGGATCACGCGCGTCATCACGACCGCGGCCGATCCGCCGCCGAACGGCGAGGCGCCGGTCAGCGCGGCGTAGGCGATGGCCCCCAGACCGTAGACGTCGGTGCGCACGTCGACGGTCTCGCCCTTGGCCTGCTCGGGTGACATGTACGCGGGCGTGCCGACGACCGCGTCGTGGGTGATCTGGCTGTCGGTGCCGAGCTTCGACACGCCGAAGTCGAGGATCTTCCAGATCGGCAGGCCCTCGCCGTCGGGCTCGCAGCGGAAGACGTTCGAGGGCTTGAGATCGCGGTGCACGATGCCGGCGGCGTGGGCGGCGGTGAGCCCGTCGGCGACGTGCTGCACCAGCTCCGCGGTCTCCTCGGCGGTGAGGCGGCCGTGCGCGCGCAGATGCTTGTCGAGGTCGTGGCCCTTGAGCCGCTCCATGGCGAGATAGGGCAGGTCGGCGGAGAGGTCGCCCACCTCGAGCACCGACGCGACGTGCCTGGCGCGCAGCGTGCGCGCGATGTCGAGCTCGCGCAGGAACCGCGCGATCTTCGTCGGCTCGGCGAGCGCGTGGCGCGCGAGCAGCTTCACGGCGGCTGCCTCGCCGCTGCCGGTGTGCGTCGCGTCGTAGATCTCGCCCATGCCGCCGCGCCCGAGGAGCGGCCCGAGCTTGAACGACCCGAGCTGGTGCCCGGTGAAGCGGCCGGCCTGGCCCGGCATGGCGGCGGCGTCCATGCGGCGGTGCACCTCGGCGAGGAGCGCGTCGCGCTCGGCGACCTGGCGCATGGCGAGCTCGAGGTCGGCGAGGTGCTCGACCGTCTTGGCGCGCGACCATCGCCCTTGCGCGAAGGCCAGCGCGTACACCGACTGGATGCACCCCATCGTGAGGAGCTGGTTGCGCGGCTCGAGGATGCTGGCAGGGATCATCGCGTGGTCCGCGATCCAGCCCCCGCGGATGGCCAGCGCGAGCGCGATGTGGCTGGTCGCGCACGTCACGTACGAGGCGAACGACCAGCCGAAGCTGCCCGACAGCGCGAGCGCGTAGAGCGCGACCACCGAGACCACCGGCGCCGGCGAATAGACGCCGAACGTGTAGACGAGGCCGCATGCCGTGAGCGCGGCGAACTGCGAGACCACGCCCAGGCGCACCACCGAGTAGCGCTCGACGCGGTGGGAGAACCACCACACGTAGCCGTAGAGCACGAACACGAAGAACACCGTCGCGCCGAACACGACGCGCGCCGCGTGGTCGATGTGGAAGAGCGCGATCAGCGGGATGCCCAGGCCGGCCAGGCTGATCATGAGGAGCGCGAACACGCTGGCGCGGGCGGCCTCGTCACGCGTGAGCAGGTCGAGCGGCATCGCCGGCGTGCGCTTGTTCAGCGTGCGGCCGCCGGTCGAGCCGTCGCCGGTGGGGGTAGGTGTGGGCGCAGCCACGGCAGGGAGACGGTGCAAGTTCACCGTCGCCGTGGTGCCGTCGCTCGACTCGTCGGCCGAATCACCCCCCACAGGCCGAGCCTACAGCACCTTGACCCCCGACCGACGCTCCCCCTACGATCCGGCCATGGCCAATCTCATCGACAACGCGAAGCGCGCCCGGCAGCTGGCCCGCGCCATCGCGTCCGACCTGACCCTCTATCACGAGGCCAAGATCCTCGACGGCATCGCCAACGACAACCTGTTCGACGCGATGTCCGACGAGATCAACGAGGGCAAGGAGCTCTTCAAGAGCCGCGTCACCGAGGACATCTTCGGTCAGAACATCTACGAGCGCGCCATCGTCGACGTGCTGGTGAAGTCGAAGGGGCACGTCAAATCGAAGATCTGGTAGTCCGCACCTTCGTCGTCGAGATGGCGGAGGGGCAGGAGCGGCCGCGCCTCGATGCGTTCATTGCCGGGCGGGACGAGACGCTGTCGCGCGCGCAGGCGCAGCGACTGATCGACGAGGGCGACGTGACGGTGAACGGGCTCGCGCCGGCCAAGGCCGGTGTGAAGCTCCGCTATGGCGACAAGGTGGTCGTGACCATCCGGCCGCCGGTGCCCGTGGCGCTGGTGCCCGAGGAGATGGCGCTGTCGATCCTGTTCGAGGATCCGCACATGGTGGTGCTCGACAAGCCGGCGGGGCTGGTCGTGCATCCGGCGCCGGGGCACGCGACGGGGACGCTCGTGCACGGCCTGCTCGCGCACGTCGACGATCTGGCCGGCATCGGCGGCGAGCTGCGGCCGGGCATCGTGCACCGGCTCGACAAGGACACGACCGGCGTGATGGTGGTGGCCAAGGACGAGCCGACGCAGACCGCCTTGTCGGCGGCGTTCAAGGCGAAGACCGACGTGCTGCGCGAGTACGTCGCGGTGGCGGCGCCGGCGCCGCCGGGCGCGCGCGGGACGATCCGCACGATGTACGACCGCCATCCGGTGGACCGGAAGAAGTTCTCGTCGAAGGTGGCCCGGGGCAAGCCGGCGATCACGCACTGGGAGGTCGTGGAGCGGCTGGCGCTCGGGGCGGCGCTCGTGAAGTGCCGGCTCGAGACGGGACGCACGCACCAGATCCGCGTGCACATGAGCGACAGCGGCTGGCCGCTCGTCGGCGATCAACTCTACGGCCGGCGCTATTCGGGCGAGCTGGCAGAGCTGTCGCGTACGCTCGGGCGACAGGCGCTGCACGCGGCGCGGCTCGAGCTCGTGCATCCGATCACGGGCGCAAGGCTGGCGTTCACGACCGAGCCGCCGGCCGACTTCGTCGCGCTGCTCACAGCGCTGCGCAGGTCGCCGTCCGGCCCGAGCTGATCCGCGCGAACTTGAGAGACGTCGCGCCGGCGGCGTCGAACCACGCCCACACGATGTCGCCGTTGGGCGCGACGCGGAACGGATCGTCGCGCTCACCCCACTTCGCGGTGGCCCCGACGTCGACGGGCGAGGCGAGGAACGTGCCCGCCGGCGACACGATGGCGAGCTTGTGGACCGCCGTGCCGCGCTCGTTCCAGCCGACGACGTACTGCTCGGTGTCGTCGCCCATCGGCTGCCAGCGCGCGATCGAGCTGTTCTGCTCGTTGACGGGTGTGGTCGTGAGCCAGACGACCGCGCCCGGCGTGAGGTTGGTGGCGACGGTGGCGAACGCGATGTCCTGGTTCATGGTCTGCGCGTTGTAGGAGCTCTGGCCCGGCGTGGCCGGGTTCTGGTGCGTGTTCCAGATGAGCTTCCAGCCGGCGGGGCCGACGGCGCCGCTGCCGAGCTCGCCGGCGACCGAGCCGTTGCAGCCGGCATCGAGGTCCATGACCTTGCGCGCGTGATCGAGATAGACGCCGCCGATCGAGCTGGTGGCGAAGTCGCCGCTGCTGCCGGGGAAGCAGTCCGTCACGCACGCGGAGAGGAACTTGCGCGACGTCGGCTCGTAGCGGAGGACCTCGCTCATCGAGTGCGAGCAGCCCCATGACCAGCCGTTGGTGATCGCGCCGGCGGTCGAGACCCACTTCAGCTGGTCGCCCTCGTGGCCGTTGGCGAAGCCCGAGATGCCGTGCACGTGATAGTAGGCGCCGTACTTGCCGTCGCCGAACTCGAGGCGGCTCTCGCCGATGTCGAAGTCGGTGGGCGCGGCGAGCGCGTCGACGAGCGCCGCCGTGGAGAGCTGGGCGCCGGTCGTGTCGTAACGGCGGACGTGGAGCACCGGCGGGTTCTGCGTGGCATCCCAGAGCAGCGCGCCGAAGTGGCCGTCGGGCTCGACGGCGAGGCCGCGCAGCTCGAACGCGCCGAGGTCGTGCGTGGTGACGAGGCCGTCCTGCGCGTTCAGGCGCGCGACGCGCGCGGTCGGCGTGGTGGTGCCGGTGCCGGAGGTTGTAGTGAACCCGACGAGCGTGCCGCAGTCCGCGTACGGCTGCGTGAACACCGGCGCGACGCGCAGGCTCGAGCGGCCCCAGATGCGCCAGTTCGAGTCGCCGGCCATGACGCCGGCGGGCGTCACGATCGTCGAGACGGTGAGCCGCTCGTCGAGCGTCGCGGCCGGCGGTGCGTCGACATTGCCGCCGCCATCACCGTCGCCGGTGCCGCCGCCATCGCCGTCGCCGCTGCCGCCGCCATCCCCGTCGTTGGTTCCGCCACCGCCACCACATGCCGCGACGAACAGGCAGGTCGTCAGGAGGGCCCTCATGCGCCGATTGTAGGCCACGTCGTCGTGCGCGCGCGTGGCGCTATTCGAGCCCGTACTGGTTCAGCTTCTTCCACAGCGTCGTGCGGTTGATGCCGAGGAGCGCGGCGGCCTTGGTCTTCTGGTGGTCGCACAGCTCGAGGACGTGGAGGATGTGGGCCTTCTCGAGCTCGTCGAGCGTGGGAACCGGATCGCCGGGGGCGAGGCGTTGCGCGCCGATGGGCGGCGCGGTGGCGCCGCGGGGGCGCACGTCGTCGATGCCGAGGATGTCGCCCGACGCGAGCACGACCGCGCGCTCGATGCAGTTCTCGAGCTCGCGCACGTTGCCGGGCCACGGCTGCGCCTCGAGCCACGCGATGGCGTCCCCGCCGAGCTCGACGCGGCCGCGGCGCGCGCGGTGCGCGGCGTCGGCGGCGAATGCGCGCGCGAGGAGCGGGATGTCGCCGCGGCGCGCGCGCAGCGGCGGCACGTCGATGGTGATGACGGCGAGCCGGTAGAACAGATCCTCGCGGAACGCGCCCTGCGAGGCGAGCTCGCGCAGCGCGCGGTTGGACGCGGCGACGACGCGCACGTCGACGGTGAGGACGTCGGTGCCGCCAACCGGCTTGACCTCACCCGACTGCAGCGTGCGGAGGAGCTTGGGCTGGAGCTCGAGCGGGAGCTCGCCGATCTCGTCGAGGAAGAGCGTGCCGCGATCGGCGGCGGTGACGAGGCCGCGCTTGGCAGAGTCGGCGCCGGTGAACGAGCCCTTCAGATGGCCGAAGAGCTCGCTCTCGAGGAGCGACGCGACCAGCGCGCCGCAGTTGACGGGGACGAACGCGGAGCGCGAGCGCGGGCTGGCGAGGTGGAGCGCGCGCGCGACCAGCTCCTTGCCGGTGCCGCTCTCGCCGGAGATGAGCACGGTCGACGGCGTGGGGCCGACCTTCTCGATGGTGCGGCGCAGCTCGACCATCGGCGGCGACTCGCCGAGCAGCGCGCCGAGCGCGAGCTGACGGCGCAGCTCGGCGTTCTGCCGGCGCATCGCGTCCTCGCCGAGCGCGCGCGAGACCACGAGCCGCAGCTCGTCGGGCGAGAACGGCTTGCCGATGTAGTCGCGCGCGCCGAGCTTCATGCCGCGCACGGCGGTGTCGATCGACGGAAACGCGGTGATGAGCACGACCGTCGGCGCGGGATCACGATCGATCAGCTTGGGGAGGAGCGAGACACCGTCCTGATCGGGCAGGTTGATGTCGCAGAGGACGAGATCGAACGCGCGGCGACCGACGGCGGCGAGCCCGGCCGCCGCGTTCTCGGCGACCTCGACCTCGTGCCCCGCCTTGCGCAGCACGTCCTGACACAGCTGGCGGATGCCGCGCTCGTCGTCGATCACCAGGATCGCGCCCTTGGCTTCGCTCGCGCTCATTGCTGCTTCCCTTGGTATCACGCCGCGCGCTGGCGGCGGCGGTGGATTCGGCGCGTTGCGAACGGACGACATGCTCGCGTTGCTATTTGCAACAGCCGAAGTCCGGTGCGAGGCGCATCCCCGGCGACGCGCTGCCGGCGGGGGCGGGCATGGTCTGGCGCGGCGACGGCGACGGCGACATCTAGGTTCGGTTTCGGGTTCGGTTTCGGTTTCGGTTTCGGATTCGGTTTCGGTTTCGGTTTCGGGCTCGGCGCTCTGGTTCTGGCTCGGCTCTGAACCTGAGCCGCCCACGTGGGCGGCCCCCGCCGCAGTGGGCGGCTACCACCGCGGGTACCGCATCCGCCGTAGCCGCGCGCACGTCGCGCGTCGCCGATGTCGCGCAGTGCGACGACGTGGCCGCTCGCGCGGTGGATGTGGCGCGATCGAGGCTTCTCCGAGCGAGTCGGTGGTTCTCCGTTGCTGGGGGCGCCCTTCGCGGCCCTTGCGCGCACGCACGCGTGCCGAGCTCGGATGGCCGTGGTCGCGGAATAGCTCGTCACGGTGCCTGCGCTCCGGGCCGCTACGGGACGAACCCCCAGCAACGGAGAACCACATGACTCTTTCGGGGAAGCTCTCGATCGACCTCATCCACGCGCTGCGGCCCGTCGTGGCCGCCTTGCGAGCCGGGCGGCGTGCCGCGCTGGCGGACGAGCTGGAGCGCGCCGCGAGCGGCACGGCGCTCAACATCGCGGAGGCTCACGGTCGCACCGGCCGCGATAGCCGCCGCGTCCTCGGCATCGCGCTCGGCGAGTGTCGCGAGGTGCGCCGGTGCCTCCAGGTCGCGATCGCCTGGGGCTGGGTCGGCGCGGACCTCATCGCGGAGCCGGCCGCCATCGGCAACCGGCTCGGCGGCGTGCTCTTCGGCATCATCCGCAAGGCGGCCTAGCCGCCACCGGGCCCGGGGCGGGCTTCGGCCCAGTGCCGGGTCGGTTTCGGTTTCGGTTTCGGTTTCGGTTTCGGTTTCGGTTTCGGTTTCGGTTTCGGTTTCGGTTTCGGTTTCGGTTTCGGTTTCGGTTT
>DATLEB010000074.1:0-8863 GCA_035525615.1 Kofleriaceae bacterium | reverse complement strand
ACCGTCATCCTCACCCGCGCGAGCGGGCGCACCGAGGTGCCCGAGGGCGAGGAGCTGGCCGAGCTCGCGCGTCACCGCGCCACGCTCGCGCTCTTCCTCAGCATCACGCTCCTCGACGAGGTCGTCGCGGCGCTGGTGCCGAGCTACGGCGCGGACTGCCCCATCGCGGTCGTCCACAAGGCGAGCTGCCCCGACCAGAAGATCGTGACCGGCACGCTCGCCGACATCCGCGAGCGCGTGCGCGCGGCGCGCATCCGCACGCAGGCCATGATCCTCGTCGGGCCGGTCCTCACGTCGACCGACTTCGCCGACTCCCGGCTCTACGACCCGACCTTCAGCCACCGCCATCGCAAGGCGAAGAGGCCGTCATGAGCGACCCGCGCGGCTGCGTCTACCTCGTCGGCGCCGGCCCCGGCGATCCCGGGCTCCTCACGGTGCGAGCGCACGAGCTGGTGCGCGGCGCGCGCGTGCTCGCGCACGACGAGCTGGTGTCGCCGGAGATCCTCGCGCTCGCCCCGCCCGACTGCGAGCGCATCGCCGTCGGCCGCCGCGCCGGTCACGGCACCACCGCCTTCCGCCTGCACCCCGCCGTCGTCGAGCGCGCGCGTGCCGGTCACGCGGTCGTGCGCCTCAAGTGCGGCGACCCGCTGGTCTTCGGCCGCGGCGGCGAGGAGGCCGAGGAGCTGGCGACACACGGCATTCGCTTCGAGCTGGTGCCCGGCGTGTCGGCGGCGCTCGGTGCGGCGGCGTACGCCGGCATTCCGCTCACGCATCGCGACTGCGCGTCGAGCGTGCGCCTGGTGACCGCCTGCACCGCCGGCGAACCGCACGGCGAGACCGTCGTCATCTACATGTCGGGGCGCCGCGTCGCCGCGAGCCTCGGCGAGCTCGGGCGCGCCGGCCGCCCCGCGACCACGCCCGCCGCGTGGATCGCCGCCGCGACGACACCGCGCCAGCGCATCGTCGTCGGCACGATCGGCGACCTCGGCGAACGCGTCGCCGCCACCGACGACGCCTCGCTGCTCGTGGTCGGCGACGTCGTCGCGCGCCGGACGCCGTGGTGGGAGCGCACCCGATGACGCCCCAGACGACGGAGAAGACGAGGGAGAACGCGACGGCGACCAGGCGCGGCCTGCTCGTCGTCTACACCGGGCACGGCAAGGGCAAGACCACGGCCGCGCTCGGCCTGGTCATGCGCGCGCTCGGCCGCGGGATGAAGGTGGCCGTCGTCCAGTTCATCAAGGGCAAGTGGAAGACCGGCGAGCGCACGTTCTGCGAGGGGCTCGCCGAGACCAACCCGGCGCTCACGTTCCTCGTGATGGGCCGCGGCTTCACGTGGGAGAGCGACGACCTCTCGCGGGACCGCGACGCCGCGCGCATCGCGTGGGTCAAGGCGGCCGAGATGATCGCCGGCGGTCAGCACGCCGTCGTCGTCCTCGACGAGCTGACGTACGCGATTCACTACAGCTTCATCACGCTCGACGAGGTGCTCGCCGCGTTCGGCGATCGCCCGGAGCACGTACACGTGGTCGTGACCGGCCGCAACGCGCCCGAGGAGCTCGTGGTGCTCGCCGATCTGGTGACCGAGATGCGCAAGGTGAAGCACCCCTTCGAGCACGGCCTGCCCGCGCAGGCAGGAGTCGACTTTTGACCGCACGCCTCGTCATCGCCGGTCTCGCCAGTGGCGCCGGCAAGACCACCGTCACCGTCGCGCTCGCCCGCGCGTTGCGCGCCCACGGGCTGCGCGTCGCGACGTTCAAGATCGGACCCGATTACCTGGATCCGACCTATCACGCGCGCGCCGCCGGCGGCACGTGCCACAACCTCGACGGCTGGATGATGGGCAAGGACGCGGTGCGCGCCACGTTCACGCGCGCCACGTACCAGGCGGACATCGCGCTCGTCGAGGGCGTGATGGGCGTGTTCGACGGCGTGTCGCCGACGTCCGATGTCGGCTCGACCGCGGAGATCGCGCGCTGGCTCGAGGCGCCGCTGCTGCTCGTCGTCGATGCGTCCGGGATGGCACGAACCATCGCCGCGATCGCGCGCGGTGTGGCCGAGCACGATCCGCTGCTGCACGTGGCCGGCGTGATCGCGCAGCGCGTGGGCAGCCGCGGGCACCTCGACCTGCTGCGCAAGGCGTTGCCGACGGTCGTCGGCGGCCTGCCGGTGGTCGACGAGCTGGTTTTCCCCGCGCGCCACCTCGGCCTGGTCCAGGCCGGTGCGGTCCCCGACGCGGCGCTCGAGGGCTGGGGCCAGCGGGCCACCGAGTGGATCGATCTCGAGCGCGTGGTCGCCATCGCGCGCACGGCGCCGCGGCTGCCCGACGTGCCCGCGATGCGGACGTCGACCGGACCGCGCTGCCGGATCGCGCTCGCGTACGACGCCGCGTTCCACTTCTACTACGAGGACAACCTGCGCCGGCTCGAGGCGGCCGGCGCGGAGCTGGTGCGGTTCTCGCCGGTCGCCGACGAGCGGCTCCCGGCGTGCGATGGCGTGTACATCGGCGGCGGCTATCCCGAGGTGTTCGCGGAGCGGTTGTCCGCGAACCGGACGATGTGCGACGCCCTGGCGGCGTTCCGCGGCCCGATCTACGCCGAGTGCGGCGGGCTCATGTATCTGAGTCAGGGCATCCGCACGCGCGACGACGTGCTGCACCCGATGGTCGGGCTCGTGCACGGCGAGGCGGTGATGGGCGACCGCCTCGCCGCGCTCGGGTACGTCGAGGTCGAGACGCAGGCGCGCTCGATGCTCGGCCGCGCCGGCGTGCGCTTCCGCGGACACCAGTTCCGCTACTCGGAGCTGCGCGGCGTCCCCGAGGACGCGTCGCGGCTCTACAAGGTGCGGCGCCGGCGGGACGGCACCACCACCGCCGAGGGGTATCAGCGCGGCAACGTGCTCGCGAGCTACGTCCACGCGCACTGGGCCTCGAACCCCGAGATCCCGGCGGCGCTCGTCGCGGCATGCGCGGAGGCGCGGACGTGAAGCCGGCCGTCGTGTTCGAGACGGGCGAGACGCTTTCGGTGGCCCAGGAGGGCGACTGGCTGATCGCGCGCTTCGCGGCGCCGCAGCGCGTGGCGAGCTGGGCCATCGTGGGCGGCGGCGTGCGGCGCGCGTCGGCGGTGGCGTGGCTGCAGGTACGCGACGGCGATCTGCGTCCGCCCGTGGATGCCTGCGATCTGCTACGCGACCGGCTCGCGATGCGCGGCCTCGGCGGTGCGGTCGGGCTCATGACCAGCGCGGATGTCGCGCGGTACGTCGACGAGACGCGCGTGTGGGGCGGGCAGCGGGCGCGCTGCGTCGTCACCGTCGGGCTCGGCAACGCGCTGCGCGCGGGGGACCCGCCGGGGCCCGCGGCGCGCATCGGGACCATCAACGTGCTGTGCGCCATCGATGCGCCGCTCTCCGACGAGGCGCTGCTCGAGGCCATGGCGCTCGCCACCGAGGCCCGCACGCTGGCTGTCCGGGAAGCGGACATCCCGAGCCCCCGCACGGGGCTCCCGGCGTCGGGCACGGGCACGGACTGCGTGGTCATCGCGGCGCCGGCTCCGTCGCTCGGCACGAACGGCGCGAAGAACGCGAACGGTGCGGCCCGCTACGCCGGCAAGCACACCGAGCTCGGCCACCTCATCGGCGCGTCGGTGTTCGACGCCGTCGAGCGCGGCATCGCCGGCTGGCGCGCCGCGATCGGAGGACCACGATGATCTGGACGCCGAACGCGAAGGTGATCGTCGTCGGTGGCGGCGTCCGCTCGGGCAAGAGCTCGTTCGCGCTCGCGCGCGCCGAGGCGCTGGGCGCGCGCCGCGTGTTCGTCGCGACCGGCCAGGCGCTCGACGCCGAGATGGACGAGCGCATCGCGCGCCACCGCGCCGAGCGCGGCGACCGCTTCACGACCCTGGAGGCGCCGATCGAGCTGCCGGCCGCGCTCGCCGCGCTCGGGGACGGCGTCGAGGTCGCGCTCGTCGACTGCCTCACCCTCTGGCTCTCGAACCTGCTCGTCCGCGACGAACCGGTCGCGCGGGTGCTGGAGCGCGTCGACGAGCTGGCCGAGGTGCTCGCGCGCCGCCGCTTCCACGCCATCGTCGTCACCAACGAGGTCGGCATGGGCGTGGTCCCACCGTCGCCGCTGGGCCGCGCGTTTCGCGATGTCGCCGGCACGGCGCACCAGCGCCTCGCCGCCGTCGCCGACGAGCTCCACCTCGCCGTCCTCGGCACCGTCCTTCGCCTCCGCCCACCTCCCATCACCGGATCCGACCATGCTGCTCGATGAGCTCTGCGCTCGCATCACGCCGCCCTCGCCCGCCGTCGCCGCCGAGGCGCAGCACCTCCTCGATCAGAAGACGAAGCCGCGCCGCAGCCTCGGCCGCCTCGAGGAGCTCGCGTGTCGCCTGGCGGCGGCGCGCGGCACGTCGCGCCCCGGCGCGCTCGCCAAGGCGCTCGTCGTGATGGGCGCCGACCACGGCGTCGCCGCGGAGCGCGTGAGCGCGTACCCGCGCGAGGTCACGACGCAGATGATGCTCAACTTCGCCGCCGGCGGCGCAGCCGTGTGCGTGCTGGGCCGCCAGGCCGGCGCGCAAGTGGTCGTCGTCGACATGGGCGTGGCCGGCGTCCTGCCGCCGTCACCGGCGATCTGGAGCCGGCGCATCGCCGCAGGCACGGCCAGCTTCGCGCGCGGCGCGGCGATGACGCGCACGCAGGCGGTCGCGGCGATCGAGGTGGGCGTCGCGCTGGCCACGGAGCTGGCCGCGGACGGCATCGGGCTGGTCGGCATCGGCGAGATGGGCATCGGCAACACGACGTCGGCGAGCGCGCTCGTGGCCGCGCTCACCGGCGCCGCGCCCGAGTCGGTCACCGGCCGTGGCACCGGCGTCGACGACGCGGGCCTCGCGCGCAAGCTCGCCGTGATCCACGCGGGCCTGGCCCGGCATCGGCCTGACCCGCGCGATCCCATCGGCGTGCTCGCCGCGCTGGGCGGCTTCGAGATCGCCGGGATGTGCGGCGTGGCGCTCGGCGCCGCGGCGGCGCGCGTACCGGTGCTCGTCGACGGCTTCATCGCCGGGACGGCGGCGCTCCTCGCGACGCGCATCGCGCCGGCGTGCGCCGGGTACCTCGTCGCGTCGCACCGCTCCGTGGAGCCCGGGCATCGCCGCGTGCTCGACGAGCTCGACGCGCGCCCGCTACTCGAGCTCGACCTGCGGCTCGGCGAAGGGACCGGCGCCGCGCTCGCGATGCCGCTGTGCGATGCGGCGCTGCGCATCCTCGACGAGATGGCGACCTTCGGCAGCGCCGGGGTCAGCGACAGCGGAGCCTGAGGGACGCGTGGACGATCCAGCGCTCGTGATCCTCGCCGCCGCTGCTCTCGTCGACGTCGCCGTCGGCGAACCGCCCAACGCGGTGCACCCGGTGGTGTGGATGGGCCGCACCACGACGTGGCTCGTCGCGCGCGCGCCGCGCCGTGGCCCGATGGCGCAACTCGCCGCGGGTGCCGGGATCGCCGTCGTGGTGCCGGCGACCTTCGCGGCGGGCGCGGCCCTCGCGATCGCGTACGCGCCCGCGATCGTCGTCGGCACGTGGCTGCTGAAGTCGAGCGCCGCGGGGCGGGCCCTCGGTCGCGCCGGCCTCGAGGTCGCGCGGCCGCTCGCGCGCGGCGACCTGGCGGCGGGGCGCACCGCGCTGCAGAGCCTGTGCAGCCGCGATCCGTCGCACCTCGACGCGTCGCAGGTCGCGGCGGCGGCCGTCGAGTCGGTCGCCGAGAACGCGTCCGACAGCGTCGTGGCGCCGCTCTTCTACTACGCGCTCTTCGGGCTGCCCGGCGCCGTCGCATATCGCGCGGTCAACACGCTCGACGCGATGATCGGTTACCGCGGGAGGTACGAGTACCTCGGCAAGGCGGCGGCGCGGCTCGACGACGTCCTCAACTGGATCCCGGCGCGGATCACGGCCGGGCTATTGCTCGTCGCCGGCGCCCTGAGCGGCGTGAGCGGCGCGCGCGTGCGCGACGGCTGGCGCATCCTGCGACGCGACGGCGGCGCGACCGAGAGCCCCAACGCCGGCCGCCCGATGGCGACGATGGCCGGGCTGCTCGGCGTGCGCCTCGACAAGGTCGGCCACTACCGGCTCGGAGACCCGACGGTCGCGGTGACAGCGGCGACGATCCGGTCGGCGTGGCGCATCGTCGCGCTGGCGATGGTGCTCGCGGTTCTCTCGTGCGCGGCGGCGATCGCCGTGCGAGGAGCGATCTCATGGTGAGGACTCACGGCGGCCTCGACGGGGCCGAGCTGTTCGCGCTGAACGTGGACCCCGCGCGCGTGCTCGACGTCAGCGTGAACACCAACCCCTACGGTCCGTGTGCCGTCGTGCGCGACGCGATCGAAGCCGCCGCGTACGAGCGCTACCCCGATCCGACCGCGCTGCGGGCCCGCACCGCGCTGGCGACGATGTGCGGCGTCTCCCCCGACGAGGTCGCGCTGGGCAACGGCGCCGCCGAGCTGCTGTGGACGCTCGCGCGCGCCCTCTCGCGCGACGGCGGTCCGGCGGTGATCGTCGAGCCGACCTTCGCGGAGGCGCGCGCCGCGTTCGAGGCGGCCGACACCGCGATCGTGGCGCACGGCGCGACGCGCGCGAACGGCTTCGCGATCGACCTCGGCGCCGTCGCCGCGACGGTGCGGGCGCACAGCGCGACGATCGTGTACCTGTGCACGCCGAACACGCCCACCGGCGTGATCGTGCCCGCGGGCGTGGTGGCCGAGTGGGCGGCGGCGATCGCGCCGGCGCGTGTGCTCCTCGACCAGTCGTTCCTCTCGCTCAGCGAGCGCGCCGGCGACGCGCGGGTGCCCATGCCGCCCAACGTCATCCGGGTGCGCTCGCTGACCAAGGATCACGGCATCCCGGGCGTGCGCTGCGGCTATGCGATCGCGTCGCGCGACGTGATCGCGAGCGTCGAGGCGCAGCGCCCGGCGTGGACCACGGGCGCGCACGCGCAGGCCGCGGCGCTCGCGGCCACGACCGACGCCGCGCGCGCGTTCGTCGCCGAGAGCGCGCACCGGTCGCTCGGCGATCGCATCGCGCTCCAGGCGGCGCTGACCGAGCTGGGCCTCGCGCCCGTCCCGTCGTCGACGGTGTTCACGCTCGTGCCCGTCGCCGACGCCGCGATGCTGCGCCGCCGCCTGCTCGTTCGACACCAGGTGCTCGTGCGAGACTGCACGTCGTTCGGCCTCCCCGACCACGTGCGACTCGCGGCGCGACCCGCGCCGGAGCGTACGCGCCTGGTGGCCGCGCTCTCCGAGGAGCTCACGTGACCGCGCGCGCACCGACCCTCATGATCCAGGGCACGTCGTCGTCGGTGGGGAAGAGCCTGCTCGTCACGGCGCTGTGCCGCTGGTTCCGGCGCGCCGGGGTGCGCGTCGCGCCGTTCAAGTCGCAGAACATGGCGCTCAACGCGGCGGTGACTCCCGATGGCAAGGAGATCGGGCGCGCGCAGGCCGTGCAGGCCGACGCCGCCGGCCTGGCACCGACCGCCGACATGAACCCGATCCTGATCAAGCCCGAGGGCGACGCGCGCTCGCAGATCGTGGTCATGGGCGCGCCGCTGGCCAGCATGACGGCGGTCGAGTACCACGCGCGCAAGCGGGAGCTCAGCGGCGTGATCGCGGCGAGCCTCGAGCGGCTGCGGCGCGAGCACGAGCTGGTCGTGATCGAGGGCGCGGGCAGCCCCGCCGAGATCAACCTGAAGGACCGCGACATCGTGAACATGCACGTCGCGAAGCTGGCCGATGCGCCGGTGCTGCTCGTCGGCGACATCGACCGCGGCGGCGTGTTCGCGTCGTTCGTCGGCACCCTCGCGCTGCTCGAGGACGACGAGCGCGAGCGCATCGCGGGCTTCATCGTGAACAAGTTCCGCGGCGATCGGGCACTGCTCGAGCCCGGCCTGGTCGACCTGACGCGCCGGACCGGCAAGCCCGTCGCCGGCGTGCTGCCGTTCCTGCATCGCCTGCGCCTGGCCGACGAGGACTCGGTCGCGCTCGACGACCGCGCGCGCCGCGCGCCACGCGCGGACGAGCTCGATGTCGTGGTGGTGCGGCTGCCGCGGATCTCGAACCACGACGACGCGCTCCCCCTCGAGCACGAGCCCGGCGTCTTCGTCCGGTTCTCGGACAACCCGGAGGCGGCGCGTGGTGCGGATCTCGTCATCCTGCCGGGCTCGAAGAGCACCGCTGCAGACCTGGCGTGGCTGCGCGCGTCCGGCTTCGCCGACGTCCTCGTCGCGCGCGCGGCCGCCGGCGCGCCCGTGCTCGGAATCTGCGGCGGCTGCCAGATGCTCGGCGAGGTCATCGACGATCACGACCGCGTCGAATCGACCGAGCCGCACGTGCCCGGCCTCGGGTTGCTGCCGCTGCGCACGCGCTTCGCGGCCCGCAAGGTCACCGCGCAGGTCCGCGCGCGCGCCGTGGCGGATGTCGCGGGCGCCGCCGATGTCGCAGGCGCCGCGGGGGCGGCGTGCTTCCTCAGGATCCCTGCGGGCGTCGACCTGCTCGGCTACGAGATTCACATGGGCGACGCGGTCGTTCTCCCCGGCGCTCGCCCTGCGTTCGAGATCGTCGCGCGCAACGGCGAGCCCGTCGTGCAGCCCAGCTCGGCGGCGCCTGGCCTGCGCGCCGACTACATCCCCGATGGCGCCGTCGCCGCGAACGGCGCCGTCGTCGGCACCATGATCCACGGCCTGCTCGACAACGACTCCGTCCGCGCCGCCTTGGTCACCGAGCTGCGCCGCCGTCGCGGCCTCCCCGCCGCGCCTCCGACCGAGTCCACCGCCTCCGCACGCGCCCGCGAGCTCGACCGCCTCGCCGACTCCATCGACGCGCAC
>DATLEB010000035.1:0-33531 GCA_035525615.1 Kofleriaceae bacterium | reverse complement strand
GCGACCGGCAGATCGATCTTGTTGAGGACCGGGATGATCTCGAGGTTGTTGTCGAGCGCGACGTAGACGTTGGCGAGGGTCTGCGCCTCGACGCCCTGCGCGGCGTCGACGACGAGGAGCGCGCCTTCACACGCGGCCAGGCTGCGCGAGACCTCGTAGTGGAAGTCGACGTGGCCCGGCGTGTCGATCAGGTTGAACTGGTACTCGAGGCCGTCGTTGGCCACGTACTTGAGGCGCACCGACTGCGCCTTGATCGTGATGCCGCGCTCCCGCTCCAGGTCCATGTTGTCCAGGAACTGGTGCTCGCGTTCGCGCTCGGTGAGCGCCCCGCAGTACTCCAGGATCCGGTCGGCGAGCGTGGTCTTGCCGTGGTCGATGTGCGCGATGATCGAGAAGTTACGGATGCGGTCGGCGGGGAATGGCATATCGGACGGCGGGGGTCCGGCACCTTACGTTGCGGTACGTCACGGGTCAACCGCGCCCGGCTTGCGCGGGAGCGCGACGACGCATAGGCTCGACCCATGCGAATCCGCACGGGAATCCTGCTCGGCGCCCTGTCGTTTGCTGGCATGGGGATGGGCGCGACGGGATGCAACAAGAACAAGAAGGACGGTTCGACCCCCAAGGACGGCGGCGACACCTCGTCGTCGGTGTCCAAGGTCGACACGACCCTGTGCGAGACCAGCGGCAAGAACGTCATCACGTACGACCTCAACCGCGACAACCGCCCCGACGTCTGGAAGATGTACAAGGTCGACGATCAGGGCGGGACGAAGGTCGAGATCCTCACCTGCAAGCAGGTCGACTTCGATCACGACGGCCGCAAGGACTGGGTCGTCGGCTACACGCCGCGCGGTTCGAACGCGTTCGAGAAGGCCGACTTCGACTACGACGGCCGCTTCGACATGTCGGCGGTCTACGATCCCAAGACCGGCAAGCGCATCGAGGTCGAGCGCGACAGCGACTTCGACGGCAAGTACGACATCAAGGAAGTCTACGACCGCTTCGAGAGCCTGACGGCGGTGCGGCGCGACCGCAACGCCGACGGAGAGCCCGACTACTGGGAGCAGTACAAGGACGGCGCGCTGGTCGCGATCCTCTACGACGACGACTACGACAAGAAGGTCGATCGCAAGGAGGAGGTCCCGGGTCTGCGTCCCAAGTTCGTGGCGCCCGAGCCCGAGGGCGCGCCCGCGACGTCGGACATCGACGCCAAGCCGCCCGCGACCGGTGGCGCGACCGGTGGCGCGACGACGCCGGCGACCAAGCCCGCGACCACGCCGGCCACGAAGCCGAAGTGACGACGCCGTGACGACGAGAGTCGAGAAGCCCTGGGGCCACGAGCTCATCTGGGCGCAGACCGAGCGCTACGTCGGCAAGGTGCTCCACATCAAGGCCGGCGAGGCGCTCTCGCTCCAGTACCACCGCGTGAAGGACGAGACGGTGATGGTGCTGCGCGGCCGCATGCGCTTCGAGCACTTCCGCGACGGCGAGCCGTCGCAGGCCCTCGAGCTCGAGCCGATGAAGCCCTTCCACATCCCGCCGGGCCTGCGCCACCGCATGGTCGCCGTCGAGGACACCGACGTCCTCGAGGTGTCGACGCCCGAGCTCGACGACGTGGTGCGCCTCGAGGACCGCTACGGCCGCCAGGGCACGTAGGCCCACGACGAAGCGGCCCGAGCGCGAAGCGCGAGTCAGGCCGGAGCGTCAAAATGGATGATGGTGGCCGTTGGCGCCCGCCATGTGCGGGTGCGGATGCGGATGGTGATGGTGATCGTTGCCGGCGTGCGGGTGGCCGCCGTGCGGATGCTCGTGCGACTTGTGCCGCGGCGTCGGCGGGTCCTTCTTCTTCACGGGCCGCGGCTCGGTCTTCCACGGCTTCTTCTTCGGCGGCGCCTGCTTCTTGGGCGGGCACGCCGCGAGCAAGACGACGAGCGCCAGCAGCAGCAACGGGAACAGGCGGCGCATGGTCACTTCTTCTTCGACGTCTCGGACATCTTACGCTTCAACGCGGCCAGCTCGTCGTCGACCGACGCCGATGAACGTCGATTCGCGGCGGCAGCTTGCGCCTTGAGGTCGGCCAGCGGGTCGGCGGCGGGCCGCGGCTTCGCCCCGCCGGGGCCAGCGCCGGGGCCAGCGCCGGGGCCAGCGGACGACGAGCGCGGTGGCGGTGCCGCGCCTTGTGTGCCCGGCTTCACACCTGCGGCGCGAGCCGCCCGCGTCGCGGCGTCGAGATCGGCCAGCTCCTTGTCGAGCGCAGCCAGCTCCACGAGCAGCCGGTGCATCGCCGGGCCGTCGCCGGCGCGGCGCGCCGCCTCGACGTCGCGCGTGAGCTGCTGCTTGCGCTCGGCCGCTTCGCGCGCGAGCGAGGCGACGTCGGCCTCGCCGGGCGCGTCGGCCGTGGAGACGCTGGGTCCGCCGCCGCCGAGATCCTCGAGATCGCCGGCGGCCGCCGACTGGCGCGCGGCGGCGGCCGTGGCGGCGGTGGCGTCCTTGATGCGCGCGTGGGTCTCGGCGCGGGCGGCGGCGCGACGCTCCTCGATCACCGCGCGGCGCTCGATGGCGACGGTCCACAGGACATCGACCACGCCGTCGGCCCCGTCCGCAGCGGGAGCCGGCGGCGACGTGCGCAGGAGCGCCTCGAGGCCCGACGAGACCAGGAGGATGCCGCGCGCGCCTGTGCCGCGACCGCGCTGCTCGAGCGCGGACGCGATGCGCGCCGCACCGGCGACGTCGTCGTCGACGAGCGCGAGCATCCGCGCGCCGACCAGCATGGCGCGCGCGATGGCGCGCGAACGCGGGCGCGCCACGACGACTTCGGCGGCGCGCCAGTAACGGCCGGCGTCGGCGCTCTGGCCGAAGAGCTTGGCGCGCAGCCCGAGCACCGGCACCTGGCGGCGCACGACGGCGGCCGCGTCGGCGTCGGTGCCCGCGTCGAAGAGGTACGTGACGCGCTCGCTGACCTCGGCCAGCGACAGTTGCATGACCAGCTGCCCGGTGACCTCGGCGCCGAGTCCGGCGACCTCGACGACCACGGCGCGATCGCCGGCGCCGAACTTCGCTCGCAGCGCGGCGCGGTCCTCGAGCGCCGCGTCGGCCCATGCCCGCTCGCCGATCGGCCCGACGACGAGGACACGATCCTCCTCGACGCCGGTGTCCGCGAGCGCGACCGCGGTCTCGTTGTCGGTCGCGCAGTAGCGGTCGGCGTCGGCCTGGCCCCACGACGCGCCCGGCTCGAGGTCGGACACGACGGCGACGACCGGCGCGGGGTTGCCCGCCTGATCGCGCGCGAGCGACAGCGCCTGCGCCGCGAACGCGTCGAACGCGACCGCGACGTCGGGCGGGTTGCCGTCGATCTCCTTGCGGAGCCGGCGCTCGGCGCTCTCGCCATAGATGGCGCGCCGCATGCGATCGGAGAGCCCGCCGCCGCCCGCGCCCGCGGCGCCGATGTCGATGGCGCGCACCCGCATGCCGGCGGCCTCGCACGCGGCGAGCACCGGCACGACCGCGGCCGGATCGGCGCTCGCGCTCGTGACGACGAGGACGTGCGGCTCGGTCGCGGAGTTCGTCACGGGTGATTCACGAGATTGGTTGGCCTGCGTCCGGCGAGGACGTCACGGACCGCGGTGACACAGAGCTCGGCCATGCGTGTCCGAGCGGTAGTGGTAGCGGATCCCAGGTGCGGCGCCAAGACCACGCGCGGCGCGGCGAGCAGGCGCGGGTCGATGCGCGGCTCCTCGGTGAAGACGTCGAGGCCCGCCCCGCCGAGGTG
Source organism: Kofleriaceae bacterium (assembly GCA_035525615.1). Classification (GTDB taxonomy): domain Bacteria; phylum Myxococcota_A; class Polyangia; order Haliangiales; family Haliangiaceae; genus UBA2376. The sequence goes on along the minus strand of DATLEB010000035.1, from coordinate 29,759 downwards.
GCCGCGCTCGAGCGCCTCCGCCAGCGCGCCGTCATCGACGATCGCGCCGCGCGCCGTGTTGACCAGGATGGCGCCCGGCTTCATCGCGGCCAGGGCCCGCGCATCGACGAGGCCGCGGGTCTCGGGGGTCAACGGACAGTGCAACGACACGACATCGCTCGTCGCGAGCAGCTCGTCCAGCTCGACGCGCGTGGCCCATGCCTCGGCGCCGTCGCCGGCGTGGCCGCGCGTGTAGAGGACGCGCATCGCGAAGCCGCGCGCACGCCGCGCCACCGCGCGCCCGATGCGGCCCATCCCGACGATGCCGAGCGTGCGTCCGCCGACGTCGGCGCCGAGCAGCTGCTCCGGGGCCCAGCCGCGCCACGCGCCGGCACGCACCATGCGCTCGCCCTCGCCGAGGCGCCGCGCCGCCGCCAGCATCAGCGCGAACGTGAAGTCCGCGGTCGCCTCGACCAGCACGTCGGGCGTGTTGGCCACGAGCACGCCGCGCGCCGTCGCCGCCGCGACGTCGACGTTGTCGACGCCGACCGCGTAGTTGGCGACCACGCGCAGGCGCGGGCCCGCGTCGAGCGCCGCCGCGTCGATGCGGTCCGAGAGCAGGCACACGAGCGCGTCGGCGGTCGCGAGCTCGACGAGCCAGCGCGTCCGCGGCCACGGCGCTTCGCCCGCAACCGGGCCACACCACTCGTGACCGTCGAGGAGCCGTGCAGGATCACCGGGAAGATGCGTGGTGGCGACGACGCGTCCCACGCATCGAGGCTACCATCTCGCCGTGCTCGGCCGCCTGCTCGTCGGGATCGCGATCACGCTCGGCGCCGGCAGCGCCCGCGCGCCCGCATACGCGGACGACGGCCTGGGCGGCGGCGCACGCACCCGCGGCGACGGACCGAGGCACGTGGTCGCGTTCACGTTCGACGATGGCCCCAGCGAGTACTGGACGCCCCGCATCCTGCGCGCCCTCGCCGCCCACGACGTGCCGGCCACGTTCTTCGTGATCGGCCGCGACCTCGACCAGCGGCCCAAGCGGCGCGCGCTGCTCGGCGCGATCGTGAAGGCCGGTCACACCATCGGCAACCACACCTTCAACCACGCGCGCCTGAACGACCTCGCGCCGGCGACGCGCGACGCGGAGCTCGACGCGCTGGCCGCGCTCGTCGAGAAGGAGACCGGGCTGCGGCCGAGCGTGGTGCGTCCGCCCTACGGCGAGAGCTCGCACAAGGTCCGCGCCGCGTTCGCCGCGCGCGGCCTCACCGAGGTGCTCTGGAACATCGACCCGCGCGACTGGGAGATCGACGACCCCACGCAGCTCCGCACCGCGATCCTCGCGAGCATCACGCACGCGGGCGGCGGCATCGTCATCCTCCACGACACGGAGCGCGCCACCGCGCACGCGTTCGCCGACGCGCTCGCCGACCTCGAGGCGTGGAACTGCAAGCGCCTGCGCCGCGGCAAGGAGCCGATCATCCCCGTCTCGCTCCACTACTTCCTGCGCGACGGCGACAAACCGCGGCCCATCCCGCCCGACGTGGAGGCGCGCACCAAGCGCTACCGCGACGCCCTCGCCGCTCGCTGCGCGCCCGAACCAAATGTGAATTGACAACTACAGGGGCACACATTAGGGTCCGCGCCCGCTCAAGGGGGGGCTACCCAATGGAAATCCGCAGAAATTCAGATGGTTCGGAGGCCGCGTGGTACGCTGCCGCCGTGTCGGGGCCACTGGACGGAGATCTGTTCGGCGAAGGCGAGGACGAGCGCACGATCGCGATTCCAGCGGTCTACGACCTCCGCACGCGCTTCACCGGCCGCCGCTCGGCCCTGGACCTGCTGACCCAGCGCTTCAAGACGGCCATCGCCGAGTCGTCGATGGCCGCCGCGATCATCGTGGCAGAACCCGGCATGGGCAAGAGCCGGCTCGTCGCCGAGCTCTCCAGGGCCTGCCGCGAGGCCTCGCCCGACGTCCGCGTGCTCTCCGGCGCCGCGGATGACGGCGGCGGCTCGTTCGCCGCGTTCGCGCGCCTTCTGGCGCAGCGCTTCGGCATCGCGCCGGGCGCGCCCGTGGCCGACAGCCGCGAGCGCCTCGTCGAGGGCGTCGCCGACGTCCTGCCGCCGGCGCGCGTCACCGAGGTCGCGCACCTGCTCGCGCACCTCATGCGCATCGGCTTCGACGACAGCCCGGTCGTCGGCCCGCTGGTCGAGTCGCCGTCGCAGCTCGAGACGCGCACGTTCCTGGCGGTGCGCCGCTTCCTCGCCGCCGACGCCGAGCAGCACCCGCTCGTGCTCGTCCTCGAGAACCTCGAGCTGGCCGGTCCCGAGACCATCAACCTGGTCCAGTACCTGAACGCCGGCCTCCGCGGCTCGCGCATCCTGCTCGTCACGACGGCGCAGGCGTCGCTCTACCAGCGCTACCCGAGCTTCGGCGAAGGTGACGTCGCGCCCGAGAAGATCGAGCTCGGCCCGCTGTCGCCGATGGACGCCGACGCGCTCCTGCGCGAGCTGCTCCTGCCGCTCGGCTCCGTGCCGGACCGCTTGCTGGCGCACGCGCGCTCGCTCGGCGGCTCGCCGCGCGCGATCCACGAGCTGGTGCGGCTGCTCCTCGAGAGCGACTGCATCGTGCGCGGGCCGGGCGCGACCTGGCGCCTCGACAGCGCGCGCCTCGACGAGTCCGAGCTGCCGCGCACGTACGACCAGCTGGTCGCCGCGCGCATGAACGTGATGGATCCGGTCGATCGCCGCGTGCTGCAGATGGCGGCGGTGATCGGCGAGGTGTGCTGGATGGACGCGGTGCTCGCGCTCGAGCGCGCCATCCACCTCGAGACCGCCGACCCCGACGGGCCCACGCTCTCGCAGATCGCGGCGTCGGGCGATCACTCGCGCATCACCGTGAACGCGTCCTTGGCCAAGCTGATCGAGCGCGAGTGGCTCATCGAGGTCGACCCGCCGCAGATGCACGGCGAGCGCGAGCTGCGCTTCGCCTATCCCATCCTGTGGTCGCTCGTCCTCGAGAGCCTCGACGAGCCGCAGCGCCGCCGCTACCACCGGCTGGCCGCGCAGTGGCTCGAGCTGCGCCCCGAGGGACGCGGCGCGATGGCGCAGGAAGAGGTCGCGCGGCACCTCGAGCGCTCCGGCGACACGCGCGAGGCCGCGGGTCGTTACCGCCGCGCCGCCGAGGCCGCGCGCAGCGGCTACCACAACGAGCGCGCCATCCGGCTCTACGACCGCGCGCTCGCGTGCGTGGGCGACACCGATCACGCCGCGCGCATCCACCTCTGGCACGACCTCGGCTCGGTGTACGAGCTGATCGGCGACTTCGAGGCGGCGCTGGGCGCGTTCGAGCGCATGTTGCGGCTGTCGTGGGTGGGCGCGTCGAAGGCCAAGGCCGCCGTCGCGTTCAACAAGATGGGGCGCGTGTGGCGCCGCAAAGGCGACCTCAAGCTCTCGCTCGAGTACCTCGAGCGCGGGGCCGAGCTGTTCCGCGCCGCGGGCGACGCGCGCGGCATCGCCGGCTCGCTCGACGACATCGGCAAGGCGCTCCACCTGCTCGGGCGCAACGACGAGGCCTTCGCCAAGATCACCGAGGCGCTGTCGCGCCGCGGCCACCTCGGCGACAAGCGCTCGATCGCGGCGTCGCTCTCGAACCTCGGCAACGTGCAGCAGGACCGCGGGCAGTTCGACGCCGCGCTCAACTGCCACGCCGAGGCGCTCGAGCTGCGCAAGAACGCCGGCGATCGCTGGGGCGCCGTGGTCTCGCAGATCAACCTGGCCAACCTCGCCTACGAGCTCGGCGATCACGCGGAGGCGCGCGCCGGCTGGATGGCCGCGCTCGCCGGTGCCGAGGAGATCGGGGCCCTGCCCTACTCCGCGATCGCGCTGACGGCGCTGGGCGAGCTCGCCCTCGAGGAGAACAAGCTCGAGGAAGCGCGCAGCCGGCTCGAGGACTCGCTCGAGATCATCGAGGACCTCGAGGCGCGCCAGCTCGAGAGCGAGTGCTGCCGCATCCTCGCCTTGCTCGAGCTCAAGGTCGGCAAGGTCGGCGAGGCGCGCGAGCTGGCCGAGCGTTCGCTCGCGGTCGCGACGCACGCCGGCCTCAAGGAGAAGGAAGGCCTCGCGCTCCTCGCGATGGGCCAGGTCCTCTCGGGCAGCCTCTACGACGCTGACCGCACCGAGATCATGGGCGGCACGCCGGACCAGCCGCCGGCCGAGGGCTACTTCCGCCGCGGCCTCGACGTGCTCCGCACCATCGGCAACGACGCGCAGACCGCGCGCGGCCTCGAGGTCTTCGGCCGCTACAAGATCGAGAACGGCGAACAGCTCGACGGCACCGACCTGTTGCGCGAGGCACTCGCGATCTACGCTCGCCTCGGCCTACGGCGCGGCGAAAGGGTCCAAGAGCAGCTCCAGAACTCCTGAGCCTCCGGGTCTCTCTCCGCATCTCTCCGGAGAGGCCCGGGGTCTTCCCGGAGCGAGCGAGGAAGCCCGATAACGAGGCGGCAACGAAGTTAGCGGGCTCCGCAGCCGCTCCCTCCGCTAGTCACCACGATACGTAAAGCGTAGCTCGTAGTCGCAGAGGTGGAAGACATCCCCCTCGTCGATGCGCTTGTTGTCGATGCGCATCCCCTTGTAATCGATCCCGTTCGTCGACCCGAGGTCCTTGATGTAGAAGGTCCCGTTGCGACGGATGACGGCCGCGTGCTTGCGCGAGATGTTGCCGTCCTTGATCGCCAGGTCGCTCGTCTTCGGGCCGCGCCCGATGATGAACTGGTCCTTGGAGACCGGGTAACGCTGCCCGTTGAACATGAGGAACAGCGTCGGCGAGCCGCCCAGGCCGGCGTCGACGCGCGGCGGAGGAGGCGCCGGCGCAGCGGGCGGCGGATACGTCGGCGCGGGAGCCGCGCGAGGCGCAGCGAGCGCGCCGCCCATCGGAACGCCACCACCCATGTGGCCGGCCGGAGTCGGCGGCGCCGGACGGCGCGGCGCGTTCGGCGCGGTGGGCGGCTGGCTCGGCGGCGGTGACGTCGTCGGCGCCGGACGACGCGCGCCCATGCCAACGGGCGGCGGCTGCGTCGCCGACGGAGGATTGTGTCCGGGGCCCGCGCCTTCGGGGCGACCCGACATCGACGCCGAGGAAGCGCCCTGACCCGCGGCCGGATAGTTCTTCGAGCGCGCGTAGTAGCGCATCGACTCGTTGATCAGGTAGTCGATGGAGCAGTCGAAGTCGTTGGCCATCTGCTCGAACGTCTCCCACAGGACGTCTCGGCAGTAGAAGTGGCGCATCGTCTTCTTGGACTGGTCCATCTCCCGGGGGGTCTCCTCCGACGCAGCATACTACTTGTCGGCGCGCTTAGCTCTATGGGGTCAACGCAATGTCGCGGCGATCTCAGACGCCCGTTGTCCCAGCGTCGGCTCCGCTTTTCGCTGGGCCTTCGGGACCTGCGACTGGTCGCCCCAGAAGCCGACGAGGCGGGACTTGTCGCCGGCGAGCTTGGCGACCGCCTCGGCGTCGGACTTGGCGGAGAGGGCGCCGAGGGTCTCGGCGGCGATCCAGCGAGCGACCCAGCTCTTCGAACCGAGCAGCGGACGGGCAGCCTCGATGAAGCCCTCGCGCTGGCCGAGCGTCGGCAGCGTCTCCCACGTCGCGCCGCCCAGATCCTTGTGGTGGAACGAGCCGCTGGTCGGGATGCCCTCGACGACGCGCGCCAGCGCGGCCGGCCCGCCGCAGCGCAAGGAGTTGTTCACGGCCACCCACAGGAACCGCGGGTTGCGGTGCGGGTGCGCGATCATCGCGAGCAGCGGCTCGAGGCACTCCGGCATCCCGGCGGCGCGCATGAGGCCGACCGCGTCGTTCGCGATCTGCGGCGTCTGGGCGTCGTCCTTGGCGATCTCGCCGATGCGCGCGACGTGCGGCTTGATCGCCACCGGGTCCGCGAGCGGGTACGCGCCGCCGCTGTCGAGGTACGCGCGGAAGAGCGACGCCATCGCGCGGTCGGGCAAGGTCGAGTCGCCGCGGTCCATCGCGAAGATGTCGAGCACGAGCTTCACCGCCTCGGGGGAGCCCGACACCGCGAGGCCGAGCAGGAGCTCGTCGCCGATCTTGCGGCGCTTGCCCGCCTGGTCGGGCGTCGCGATGATGCGGTTGGCCTCGGCGATGAGGCGCTCGCCGGTGCGCGGCCCGAGCATGCGGATGATCTGCGCGCCGGTGTGGCGGCCGGCCGCGGCGCGGCCCTCGTAGTAGCCGCCGGTGAGCCAGTCGGTGAGGTACCCGTCGATCACGTCGCGCGTCGCCTGATCGGCCCACGGCCGGATGTCGACGAGCGCGTCCTTCGCCGTCATCTGGCGCTGGCTCGGCGCGGTCATCTCGCCCTCGATGCGCGCCATGGTCCACAGCCGCGGCGCGAGCTTCTCGATCACCTTGGCGCGACGCCCGCTCTCCATCTGCTCGAGCGTGGTGCGGACGTACGTGTCCTCGAGCTTCCGCAGGAGGACCTCGGCGGCGTGCGCCGAGAGATCGGGATCGATCGAACGATCGGTGAGCGTGCTCTTCAGCTTGCCCATCCCCTTCTTCGAGGTCTCCCACTTCTCGATGCTCTCGTGGGAGGTCTTCTCGCAGGCGGCCGCGTTGAAGAGGAAGCCGCACGCGATGGCTGCGACGAGGATGCGGAGGATCTTGCGGTGGGGCACGGCGCCGCGATGATACGTCACGCCGTGGTAGGGTTCTCGCCGTGCGCTGGCCGATCGTGATCGTCGCCGCGGCGTCGGTCGCGGCGCCGGCTGCAGCCTCACCCGGTGATGCGCCATGGGATGGCGCCGTGTTCGCGGGGCCGACCGCGCCGCACCCGGCCAACGTCATCGCGAACCCGATGACGATGCTGCTCATGACGCCGGGCGTGCACATCTTCGTGGGCGGCGCCGGCGCGGTCGACCAGATCTCGATCGATCGCCGCGTCGTCGACGAGGACGGCGTGTTCAGCGACGGCCCATCGGTCGACGGCACGACCGCGGGCGTCGGCGGCCACATCGGCATCATGCGCGCGTGGCCAGGCGGCGCGATCGCGTTCATCTCGAGCACGCCGCCGCCCGACGAGACGCTGGCCGGCGAGGCCGCCCTCGCCTATCACACGCGCGGAACCCGCACGCGCATGGTGGACTACGGCACGCTCTCGCTGGCGTATCGCGTGACCAGCCGCATCTCCGTGGGTGGCAGCGGCACGCTGAGCATTCGCGACACGGTCATGCGCTTCGCGCGCGACACCGCGGCCGAGGCGGGGCGCGATCCGGCGCGCGGCACGGCGAGCGACTGCGGCGGCATGGCGTGCGGGCTCGAGAATCCGCTGGCGACCGAGGAGTGGACCGTGACGGTGCGGTCGGATCGCTGGAACTGGGGCGACAAGTTCGAGACGCCGGCGCTCACGCTGAACGATCTGCGCTTCGCGTTCGGGGCGCTCGTGACGCTGCCTGGCGACGTGCGCGTCGGCGTGACGTACCAGCGGCCGTGGAACCTCGGCCGCATCGCGCGCGCCGGCGAGGCCGTCGTGGTCGGCGCGCCGCGCGACGGCGGCGGCGTGTACGGCGGTGACGCGACGGTGTTCGACAAGCAGCCGCAGATCGTGCGCGTGGGCGCGCGCTCGCGGATGCTGGCGCGCTGGGACCTCATCGGTGAGCTGCGCTGGCGGATGATCGGGCGCGCGAGCTACGAGGACGTGCGCACGTACGGCGGCGGCCTCGACGCCGGCGACGTCCCGGCGATCTATCCGCGGCCGCGCGGGCTGCGCGACGCGTACGCGCTGGAGGTCGGCATGGAGGAGATCGACGACGGTCAGGCGGTGCGGCTGGGCGCGCGGCTGGGCGCCGACACCGGTGCGGTCCGCGGCGGCAGGCTCTCGGCGCGCGCGCCGTTCGGCCGGCAGCTGATGGCGGGCGGTGGCGCGCAGCTGCGGCTCGGCGCGCGCTGGGTCGTGCAGCTCACGTACAACGTCGCCTTCCAGCCGACGCAGACCGCGGAGCCCGGCGTGTTCGACCCGGTGCGACTCCTCGACTGCGTCGACAGCGGCTACGACGTGAGCGTGCCCGCGTGCGCGACGGTGCGCGCGGGATACGGCGCGCCGACGTCGGCGGGCGACTACGCGCGCTTCTCGCACGTCGGGCGCGTGTCGCTGCGCTTCGAGGTGCCGTGAGCGCGCGCGCGAAGCCGACGATCGTGGTGTACGGCGCGAGCGGCGTGGTCGGCGGGCTCGTGGCCGGGGCGCTCGCGGCCGGCGGCGCGAACGTCGTCCTTGCGGGGCGCGATCGGCCGCGGCTCGCGGCGGTGCGCGACCGCATCGGCGGCGCGGCGACGGTGGCGGTGGCGGCGGCGCACGATCGCGGCGCGCTCGATCGCGTGGTCGCGGGCGCGCGCGTCGTCGTCGGTTGCGCCGGGCCGTACCCGCAGGTCGGCGGCGCGCTCGCCGCGGCGGCGGTGGCGGCGGGCGCCGACTACGTCGATGTCGCGAGTGACCAGAGCTTCGTGCGCGCCATGCACGAGGAGCACGACGCCGACGCGCGACGGCGCGGCGTGATCGTGGCGCCGGGCGCCGGCGGGCTGGGCGCGATCGGCGACTGGGCGGCGCGGTGGGCCGCGGAGTCGGTGCTGGGCGCGGCGCCGTCGCGCACGCGGCTCGGCGACGAGGCGCCGCTCGACGAGATCACGGTCTCGGTCGCGGTCGACGGCTTCGTGCCGGCGCCGGCGGCGCGGCGGGCGATGATCGACGCGGTGAGCGCGCGTGGCGTGGTGTGGCGCGCGGCGCGGTGGGACGCGACGCGGCCGGCGGTGCGCGGACGCGACGTCGATTTCGGCGCGCTCGGGCGGCGCCAGGCGCGCTCGTTCCCGGCGCCGGAGATCATCACGCTGCCGCGCCACGTGGCCGCCCGGATCGTCGACGGCTTCATCGCCTTGCCCGACGATCCGTGGGCGCGCGGCCTCGAGCGCCTCGCGCCGCTCGCCGGACTGGCGTCGCCGTTCGCCGGGTTGCTCGCGCCGATCCTCGAGACCTTCGTCGATCCCACGCAGGTGCCCGACGCCGAGGCGCGCGCGGCGGCGCGCTTCGCCGTGGTGGCCGATGCGCGGCGCGGCTTCGAGCAGGCGCGCGTGCGCGTCGCCGGCCACGACGTGTACGCGCTCGCGGCGGTGACGGTCGCGGAAGCGGCGCTGACGCTGGCTGCGCGCGCGGACGACGATCGCGATGCGCCGCGCGCCGGCGTGTGCGCGCCGTCGGAGCTCGCGCTCGCGGGCGCGACGCTGACCGAGCTCGAGGCCGCGGGCGCGCTCGAGCTGACGACGAGCTTCTCGCGGCCGGCGCGCCACGAGTCCGTGCTAGAAACACCAGATGTTCGCAGCTCCTGACGGCCTGTCGCTCGAGGCCGAAAGCCGGATCGGCCGCGCCCTCGTGGCGCGCCGCTGGCGCCTCGAGAACGGCCTCGGAGTGATCGTGGTCGTCGATCGCACGGCGCCGATCGTCTCGTACCAGACCTGGTATCGCGTCGGGTCGCGCCACGAGGAGATCGGCAAGACCGGGCTCGCGCACCTCTTCGAGCACCTGATGTTCGCGCAGACCGAGACGCTCACGCCCGGCGAGTTCGACCGCGTCGTGGAGCGCACGGGCGGCGAGAGCAACGCGGCGACGTGGGTCGACTGGACCCACTACCGCCTGTCGTTGCCGGCGATGGACCTGCCGCTGGCGGTGCGTCTCGAGAGCGAGCGCATGAGCCGGCTCTTGCTCACGTCGGAGACGGTCGAGCCCGAGCGCGACGTGGTGACCAACGAGCGGCGCGAGCGCGTCGAGGACGACGTCGACGGCTGGCTCGACGAGCAGCTGATGTCGACGGCGTTCGAGGTGCACCCGTATCGCTGGCCGACGATCGGGTGGATGGCCGACATCCGCTCGGTCGGGCTCGACGACATCCGCGCCTTCTACCGGACGTGGTACGCGCCCAACAACGCGACGCTGGTCGTGGTCGGCGACGTCGACGAGCAGAACCTGCTCGGGCTGGTGCGCGAGGCCTACGCCGGGATCCCGGCCGCGATCTTGCCGACACCGTCGACGATCGTCGAACCGCCGCAGGACGGCGAGCGCCTCAAGCGCGCGAAGCGGCCGATCGCGAGCGATCGCGTGCTGTGCGGATGGAAGGTCGTGGGCCAGGCGCACCCCGACTGGGCCGCCCTCGAGCTGCTCACGACGCTGCTGGCCGGGAGCCCGTCGTCGCGGCTGCACCGGCGGCTGGTGATCGAGAAGGAGCTGGCGTCGACGGTGGACGTGCAGCTGACGCCGTTCCGCGATCCGTCGCTCCTGCGCGTCGCGGTGACGACGGCGCGCGGCCACTCCGCGGAGGAGTCGCTGGCGGAGATCGATCGCGTCATCGCCGACCTCGCCGAAAGGGGCGCCGACGAGGCCGAGGTGCAGAAGGCCAAGAACCTGACCGAGACCGACTTCTGGTCGGCGCTGGTCGACGCCGATGGCAAGGCGGAGGCGCTCGGGCACCACGAGACCGCGCTCGGCGACTTCCGCACGCTCAACGACCTCGCCGATCGGCTGGCCGCCGTGACGGCGGCGGATCTGAAGCGCGTGGTGCGCGAGTATCTCGTGCCGCGCACGCGCACGGTGATCGTCGCCGAGCCCGAGGGTGACGGCGATGGCAAGGGCGCGGGCGCGGGCGCCGGCGACGACGACGACGACGGCGACGAAGTCGACGACGAGGAGGCGGACGCGTGAAGCTCTTCGTCGAGCCGAGCGCCGACGCGCCGCTGGTCTGGATCGAGGTCGCGATCCGCGGCGGCGCCGCGGCCGATCCGTTCGGCCTCGAGGGCCTGCACCGCCACGCGGGGTTGCTGGCGCGACGCGGCGCCGGCGGCCTCGATCGCGCCGCGTTCGACGACACCCTCGACCGGCTGGGCGCGGCGATCGACGTCGGCGTGTCGCGCGACTCGACCACGCTGTCGGCAGTCACGCTGACGCGCAACCTCGACGAGGTCGTGGGCCTGTGCGCGGACATCCTGGCGGCGCCCGGCTTCGCCGAGGTCGAGCACGAGCGTCTGCGCCGCGAGACGCCGCAGGTCCTCGACGAGATCCGCGACGACGACAGCTCGCTGGTCACGCGCTGGTTCGATCGCGAGTGCGCACCCGGTCACGCCTACGCGCGCACGTCGCTCGGCACCGAGGCGTCGCTGCCGCGCCTCGAGCTCGGCCTGGCACGCACGACCTGGAAGACCGAGGTCGTCACCTCGAACCTCATCATCGGCGTCGCCGGCGACGTCGACGAGGCGGGCGCGCAGGCCATCGTGCGCCGCCTGACCGAGCGCCTGCCTGCCGAGCCCACGCCCCGCGCGCCCGAGGTCGGCGGCGTCGATCCGGCGCCGGGCCGGCGCGTCGTCCTCGTCGACAAGGCCGAGCGCACGCAGGCGCAGCTGCGCATGGGTCACCTCGGCCCGCGCTTCGGCGACGCCGACACGCCCGCGCTCGTCCTCCTCGAGACCGGCTTCGGCGGCATGTTCTCGTCGCGCCTCATGCAGGAGATCCGCGTGCGCCGCGGCTGGAGCTACGGCGCCGGCTGCACCCTGCGCCGCTCGCGCGGCCGCCACTGGATCGAGATGTGGATGGCGACCGCCATCGACGTCGCCGGCGACGCCGTGAAGACGACGCTCGACCTCTACGCCGACCTCGCCGCGAAGGGCCTCTCCGACGAGGAGACCGCCCTCGCCCGCTCGTACGTCGTCGGCTCGATGCCCTTCCACCAGGCCACCGCGCGCCAGCGCATGCAGATCGCCGTCCGCGACGCCGTCTACGGCCTGCCCTCCGGCTACACCATCGGCCTGCCCGCCAAGGTCGCCGAGCTCGGCGTCTCCGACGTCGCCGCCGCCGCCTCGCGCTGGCTCCGCCCCGACTCCATCGTCACCGTCGCGGTCGCGACCGCCGCGACCGCGAAAGATTCGCTCGCCGCCGCGGGCGCCGGCCCGGTGACTGTCGTCGCACACGACGCCTACTGATCGACGCCGCGCCTCCGGACCGAAACCGAAACCGAAACCGAAACCGAAACCGAAACCGAAACCGAAACCGAAACCGAAACCGAAACCGAAACCGAAACCGACCCGGCACCGGGCCGAAGCCCGGCAGCGGTCCGGGACCTGGTGGCTCAGGCCGCCTTGCGGAGGATGCCGAACAAGACGCCGCCGAGCCGGTTGGCGATGCTTGCCGGCTCCGCGACGAGCGCGTCGCCGACCCAGCCCCAGGCGACGGCGACCTGGAGGTTGCGGCGCGCCTCGGGGCACTCGCCGAGCGCGATGCCGAGCACGCGCCGGCTGTCGCGACCCGCGCGACCGTGAGCCTCCGCGATGTTCAGCGCCGTGCCGGAGCCGGCGCGCTCCAGCTCGTCAGCAAGCGCGGCGTGACGCCCGCTGCGCAACGCGGCGACGACGGGCCGCAGCGCGTGGATGAGGTCGATCGAGAGCTTCTCCGAAAGAGTCATGTGGTTCTCCGTTGCTGGGGGTTCAGCCCGTAGCGGCCCGGAGCGCAGGCACCGTGACGAGCTAGTCCGCGACCACGTCCATCCGAGCTCGGCACGTGTGCGTGCGCGCCGAGGGCCGCGAAGGGCGCCCCCCTGCGCGACTTCGCGGCGCGCCACGCTGGCGATGTGGCGGCGCGCAGCCGCGGCTCGCACGACGCGATGTCGCGGCGGTCGCCTCGCGCGCGTGTGGGGCGGCCCGCGTGCGAATCGCGCGCGACTCGCGGCGTGCGAATGCCGCGTCTCCTGGTTGGTCGGTCGGGCTCGCCTTCGCGCGGCCAAGCGCGCACGAGCCGCGCCGAGCTCGGATGGCCGAGGTCGCGGAATAGCTCGTCACGGCCTCGTGCGCGCCGGCCGCGCTTCGGACGAGACCCCGACCAACCAACCAGGAGACACCGTCATGTTCATCGCTACCGAGCTCGCCCTGAAATTCGTCGCCGCGATTCGTCCCATCGTCGAGGCCACCCTGCCGCGTGACAAGGACCTCGCCGTGCAGATGCGCAAGGCGAGCAACAGCGCCGCGCTCAACACCGCCGAGGGTGGCCGCCGTCGCGGCGGCGATCGCAATCACTCGTTCACGGTCGCTTCGGCGGAGGCCGACGAGGCGCTCGTCGCGGCGCGGCTCGCCGTCGCCGCCGGGTACGCGCCGGAGCGGCTGCTCGGGCCGGTGCTCAGCTCCGAGGACGAGCTCCAGGCGGTGCTGTGGCGGATGCGCTATCCGCGGCGGTAGCCGCGTGTCGCGGCGCGGGCCGCCCACCTGGGCGGCTCAGGTTCAGAACCAGAACCAGAACCAGAACCAGAACCAGAACCAGAGCCAGAGCCAGAGCCAGAGCCAGAACCAGAACCAGAACCAGAACCAGAACCAGAACCAGATTGCGGCCGAAACCGAAACCGAAACCGAAACCGAAACCGAAACCGAAACCGAAACCGAAACCGAAACCGAAGCCGAAACCGAAACCGAAATCGAACCCCGCTACACCGGCAACACGATCGCGAGCTCGCTCGCCGGCGCCGTTACCGCCTCCTCCCGCGTGATCACGCCGATGGCGCGATCACGCAACCCCGGATCCGCAGCGATTCTCACGGCGAGTGGCGCGACCACCACCTCCTCGAGCAACCGTCGCAATGGGCGGGCGCCCATCTTCGCGTCGAAGCCGCGCAGGGCGAGCCAGGCGCGCGCCGCCGGAGACAACCACAACGAGAGATTCCGCTGCGGGATGCCGGGGCGCTTGCGGATCTTGGCGAGCTCGAGGTCGACGATGCGCTCGATGTCGCGCTCGGCGAGCGAGTTGAACGACACCACGTGATCCAACCGACCGATGAGCTCGGGACGGAAGTGCGCGCGCACGGCGGCGCTGAAGTCGGGGCCGGCGCCGCCGCCGAAACCGATCGCGGAGCGGCCCTGCGCGCCGAGGTTCGACGTCATCACCATCACGGCCATGCGCATGTCGACGAGGCGGCCCATCGAGTCGGTCAGGCGGCCCTCGCCGAGGACGCCGAGCAGCACGTCGAAGACCTCGGGGTGCGCCTTCTCGAGCTCGTCGAGCAGCACGACGCACAGCGGCTGCGCGCGCACCTGCGCCGCGAGCGACGTCGAGCCGCCGCCCACCTCGAGCAGGCGCCCGACCGAGCCGGGCGTCATGTACTCGGAGAGGTCGACGCGCACCATGCGGTCGCTCTTGCCGAAGAGGTAGGTCGCGATCTGCTTGGCGAGCTCGGTCTTGCCGACGCCCGTGGGCCCGACGAGGAGCAACGACGCGACCGGCCGCTCGGGATCGTCGAGCCCGGTCTTGAAGCGCGCGAGCGCCCGCGCCACCACGTCGCACGCGTGGTCCTGGCCGATGACGCCGGCGCGGAGCGCCGCGGCGATCGCGGCGCGGCCCATCGGCCGCTCGTCGGTGATGAGCTCGATGGGCAGCCCCGACCAGCGCGCGTACGCGGCCGCGACGTCGGGCGGCATCACGAGGCTCGGCGGCTTCTGCGCGTCCTGGTTCCACCAGTCGACGAACGAGATGGCCTTGCCCGGGAAGCGCTGGTCGCGGCGGAACGCGCCGAGCAGCGCCACCGCGCGGCGCAGCGCCGCCGGGTGCCACTCGATCGCCTCGTTCTTGCGGCGCTGCTGCGCGCGGATCATCTCGATGACGATGTCGGCCGGCGGCTCGTCGATGCGGATGACGTCGAACGCGTCGACGAACGCCTGGTTCTTGCGGCGGCAGCGCGCCAGCTCCGACTCCGACGCCTCGGCGACGAGGCGCATCTCGCCGGCGATGACCGCGGGCGCGAGCAGGTCGGCGATGCTGGCGCCGTCGGACTGCGGCGCGAGCAGATCGGCGAGGCGGTCGACGAACAGCCAGTCCTCGGTCCCGCTCAGCTCGCGCGCCAGCGTCAGGCAGCGCTCCTGCCACATGCCGAGGTACGTCATGCCGGCGGTGACGTGCCCGGCCGAGGTCGCCCACAGCCGGCGCGTGACGGCGTCCTTGCCCTTGTTCTTCTCGGCGAGGTGCTTGGCCGCGCGGCGCAGGAGCGCGGTCTTGCCCACGCCGCTCTCGCCGACGAGCAGGATCGACCGCGGCGGCTGGCGATCGACGGCCGCGCAGAGCGCGAGCCCGCCGGCCACGTCGCCCACCGGCGGCGCGGCGAGCTTGCGGCGTAGCTTCAGCGTCCAGTCCTCGGCGACCGCCGCCACCGTCGGCGGCACCGGCACCTCGGCGGTGCCGCGCGGCTCGTCGTCCTCGCCCGACAGGTGCGGCAGCTCCCACGGCACGATCCACTCGCGCTTCGCGGGGCGGAAGTCGAAGACGCTGGCCGGCGCGTCGCCGAGCATCGCGGCGAAGATGGCGTGGCGCAGGATGTCACCCGCGTCATCGACGTCCTCGAGCGCGAGCGTCCACCCGAAGCGCGGAACGACCACGCGCCAGAGGTCCTTCTCGGCCCACGCCGCGAACCCGATGCGCACCGGGATCGTCCGCGTGCCCAGCACCCACGCGCCCCCGGCCGCCGCCTTGGGACGCACCTCGACGGCGACGCGGCGCAGCTGCAGCTCCTCGGTGAAGAGGAAGCGCTCGGCGCCGCCGCTGGCGACCGCCGCCGTGAGCGCGGGCTCGAGCCCGGCCAGCACGTCCTCCTCGCTGTCGCCCCACGTCGACGGCGCCGGCTCCTCGAACAGCATCGCGCGCCGGCGCACGACGACGCCCGACACCTTGCCGTTGTCGTGCTCCGTGAAGAAGACGCGGAAGCTGGGCTTCGCCATGACTACCGTCCGCCTCCCGTGCGGCTCCAGCGCACGTGCCAGCAGTGGCGGATGACCTCGTACAGCGTCGGCGCGGTCACGCGCGCGACGAACCCCGTGACGAAGTCCTCGACCTCGGCGATCACGGGATCGCCCACCCGCCGCGGCGGCGTGTAGCTGATCGCGCGCACCACCGGCAAGAGCGGCTCGGGGTTGAGCGGCGCGGCACCGCCGGCGGCCACGGCGACGTCGTACGCGGCGAGCGCGTCGCGGTGCGCGGTCGCGGCGGCGCGGACGTCCACGGCGCCGGGGCGCAGCTCCACGCGCACGATCTCCGGCTCGCCGGCCAGCGACTGGAACACGTGCGAGCCATGCTCGGGACCGAGCGCGGGACCGACCAGCAGCTCGCGTAGGTTGCGCAGCACGAACGCCGGCGGTGCGCGCATCTCGGTCGTCGCCTTCCCGGTCACGACCTTGCCGTTCCGGTCCACGACGGCGAGCTCGTCCAGCTCGTACGCCATCGAGAACGCCGCGCCGATCGCGTCCCAGCCGACGCCGCGCGGCGCACCTACCGTCGAGAGCAGCATCGTGAACGCGTGACGCTCCGGTGTCGCGAGCTCGCCGACGTGATCGACGAGCAGGCGCGAGCGCGCCAGGGCCAGGAGCGCCGCGCCCTGATCGAGCGCGCGATGGCGACGGTCATCGACGCTGCGCCGGTTGAAGCGGCGCACCTGCGAGGTGCCGCCGTACCACAGGTTGGCGTGCGTGATCCGATCGTGCGTGAAGGTCTCGAGGTCGTGCGTGAGCTCGTCGTCGGATTCGTCCACGGAAGGCGTCACGCGGCGCTTCGGCGGCGTCAGCTTCCGCTCGCCGGCCATCTGCACGCGCAGCGCCTGCAGCTCCTCGCCATAGGTCTCGAGGAAGTAGCGCACCTCCGTGCCGGGCGTGCTGCGCGCCCGCGCGTCCTGCTCCTGGAGCGCCGGACCATCGACCAGCGCATCGATCTCGAGCGCCATCGCCTCGGTGTGCGGCAACAGCGCCGACGCGGCCAGGTCGCGCCATGCCGCGAGCGGGAAGTCGCCGTCGAGGGGCGCCGCCTCCGGTAGCTGCTCGAGATCGACCGCGACGTTCCCGCCCTCATCCCGGAGCCGCGCGACGGTGAGCCGCGCCGGCGGGGCGGTCGACAGCGCCTCCGCGAGCTGCGTGGCCACCTGGTCCTCGAGCCAGCGCTTCACCGTGCGCGCGCCGTACCGCGGGTCGAACGCCTGCGCGACCGCGCGCTCGCGCAGCGCGCGGCCCGCGTACACGAAGACGTTGCGCTCGCGCAGGCCGCGCCGCGCCATCAGCTTGGCCAGCTCCTTGTCGACCACCTTCGCCGCCACCTCGGCGGTGAGCGGCTTGAAGCGCACCACGCGGTCGATGCGGTTCCACAGCTCCGGCGGGAAGAACTCCTTCACGGCCTTGGCGATCGCGCCCATCACCGACGCCGTCCCGTCGCCGAACCCGATCGGCGACGCCGCCCGCGCGCCCAGGTTCGACGTCATCACGATCGCCGCGTGACGGAAGCTGGCGACGTCGCCGGCCGCGTCGGTGAGCCGTCCCTCGTCGAAGAGCTGCAGGAGCAGCGCGAGCACCGACGGGTGCGCCTTCTCGATCTCGTCGAGCAGCACCACGGCGAACGGCTGCTCGCGGATGCGCGTCGTGAGCATGCCCTCGGGGTTCCAGCGATCGCCGATGAGCCGCGCCACGGCGTCCCCACCCGAGAGCTCGCTCATGTCGAAGCGGAGGAGCCGGCGCGCGTCGCCGTACAGGTACTCCGCGATCGCGGTCGCCAGCTCGGTCTTGCCGGTGCCGGTCGGCCCCGTGAACAGGTACACGCCGAGCGGGCGCGCGGCGTCGACGAGCCCGGAGCGCACGCGCAGGACCAGCTCCGCGGCCGTCGCCGTCGCCTCCTCCTGGCCGATCACGCGCGCGGCGAAGTGCGCCTCGACCTCCGCGGGATCGAGCGGCTCGTCGAGCTTGATGAGCCGCTCCGGCAAGCCGGTCTCGCGCGCCGCCAGCGCCACCGCGTCGGCGGGCTCGAGCGATGCCTTGCCGCCGGCGAGCACGAGCTTGCGCAGGAGCTCGATCGCCGCGCCCGGCATCGCCGTCCACGGGAACAGCGAGCCCGCCAGCTCGATCACCGTGCGCGGCACGAACGGATGCAGCTCGACCGGCCGCTCGGCCTCGAGCCGCCGCACCTCGGCGAGCGCGAGCTTCGCGGTCTGCGGCGCGGTGGTCGGCTCGATCGGGATGCGCGTGAAGAGTCCGGCGAACGACGGCGCGTCGTCCTCGAGCCGGGCCAGCTGCTCGCGTGTGATGGCGCCGACCAGCGTGACGTCGCCGCGCTGCACCGGCCCGCGGAAGAAGTCGGCGAAGCTGCGCTCCGACTGGCGCGTCACGCCCAGCCGCCCGAACAGGTGCAGATCGTCGAACCACAGGACGCCCTTGTGCTCGCGCGCCTCCTCGGCGACATCGAGCAACCGCGCCTCCCAGTCGCCCATGTACATCATGCCGGCGACCAGGCGCTTGCCCGACAGCCGCCACACGCGGTGGATCTTGTCGGCGTTGCGCTCGATGAACCAGCCGTCCTCCTCGAGGCGATCGGAGACCCATCGCGCGAGCAGGGTGGAACGTCCGGAACCCGGACGACCGACCAGCAACGTCGAGCGCGGCCGCCCGCCCAGCACGCGCTGGAGCTGCGTGCGATACGGCTCGCGCGGCACGCCGACCGGCAGCGTGCCGTCGATGGCACGCGCGGTCTGATCGACCCCGAGGCGCGACAGCACGCGCGTGTATCCGCGCCCGACGCCGGCGAGCGTGCGCTCCGAGCGCGGCGCGCGGATGCGGTCGAGCAGCGTCCGGGGTTGGATCCGGAACGAGATCGTGATCAGCCGCTCCTTGCCGTCGTGGCGACGCGACTCGAGCTCGTCCTGCGCCAGGCCCTTCCACGCGCGGCGCGCGAAGTGCGGCGCCAGCTCCTCGACCTCGGCGACATCGGCGGCGTCGAACCAAGCGTCGCGCGCGAACGGGTGATACGCGCACAGCCGCTGACCCTCCTCGGTGAACCAGCGCGGCTCGACGACGAACGGAAACCGCCCCGACACGCGCACCGGTGACGATGCGCTCTTCACGTTGATGTCGAGGTGCACCTGGTGCAGGCGCGCGCCGGGCATCGCGTCCCACAGCTCCTGCTCCTCGGGCTCGACGGTGCGCAGGTGCTCGCGCGCCGCGCGCGTCAGCTCCTCGCGCAGTCGCACCTCGCTCTTACCGGAGAACACCATGCTGCCCGCCCACGGCACGAGCGGGAACCAGCGCAGTTGTCCCTCGACCTTGCGCTCGAAGACGGTGATGGACAGATCACGCCGCGTCATGACGTGAGCGCGTCCTCGTCGTCGTCGCCGTCGCCTTCGTCGTCCTCGGGCTCCTTCAGCTCGACCGGGTAGAGCTCGGCCGGCGTCTCCTCGCGCTCGAGGCCACGCTCGATGACGGCGAGCCCGACCTCCTCGAGCCGCGCGAAGTGCTCCTCCCAGGGAACGTCGACGCGCCGGTCGTACACCATCACGTGGTCGCCGGCGCTCGTGTACGTGCGCTCGACCTGCCCCTTCGGCGTCACGGCCGGCGCCGCCATCGTGCCCAGCCGCAGCCATTCGGCGTCGTCGAAGTCGACGTCGAGCGAGAGCCGCCGCACCACGAGGTGCGCGGGGTTCTGCTTGAACACGCCGGCGAAGCGGTGCCCGCCCGCCTCGAGCCCGAGCAAGCATGCCGCGCCCTGCCCGCGCACGCGCAGGAGGATGTTGCGCGTGAACTCGGGATCCTTCTCGAGCTTCTCGAGGAGCCACGCCGCGCTCCGCGGCTGACCCCACACGCGCGACTCGGGCCACACCGGCGACGGATCGCGCACGTGGAGGAGGTGTCCCGTGATCGCCCAGGCTCGCGCCGGCGCCGCCAGGAGGAGCGCCTTGACCCAGCGCTCGAGCGGCGGCGCCACCTCCGGCGCCGACAGCCCGAGCGTGATCGTGTCGCGGTGCTCGAGGCGCCCGACCGCCAGCCAGAACATCGCGCGCTCGAAGCGCGACAGCAGCACGTCGGCCTCGCGCGCCAGGCTCGCGATGTCGTCCCCTGCGAGCGCCGCCTCGAGCGCCAGCTCCTCGGCCGCCGCGATCTCGTCACGCGCCGCGCGCGCCGCCTCGAGCGCCGTCTTCAGGCGGTACTGCTCGGTGTACATCTGCTTGCGCTGATCGCCGGAGATGGCGTCGCGCTTCTTCGGCTTCTTCTTCGTGCCCTGATCGCCGCCGGCGAGCTGGCTCTCGAGCCAGCGCACCTGATCGACGACCTCGGTCGCGATGTCGCGGATCATCCAGCGATCGGCGATGCGGCGACACGCCGCCACCGCCATCACGCCCCGCGCGCTCTTGCGTCCCCCCTGCCCGCCCCGCCGATGGAGCGAGACCTCGAGGGCGGGCACGTCGTCGCCGCGCACCGGCGGCGCCAGCGTGCCGAGGTGCGAGCCCGCCGGCAGCTCCAGCCCGAGCGGCTCGCCGGCGACGCGCACCGCGATCACGCCGCCGTGCCCGTCGACGCCCACCTTGGCCAGCAGGCGCGCCGACGGCGCCACGACCTGCTCGTCGAGGTGCCGCCGCAGCGCGCGCACGCCATACGTGGCCGAGTAACCGCCGCTGGCCAGCGCGTCGAGCGCTGCCGCGCTGATGTCGAGCGTGACGGTCGCCTGCACCAGCCCGCGACGATCGGCGAGGCGGCCGGCGTGCAGCCGCGTCACCTCCGCGACCTCCTCGCGCAGCAGGCGATGGAACGGGATGACTGCGTCGAAGCGGTTGAGCATCTCGGGGCGGAACGCCGCCTCGACCGCCGCGCGATAGCGGCGCAGCTCGTCGTCGCGCGCGCCGCCGTGGTGCGCGCCCAGGTTCGACGTGAGGATGATGATCGTGTTGTGGAAGTAGCTGGTGCGCCCGCGCGCGTCGGTGAGCCGGCCCTCGCCGGCGACCTGCAGCAGCAGGTCGTGCACCGCCGGGTGGGCCTTCTCGATCTCGTCGAGCAGCACCACCGAGAACGGCTGCTCGCGCACGCGCGCCGTGAGCTGCCCGTCGCCCGTGTCGGAGCCGCGGATGAGCCGCTGCGCCGCCCACGGATCGGCGTACTCGCTCATGTCGAAGCGCACCAGCCGCTCCTCCGAGCCGAACAGCATGTGCGCCACGCTGCGCGCCAGCTCGGTCTTGCCGACGCCGGTCGGCCCGACGAAGAGGAACGTCGCCAGTGGCTTGTCGGCCGGCTGGAGCTGCGCCTTCACCGTGCACAGCGTCTCGGCGACGCGCCGCACCGCCATCTCCTGCCCGACGAGCCGCTTGCGCAGCCGGGCCACCAGATCGTCGACCTCGACCGCGCGATCTTCGCGCAGGAGGAACGACGGGATGCCGCTCATCAGCGAGAAGCCGTCGTACGCGTCGTCGGGCACGAGCTCGACCGGCGTGCCGTCGAGCGCGACCGCGCCCTCGCGCGCTGCGCGCAGCTCCTCGGCGAGCCGCACCGCCTTGCCGGGGAACACGCGGTACGGCAGGTAGCGTCGCGCCAGCTCGACCACGACCGGCACCGTCGCCGCCGCGAGCTGCGGACGCTTCGACTCGGCGCGCCGCCAGTACGCGGTGTGCGCGCGCAGGACCTCCGCGGCGCCGGCCGGCTCCATCGCGGGGAGCATCAGCCGCGTCATCGCGCCGACCAGCCCGATGTCACGCCGCTCGGCGCGCTCGAGGGCGAGCGGCGTGAGCTCGCCGATGACGCGCACGCGTCCCTCGACCACGAAGCGGCGGATGATCGACGTGACGTCGTGCCCGCCCTCCTCGGGGCGCTCGCGGAACAGCGCGCCGAAGTCCTCGATGTAGAGCACCGCGTCCAGTCGCTCGGCGGCCTTGAACAGCGCGCCCAGACGCGCCTCGGCCTCACCGAACCCCGACGCACCGGCGACGAGCTGCGCCACCGACGTCACCCACGCGTCGCGCACGCCGGGTTGCGCGGCCCACGCCTCGACCAGCGCGGTCTTGCCGACCGCCTCGTCACCGGCCACCAGCACCGCCAGCCGCTCGCGTCCACCGAGCAGCGACGTGAACGACGCCAGCTCGCGCTCGCGCCCGACCGGCGGCACGCGCCCGCGCAACCGCTCGCCGATGCGCGTCGCGAGCTTGAGCAGCGTCTCGATCGCGCGCCGCCGCTCCTCCTCGGCGAGCCGCGCCTCGCTCGGCCCTTCCTCGGCCTCGAGCCCGACGCTGAGATCGAGCCCGACCACGCGCGCCTCGAGCGGCGGCAGCACCTTGCGCCAGCCGTCACCGTCCAGCTCGCGCGCCGCGGCCACGCGCGTCAGCTCGCGCCGCGCCACCTCGTGCAGGTCTTCCTTCCGGTCGACGTGAAAGCTCGCGTCGAGCGCCGGCGCCAGCACCCAGTGCGCGCCGCCGTGCGGCACCACGATGCACGTCACCGCCACCGGCCGCGGCGAGCGCGTGCGCGATGGCGAGCCGGGATCGAGCGGCACGTCGATCAGCTCGCAGGTCACGCCCTCGGGCAGGAAGAAGCGCGCCGCCTGCGCCGCCGACAGCTTCGACAGGTAATCGGCGAGGAAGACGCGCAGCTCCTCGCGCGCCTCGTCGTCGTCGCCGTACGCGAGCACGCCCGGCTCGACGACGGGCCCGATGGTGACGAGCCCCGACGACAGCGAGCGTTCGAGCGCGGGAGTCGAGACCCGCACGGTCCGCGTGGTACGCGACACGAGCGCCGACGATACGACAATCCGCTCAGCGACTCAGCGCCGCGACGCGACTTCCGTGCGCTCGTCGAGCTGCGGTCCGCGCTGCTTCATGTACAACCCGCCCGCGCACCACAGGATCGCCGTGGCGCATGCCACGAACAGCCAGGTCTCGCCACTCCAGCGCTTCATGCCGGGAGAGAGCGGCGCCCCTCCGGATTGTTACAGGCCGCGCGCCGCGAGCGCCTGCAGCACGATCGCCGGGCGCTGCTCGATGAACCGCTGCGTGTCGGCGTGCTGGGTCGCCGTCCGGGCCGCGTCGAACTCGCGCCCCGCCATCGGGACCACCAGCGTGCCGATCCGGTCCTGCAGCGCCTGCCGCCGCGAGCCCATGTTCAGCGACGCCATCACGTCGAGCGCCTGGCGCACCTTCGCGGCGTACGCGGCCGCGCACCCCGCGTCGGCCAGGCACTTCTGCCCGAGCCGCGCGGTCGGATCGAGCAGCGTGTCGTTCACGTGCGAGAGCTGCATCGTCTGATCGACCCCGCTGGGGATCATCGTCCACAGGTCGGTCGCGGGGTCGTGATAGATGCGGTAGTTGTTGCGGAGGTTGTAGAGGTGGCCGTCCCAGTGCGCGAGCACGGTGTCGACGGCCCACATCGACAGCCACTCGTCGGCGTCCATGAACTGCGCCAGCGCCGGCAACATGCCGGTCATCGGCAGCGCGTCGATGCGCGCGATCAGGTCGCGCACGGGTGCGTAGTCGAGCGGGTCGTCGCCGGGATCGGGCGCACCGTCGCACGGATCGGGCGCGAACGAGCGCGTGAGGCAACCGCTGTCGTCGTCGTGCACGCTCCCCGCGACGAGATCGCAGAAGTACGTGCCCTCGTAGAGCGCGCCCTGGCTCGAGACGAAGTTGCGCGCCAGGAAGCGGCGGTCGACGGTCTCGACGTTGAGATAGAGGCCGAAGTACTGACCGTTCACGGTCAGGCGCGCGTACGAGTGACGCGGCACCGGCACGCCCATGGCGTCGTACAGCGCGTACGCGAGCATCTCGTGCGCCATGGTCGCGTCCTGCACCATGTTGTTGAACGTGAAGCGCTCGATGCCCTTCAGCCGCCGCGTGGCCGGACAGCCCGCGATCGCGGCGTCGTCCCACGTCAGGTGCACCTTGAGCGCGGCCTTGCGGGTGAGGTCGCGCGCCGAACCGCAGCCGCCCTTGATCTTCACCCCCGCGCCCGTGAACGTCGTCGTGCCGTCGCTGAACGAGCCGGTGTAGTAGTTGCGCTCGTAGGGCACGCAGTTGGGCGGGTACGCCTCGCTGTCGAGCGCGGTCACGCTCGCGGGCGGCAGGTCGATGCGGTAGTCGCGCACGATCGACTGGTCGTAGATCGCCGTCGAGCCGTCGTCGGTGCGGAACGAGAGCTTGTCGCTCCACGCGCCCTCGCTCGGACACGAGCCGATCGGCCGCACCACGTACCGCGCGCGCACCAGGTGATCGCGCCAGTCCTCGAGCGAGCCGAGGAACGCGCCCAGCCCCTCGAAGGTCCCGTCGGAGAGCTTCACGCGCCGCTGCGACGGATCGGTCACCACGGCGCGCCACACGCGCTCGCGCGCCGTTCCGTCGTCGTTGCGCGTCCAGATCTCGAGCTCGAGCGACTCGAACGGATCGCCCTCCGCGTCGATGAGCGAGGTGACCTGCACCTCGAGCTCGTCCTGCACCACGAACTGGGCGCGCGGACCGAGTGACACGATCGCCGGCGCGACGGGCGCCGTGGGATCGCCGCAGACGTCCCGCTCCACGATCTCGCCGGTGCATCCCGCTGCGCAGAGCAACGAGATTGCGACACACCGGCGCAGAAGCGTCACATTCGAATGCTAGCTCAGAAGCAGCAGCTGTCGCGATAGCCGCATCGCGGGCACTTGTAGTGCGCGTGCTCGGGCTGCATCAGCGTGCTGCATGTGGGACATGTGATCGAGAGGTCCGCCTTCGTCAGTGGTACGGCCTCGGGTGGCAAGGTGCCGCGCGCGCGCACGGTCCTGGCGGCCAGCGCGGCCATCGCCTCGAGATCAGCAGCCGACTTGACCATGTCCGTACTCGCCTTTCGCCCATCCGAGAAACTCCTCGGTCGGGAGATCGAGCGCACGCTTGCAGACTTCGCGCACGTGCATCGGGAAGTCCTTCTCGCACACCCACCGCAGGTAGTCGCGGAACTCGCCGCGCGCCAGCTCGTGGACCTGGGCGCCGGCGTGCTTGCCGAACGTGATCACGATCGCGGGGCCGTCCCACTGCAGATGCCGCGTGGGACCACACCAGTTCGGGCGCTGCGGATCACACACGCCCGCGACCCCGCGCCAGTCGTGCGCGTCGAGCCCGAACGACTTCAGCATCCCGGCGAGCACGCGGCCCGTGGCGGCGACGTCGGCGCTGGCCGAGTGCGCGGCCTCGAACGCCTGCCCGACGAAGCGCTGGTGCGCGTGCTGCAGGCTGCGCGGCTCGCATTGCTGCCACAGCCGGTACGGATCGACGATCACCTTGCCGCGCACGTCGAGCTGCGCGACCGGCAGGCCGCCCCGCTCGGCGGCCGCCATGCGCAGCCGCTCGTACTCGGACTGCAGCATGTCGATATCGAAGGTCAGGTTGTAGCCGACGATCACTTCGTGCTGCGTGAAGATCGTGGCGATCTCCTCCGCGCACTCGGCGAACGTCGGACAGTCGGCGAGGTCCTCGATCGAGATGCCGTGCACCGCCTGCGCGCCCGGCGAGATCGGACAGCTCGGCCGGAAGCGCCACGTGCGCGACGGCCGCACGGGATCGAGCCCGAACTGCATGCAGAGCTCGATGACCTGATCGCGGCGCTTGTCGGTGCCCGTGGTCTCGACGTCGAACACCAGGATCTCGGCGTCGTTGCGCAGCACCGCGACCGCCTCGACCGCGGGAGCTGCCTCGGCCACGGTCGGCGCGAGGACGGTCGGCGCGACGACGGTGGGCGCGCTCCCCTCCGCCGTCACCTCCATCGGCACCGCCTTCAGCTTCCCCGATCCCCGGCGCGGCCGCTTCTTCGACTCGCCACCGGCAGTCGGTGCGATCGCCGCCGGCGCCGCCGGCGGCGCGTACGTCGGCCCGAAATCGAGCGGGAGAGTGGCCTGATCGGTCCGCAACGCGAGGCCCAGGCTACGGGCGGCCTCTGACAACGATTGCGAACGATCTCGCGTGTGTGCGCGATCTCTCCCCACAATCCTCAATGGTTCCGATCAGGTGGATCCACGCGCGCCTCTGAGGCGATAGTGCGCCCATGCGGCGTGCCGCCATCGTGGTCATCTCCGGAGTCGTCGTTCTCGGGGCCTGCAAGGTCCGCGAGCCGCCGCCCATCGAGTCGAGCTACGTCGACAGCTTCGACCGCTCCGGCTTCGGGGGCGACTACAACCGCACCGGCAGCGGCTATCGCCTGAAGGACGGCGCGCTCAACGCGAAGGGTGCTCACAACCACCCCATGTGGCTCGCCAAGAAGCTGCCCACGGGCGACCTCCAGATCGATCTCGACGCGTGGTCGACGTCACCCGAAGGCGACATCAAGATCGAAGTCTTCGGTGATGGCCGTTCGTACGATCCGGATGGCAATCGCTACAAGGCGACCGGCTACGTGCTCGTGTTCGGCGGCTGGAAGAACTCCAAGTCGATCATCGCGCGCCTGGACGAGCACGGCAACGAGATGGCGTCACGCACGCAACCCAGGGTCGTCGCGAACCAGCGGTACCACTGGCGCATCATCCGCCGCCGCGACACGGTCGAATGGTTCATCGACGACATGAGCACGCCGTTCCTGCGCTACCAGGATCCGTCGCCGCTGGTCGGTGTGGGGCACGAGTATTTCTCGTTCAACAACTGGGAGACCGATACCTGGTTCGACAACCTGGTGATCAAGCGTATCTGACCAGTTCGGCTACAATGGGCGGCGCCGGCCCGATGGCTGTGGGTTGATGGAACAGTTCGGTAAATACTCGCTCGTCCGAAAGATCGGCACCGGTGGAATGGCCGAGGTCTATCTCGCGCGCACCACCGTCGCGCAGGGCCTCGCCAAGACGCTGGTGATCAAGAAGATCCATCCGGCGTACGCCCGCTCGCGCCAGTTCGTCGCCATGTTCGTCGACGAGGCCAAGATCGCGCTCGGGCTCAATCACCCGAACATCGTCCAGGTCTTCGATTTCGGATCGGTCGGCGACACGTACTTCCTGGCCATGGAGAACGTCGAGGGGCTCGATGTCCTGCGGCTCCTCCAGGACTGCGCGCGCGAGAAGCGCCGCCTCCCGTACGGCCTCACCGCGTACATCGTCCAGCAGATGGCGAAGGGGCTCGATTACGCCCACCGCAAGGCCGACGAGTTCGGCGAGGCGCTCGGCATCGTGCATCGCGACATCTCGCCGCAGAACGTCCTCGTGTCGTGGGACGGCGCGGTGAAGATCGTCGACTTCGGCATCGCGCGCGCGCGTCACGTCCACGAGGAAGAGGGCGTGGTGAAGGGCAAGTTCGCGTACATGTCCCCGGAGCAGGGGCGCGGCGAGCCCGTCGACTGCCGCTCCGACGTGTTCTCGGCGGGCATCGTGCTCTACGAGCTCGCGTGCGCGCGTCCGCTGTTCCCGGGTCGCGGCAAGGAAGCGCTCGACCAGGTGAAGGCCGGCGCCATCCCGCCGCCGCGCGAGTACGCGCCCGATCTGCCCGAGTCGCTCGAGCGCGTCATCCTGCGCGCGCTCGCGTTCCACCGCGACGATCGCTACCAGACCGCGCGTGACCTGCAGACCGACCTCGGGCGCTTCCAGCTCGAGTGGGGCCACAAGGCCGGCGAGCTCGTGGACTCGAGCACCTTGGCGCAGTTCCTGTCGAGCATCGTGCCGGCCGATCGCCGCATGACCCGCTCGCGTCCGCCGGTGATGCCGCTCGGCAGCGAGGACCGGCGCAACGTCGCGGGCGGGACGCCGGTGGGGCCGCTGAGCGGACAGATCTCCGCGCTCAATCCGATGTCGGGTCTCGGCGCCGCCGGCGGCGACATCGAGCCGGCACGCCCGCGCGCCGAGCACCGCGAGCGCAAGTACGTCTACGTCGTCGAGGGCGTCATCCGCGGCGTGACCGCGCTCGAGCGCAGGCTGGGCGCGGCGGGCGCGACCAAGATCGTCGAGGAGTTCCGGCGCGTGGCGCGCGACATCGCGTTCAAGCACGACGCGCTCGAGGACAAGGCCGACCGCGACCTCGACGCGATCCGCCTGGTCATCGGCTTGCCGCTCGCCGGCGAGGACGACGCCGGCAAGACCATCCGGCTGGCGCTGGCGCTCGTCGACGCGCTCGACGGCATCGGCTCGGACGTCGAGCCCGAGCTGCGCCTCGCCATCGGCGTGCAGCGCGGCGCGGCGACCGTGATCCGCAAGGGCTCGGCCCAGACCTTCGAGCTCGAGGCGATGACCGCCGGGTTCGCGTCGCACCTGGCGCGCGCGGCGCAGCCGGCCGAGATCCTCGTCGGTGGACGCGTGTTCCGCAGCGCGCGCGCGGAGTGGAACTTCGAGGCGCTGGCCGCGATCGATCTGCCCGCGTCGACCACGACCGATTCCGGCGGCGACGCGCCGCTCAACAAGGTCGACGAGGACACCGAGCCCGGCGTGAAGCGTGCGCGCGTGTACCGCCTGCGCGGGCCCAAGGAGCGCGCGCAGCGGCTGCGCGATCGCAAGATGGGCGTGCTCGTCGGGCGCGACCTCGAGCTGAAGGCGCTGCGCGACGCGTATCGCGACGTGCTCGTCGCGCGGCGGAAGCGCATGCTCGGCGTGGTCGGCGACCACGGCGTCGGCAAGCGCTCGCTGGTGTCGGCGTTCCTGGCCGGGATCCCATCGGGCGAGGCGTACGTCCTGCGCACGACCACGCGCGTCGCGACGGCGCTGACGCCCTACGGCGTGATCGCCGACCTGGCGCGCGAGATCCTCGGGCTCGCCGACGGCGCCGAGCCGCACGAGATCCAGCGCCGCATCGCGCGCGCGATGCCACTGGTGTTCTCTGGCCCGAACGGCGCCGGCACCGACGCCAACGACCGCGAGGCCAAGGGCGCGGCCGAGGTGGTCGGCATGTTGCTCGGCGTGCGCCCCGCGCAGACGGACGGCGGGGGCCCGGCGCCGGTCATCGATCCCGACGAGCGGCGGCAACGCATGCTCCAGATCATGCTGCGGGTCGAGCAGCGCCTCGATCCAGAGCGGCCGCTGGTCATCGTCGGCGAGGACGTGCACTGGTGCGATCAGGAGTCGCTCGAGCTGTTCAGCGCGCTCCTCAAGGTGCCGTCGAGCCGGCCGATCCTCGGCGTGGTCACGACGCGCCCCGACAAGCGCATCCTCGACGTCGGCCCGTCGATCGGCGCCGAGATGATCACGCTCGACGAGCTCGACGTGGACGCGCGCCGGCGGCTCATCGCGGCGCGGTTCGCGCCGGGCGCCGAGATCGGCGCGCTGGTCGAGCAGATCATCGCGCGCGCCGGCGGCAACCCGTACTTCATCCTCGAGCTGCTCGACACGCTCGCCGAGCGCGGCGTGCTCACCGAGTCGCCCGAGCACCCCGGTCTCTACACGTGGACGCAGGTCGACGCGCCGCTGCAGGTGCCGACGTCGGTCGAGGACCTGCTGATCACGCGCATCGACCGCCTGCCCGAGAGCGAGAAGCAGGTGCTGCTCGCCGCGAGCGTGCTCGGTCGCGTCATCTCACCGCCGGCCGTGGCCGCGATGCTGGGGCGCCAGGTGAAGCCCGAGCTCGACGAGCTCATGCGGCGCGGCCTGGTCGGCGCGCCCGACGACAAGGGCGCCGGCGAGTACCGCTTCCGCAACGACATGATCATGACGGTCGCGTACTCGATGGTGCCGGGCGACGACCGCACGCGCCTGCACCGCATCGTCGCCGAGCGCATCGCGACGTCACCGTCGTATCGGCCGGGCCAGGATGACGCGCACGTCGCGCGCCACCTCGAGCTGGCCGGCGACGCCGTGCCGTCGGCGGAGCGGTACCTGCGCGCCGCGGCGCACGCCATCGACGTCGGCGGCAACGCGGATGCGTTCCGCCAGCTGTCTCGCGCGCTCAAGCTCCTGCCACCGGGCGATCACATGCGCCGCTTCCAGGCGCGACGCCAGCGCGAGGAGATCCTGCGCCGGCTGGCGCGGCGACCGCAGCAGCTGCGCGAGCTGGCGGCCTTG
>DATLEB010000034.1:0-14980 GCA_035525615.1 Kofleriaceae bacterium | reverse complement strand
GGACGGGCTCCTCTACATGGTGCTCGAGCTGCTCGACGGGCGAACCGTCGGCGCCGAGATCTACAACGACGGTCCCCTGCCCTTGCGGCGCGCCTTGCGCATCGCGCGGCAGGTGTGCGACGCGCTCGCGGCGGCGCATCGCGTCGGGCTCGTGCACCGCGACCTCAAGCCCGAGAACATCATGCTCGTCCGGCGCGGCGGCGATCCCGACCACGTGAAGGTGCTCGACTTCGGGCTCGCCAAGGTGATGGAGCACGCCGGCAACCGCGCGCTCTCGATGGCCGCGCTCACGCAGGGCGACATCGTGTTCGGCACGCCCGACTACATGGCGCCCGAGCAGGCGATGGGCCAGGCGCTCGACGGGCGCGCCGACATCTACGCGCTCGGCGCGACGCTGTTCGAGATGATCACGGGGCGGCCGCCGTTCGTCGGGCCGCCCATGCAGGTGCTCGCCGATCACGTGCGCGCGCCGGCCCCGACGCTGCGCTCGCTCGCGCCGTCGCTCGACATCCCCGCCGACGTCGAGTCGCTGGTGGCGCGCTGCCTGGCCAAGGATCCCGCGGCGCGCCCGCAGACTCCCGAGGCGCTGGCCGCCGAGATCACGGCGATCGAGACGCGGCTCGGTGTGCCCGGCCGGCGCGCGGCCAACGTGGAGACGATGGATCTGCCGGCCGGCGCGGTCGCCGACGCCATCGCGAACGCGCCCGCGCCCACGCCGCGCACCTCGTCATCGCCGCCGATGCGGCCGCACCCGAAATCGGGCGGCGTCACCGGCCCGTGGTCTCCACAGGACGACGAGCTCGCGCCGCGGCGGAGCAAGGCGCCGTTCGTCATCATGGCGCTCGCGCTGTGCGCCGCCGCGGTCCTCGTCGTCGTCGCGATGACGCGGTCGCGCCAGGCGGCGTCACGACTCGACGCTTCGATAAGCGCATCGCTAAGCGTGGACGCTGGCACGGTCGCGGCACCGCCAGCGGACGCGGGAACGGCCCTGCCCGATGCCGCGGTCGCCTCCGCGGCGCCCGACGCCGGTTCGTCGGGGCGCGATCCCGGCCGGGGCAGCGACGCCGCGCCGAGCAAGCTCGCCCAGCACCTCGACGCGTCCGAGGCCGCGCGCCGCAGCGGAAACCGCCTCAAGCAGATGGCGCACGCCGATCAAGCGCTCGAGCTCGACCCTCGCAGCCAGCGCGCGCGCTGGCTCCTCGGCGACGCGCTGATCGTCACCGACCGCACCAATGGTTGCAAGTACTTGAGGTCAGCATCGCGCGTCGCCGCCGCGAAGGCGCGAGCGGACGCCGCGGGTTGTTCGCCGTGATCACGCTGGTGTACTCTCGGTTGCGATGAGCCCCGAGGCTGGCCTGGCCAGCGTCGACACGGAGGGAGCGCCCGGACGCGACGCTGACGGCTCCGTGGTCGCCGCCCCGATTGCCGATCCGATCGGTGGATGGACGTTGGGGCAGCGGCTCCGCCGGACCCTGATCGCCGACGTCTACCGCGTGCAGCGCGGCGAAGAGGTCGCGACGATGCACATCGTCCACGCCGAGCTCGCCCGGATCCGCTCGGTCGTGCAGGCGGTCCAGATGCGCGCCCCCGTGGTCTCGCAGCTCAAGGACCACCGGAACATCTCGCCCGCCTACGGCGCCGGCTTCGAGAACGGCTTCCTCTACATCGTGACCGAGCCCGAGGAGGGCCCGGTCCTGCGCGACGTCCTCGACCGCAAGCACGCGGCGACGAGCGTGGGCCTGCCGCCGCGCGGCGCCGGCAACGTCATTGCGCTCGTCGCGCAGGGCCTCATCTCCGCGGGCGGCATCTTCCACGGCGCGATCGGCGACGAGTCCGTCATCGTCTCGCGCGGCGGCCGCATCGTCATCACCGACCTCGCGCTCGGTCCCGCGCTCTGCGCGGCCATCGCCGCTGGCGCCGTGAAGGCGCCCGGCTGGATCGCACCGGAGGTCCAGCGCGGCGAGCCCGCCGGCCCGGCCAGCGACGTGTACGGCCTCGGCGCGCTCCTCTACGACACGCTGGTGGGCCAGCCGCTCACGCGCGGCGGACCGCGCCCCAGCGAGGCCGCGCCCGGGATCCCACCCGAGGTCGACGAGATCATCGCGCGCGCGTGCGCCGAGAAGCCGGACCGTCGGTTCGGCTCCGTCGAGTCGCTGCGCGAGCTCGTGATGGACGTCCTGTGCCGCGGCGTCGAGGAGGAAGAGGAGCGCGTCGGCGCCGACGGTCCGCCGATCGCGCAGGCGGCCGTCGCCAGGGCGCAGCTCGTGATCTCGCCCGCGCTCGAAGCGGCGATGCAGGACGAGCACGAGCGCTGGCTCGTCACCAAGGGACGCTTCGATTTCGGGCCGTTCTCGATGAAGGGCCTGGTGGATCAGATCCAGTCGGGCCACGTGCACCACGGCAACGTCCTCTTCGACAAGGACGAAGGCGGACGCTGCAAGGTCGAGGATCATCCCCTGCTCGGCTCGCTCGTCGAGGCCGCGCGCCAGCAGCGCGACGACGCGCGCCGCGCGCAGGCCGAGGTGAAGCACCAGTCGACCGAGCGCACGAAGGGCGTGACGCTCTACGGCTTCATCGGCGCCGGCGTGATCGCCGCGGTCGTGGTCGTGTACCTCATCATCACGGCGCTCTCCGCCGCCAAGAACAAGAAGGTCGAGGGCGTCGACACGCTGGCCAGCGCGAGCCTGAACGTCACGGTCTCCGAGCCCAAGATCCCGGCCAAGAAGCCGCGCGGCGGTGGAGGCGGTGGTCGCAGCGGCGGCGGCGGCAGCTTCGGCAAGGGCCTGCCCGGCGGCAACGACTCGCTCGCGCTCGACATGTCCGACGACGACGACGGCGGCTCCGAGACGCTCGACATGGGCACGGTGTTCTCCGTGTACTCGCGCTACGGCAATCGCCTCGGCGGCTGCCTGCAGAAGACCGGCAGCTCGAGCGCGAACATCAGCATCATCATCGACGGGCCGAGCGGCAAGGTGAACTGGGCGCGCGTCAACGGCGAGTCGGGCGGCTCGCTCCACGCGTGCATCTCCGGCGTCCTGCGCTCGATGAAGTTCCCCAGCATCAACGGACCGCGCACGCGCGCCGAGTTCGACATCGGCATCTGATGCAACCCGCGGTTCCAAGTCTAGGCAGCCGGCTCCGTCTCGCCGAGGTCATCACCCGGCGCCCGCGCGGCAACCTGCTGATCGGGCTCCTGCTCGCGTTCGGCTTCGCGCTGCTGGTGACGCCGGTGGTGATCGCCGAGAGCTGGCTCGTCGACGGCACGGTGACGGCGGGCCAGAAGGCGCCGGTCACGGTGCGCGTGCGCGCGTTCGACGGCTACGACAACGGCAACGTCGTCGGGCGCGGAGGCTCGGTCGTGGTGGCGCGCGGCGATGTCGCCACCGAGGAGCAGGCCTCGCTCGCGGCCGCGGCGCGGCGCGATGCACCGCGCGGGCTGGGCGGGTTCGCCGCGTACTTCGCGGTGCTGTTCGTGCTCGCGGCCGGCGTGACCCACCACCTGCGACGCAGCAACCGCGGGCGGTTGTTGCGCGTGCAGCTCGTGCTGCTCGGAACCGTCGCGGCGGGCGCGATCCTCACGAAGACGCTCTTGCTCCTGTGGCCGGTCTCCGTGCTCGCGGTGCCGGTCGCGCTCGGCGCGGTGGTGCCGACGCTGGTGTACGACCGCACCGTCGGTCTCGCCGGCGGCGTCTTGGCCGCCGTCGTGATGAGCCTGCTCGTGCCGTTCGACGTCGGCGTGTCGACGGTGCTCGTGGTCCAGGCCGTCGCCGCAGCCATCGTCATCCCCGAGCGCGCGCGGCCGCGCATGATGATCGCGATGCTCGCCGGCGCGATGGCCGTCGCGGGCGCCGTGCTCACCTACGCCGCGTTCTCGTATCTGTCGAACGGCGTGGTCCCGACCAGCGAGCTCTCCGACCCGCTGAAGTCGAGCTGGCTCGCGTCGGCGGTCGGCGGCGTGATGGCCGGCTTGCTCGCGCTGCCGGTGCTCTCGCTGTTCCAGATGGCGTGCGGGGAGATCACGCAGGGCAAGCTGGTGGCGCTCGAGGATCTCTCGCACCCGCTGCTCAAGCAGATCGCCGAGAAGGCGCCGGGCACGTGGCAGCACAGCCTCGCGATGGCGAACATGGCCGACCTCGCGGCGAACGCGATCGGCGCCGACGGCCGCCTGGTGCGCGTGGGCGCCTACTTCCACGACCTCGGCAAGTCGCTCCAGCCGCCCTACTTCATCGAGAACCTGCAGGCCGGCGACGCGAGCCCGCACGATCGGCTCGCGCCCGAGGTCTCGTGCGACGCGATCTTCGCGCACGTCACCGAGGGCATCGCGCTGGCGCGGCGGCAGAAGCTGCCCGAGCGGATCATCGACTTCATGCACATGCACCACGGCGACGGGGTGCTCGAGTACTTCTGGGCCAAGTGCCAGGAGCAAGGCAACCCGCGCAAGCTGAGCGTCGACGACTTCCGGTATCCGGGTGTGCCGCCGCAGAGCCGCGAGACCGCGATCCTGGCGATCTGTGATGCGGTCGAGGCCGCGTCGCGCACGATCAAGCGTCCCGACGAGCGCTCGATCGAGAACCTGGTGCAACGCATCGTCTACGGGAAGCTGCACCTCGGCCAGCTCGACGAGTCGGGGCTGTCGATGGGCGATCTGCGCCGCATCAACAACTCGCTCAAGGAGACGATCAAGCACGCGCATCACGGGCGCATCGAGTACCCGTGGCAGCGCGAGGCCGCGGCCGCGGAGGCGGCGGGACAGGACACCGGCCCGACGGTGGGGATGCGCGCGCCGACGGCGACGCAGCGGCTCATGCAGGAGCCGCGGCTCGACTCGCTCGACGTGCCGCGCCCGCTCGAGTGGGAGGATACGGGTCGCCCGCGCACGCCGATTCCGGTGCCGCCGCCGCCGACGACGACGGCTCCGGCGCCGGCTCCGGCTCCAGCTCCGCAGTCGGCGGGAGAGGTCGGCTTCTCGGCGACGATGCCGATGACGCAGCCGCAGCCGCAGCCGCAGCCGCAGTCGCAGCCGCAGCCGCAGCCGGAACCGATCGTGCCGTACGTGAATCCGGTGCAGGACACCGTGTCGCTGCGGCCCGTCGGCTCCGACGGCCCGACGTATGTCGGACCAGCGCTCGGCGCGCCCATCGAGCCTGCGGTCGCGGAGGTCGTGCCGCCGATGCCGCTGCCGGCGCCGCGTCCGACGAACCCGCAGGACGTCATCCTCCTGACGCCGGAGATGGCGGCGCCGCACGCCGTCACCGAGCCGATGTTCGCGCAGAACCCGTCGGTCACGGGCCCGATGGCGGCGGTGACGCCGTCGGCGGCCGACTCGATGCCGGTGATGACGCCGATCGCGCTGCACGCGGGCACGACCGGGCCGATCGTGATGCCCCCCGAGACGTCCACGTCGACCCTCGCCGGTTTCGCCGGCGTTCCGCTCGGCCCGGTGCCGACGACGCTCACCGGCACCGCCGGTCCGCTGCGTCGCCCGGCGACCGCGTCGGGCTCGGGCTCGTCGATGACGTCGGCGGGCACGCCGCCGCCGGCCGACTCGGTCAACGCGCCGACCGAGGAGCGTCCCATCTTCACGACGCTCCCTCCGCCGCCACCGCCGCCGCCCGCGGCGCCGAAGCCGACCACGGTGCACGCCGCCGTGCCGCCGCCGCCGCCCGGTACGCCGGAGCCCGATGCGCGCAGCTCGTGGGCGAGCACGCTGGCGGCGCGCCTCGACACGATGATGGACGAGGACGACGACGCGTTCGCCGCGGAGCCGACCAAGCGTCAGCCGCCGCCGCCGCCGCCGACACGCAAGCGCGTCACGCACGAGGTCGACGCCGAGGACGTCGAGGCGACGATCGAGCTGTCACCGCACGCGCGCCCCGAGCCCTCGGGGCTCATCGTCGGTCCCCCGCCCGCGACGCGTCCCACGCGCCCGGTGACCACGGTCAGCGACACCGGCTTCGACGGCGACGAGGGCCCGACCGTGGTGCGCAAGCCGGCGAGCTCGGGGCTCCCGCCCCGCGCGCGCAAGTCGGATTGACGATGGGCTCAGCGATAGCCGGGGCCGGAGGCCTCGGGCGTCACGCGCACCGCGCGGATCTCCGAGATCTCGACGGCGTAGCGCTCGCGGCGCTGCGTCACGACGGTCGCGACGTCGCCGCTCAGCTCGAGCGAGGTGACGCGATCGACCACGAGCGCGTCGTCGCCGAGGCCGAGGTACACCGAGCAGCTCGACCCCGCCGGAGCGAGGAAGGTCTCGCCGTCCTTCTTGAAGCCGTTCTTGCCGAGGATGTCAGGAAGGTTCTTCGCCTGCATGGCGCCCGAAGACTAGCACTCGCCGGGCTCCTGGCGCTGCTCGTCGCGTGCGCCGTGGCGTGCGGGGGCCGCCCGCGGCATCCGGAACCCAGCGAACGGACACGCACGGAGGTCGCGAGCGCCGAGGCGGCGCTGCGCCGGCGCGACTACGACGGCGCGCGCGCCGGCTACGCACGCGCCATCGCCAGCGCGCCCGACGGTGCCAGCGAGGCGTACGCGCGGCGCGAGCTCGCCGACATGCTCATCCTCGTCGACGAGCGCCAGGCGGCGGCCGACGAGCTCACGCGGGTGACGGCGCTTCGGCCCGACGATCCCGCCACGTGGCACGACCTGGGCATCGTGCGCCATTCACTCGGCGACATCGACGGCGCCGCCGTCGCGCTCGGCAAGGCCAAGGCGCTCGCGCCCGCCGACGCGCGTCCGCGTATCGCGCTGGCCGCGCTGCTCTGGGAGCGCGGCGACAAGCCGGCGGCGAAACAGGAATACGAACAGCTCCTCGAGCTCGATCTCCCGCCGCGCCTGCGCGACAAGGTGCAGTGGGCGATCGGCGAGCTGTCGCGCTGACCCGATCGGGTGCGCTCAGCGCCGCATGCGGAACGGCGCGTTCACCTGCACGCCGCCGCCGCCGCCGGGCTTGGGGAACTCGAGCCCGCGGATCACCTTGGCCACGCACGCCGATGTCTCGGCGTCGACGCCGCGGCCGCTGCTCGTGGCGACCGAGCCGTTCGGGGTGATGAAGAACTGGGTCTGCACGGTGCCTTCGGCCGTCGGTGCTCGGGCCAGCGTCTGCTCCCAGCACGCCATCAGCTCGGGCTGCGCGCGGGCCAGCACGCCTTCCACGACCGCGCGGTCGAGCTCTCCGATCAGCTGGATCCGCAGGGTCTGCACGAAGGCGAGCGGCTTGCCGCGCCTGGCGAGCTCGTCGCTCTCTGCCGCCGGCATCCGCCCGAGCGCGAACACGCGCGCGCCGCCGGCGTCGAGCGCGGTGAGCACGTCGACGAGCCGCTGCACGGTGACGCCGTCGTCGACGAGCACGTCGACGTCGACGCGATCCGGGAGGGCCACGATCTCGCGCGCCGCCTTCCAGGCTTCGCCCAGCGCCTTGGCGTCAAACGGCTGCCCCAGCGCCACCGGGGTCCCGGGCACGTTCTCGACCACGACGGCATCGCCGGTCACGCGGACCTCGATCCATGGCGTCCAGTTGCTGTTCCACGGCGTCTCCTCGCGCGCCACGAAGCCGACGCGCAGCGCGCGCACCGCGCCCTGGTGCGCGACGGCGAGGAGCGCGGGGTGAACCGCGAGCAGATCGACGAGCGCGCTGGCCTTCGCCGCCGGATGCGCCGCGACCAGGAGCTGCGGCATCGTCGCCGGCAGCGGCTCGTCGAGCGTCTCGCCGAGCGCCTTGCCCTGCCGCTGCGGCACCGCACCGGGAACGCCCGGCGACGGCCGCGTCGGGCGCGACGAGCTCGAGTAGCGCTCGCCCTTGGGCAGCGGCTCCGCGAACACGCCTTCCAGCTTGATGGACGGATCGTGCGGGTGGCGTGCCTTCTCGATCGCCTTCGCGCGCGCGAGCTGCGCTTCGTCGAGGAGCACCGTGCTGCCGGTGCCGCCGCTCTCCTCGGCGCCGTCGTCTTCGACCGCGGCGTCGACGGACGGCACGGGCGGCGCGGGCGGCGCGGGCGCACCGGTCACGGTCCCGTCGGCGGCGATGCGCGCGACGACGGCCGGCAGGGCGACGCTCGGCGGCGCGAGCGCGTCGGCGGCGTCGACCTTCGGCACCACGTCCGCGAGCGGTGCGTCGGCGGCGGGCGCGGGTGGCGGCGCCGACGATTTCTTCTTGCACGAGGCAACCCCGGTGGCGGCGGCGACACACACGAGCACGTGCACACAGCGGCGCATGGAACCCTCCCGATCGCATCGTATACTCCGACCATGCCTCGCGGGCGCCTGCCCAGCCTCCTCCTCGCCGCTGCAACCCTGCTCGTACCCGTCACCGCATCGGTCCGGTCCGCCGCCGCCGATCAGACCTGGGGCTTCGACTGGCTGGGGCGCATCGAGCACGACGCGAAGGGGCTGGAGTCCGACGACGGCGACGTCCGCCTCGCCGCCGTGAACGCGCTGCGCGGCTACGACCCGACGCTCACGAAGACGTTCCTCCTGCGCGCGCTCGACGACGAGTCGACCGACGTGCGCATCGCCGCGGCCCGCGCGCTCGGCGCCGGCGCGGTGCAGGAAGCCGCCACGCCGCTCATCGCGTGGCTCGCCGATCCCGATCCGCGCCTGCGCGCCATCGCGGCCGAGGCGCTCGGACCGATCGGCGGCAAGACCGCCACCGCCGCGCTCGTGCGCACGCTCGGCGACGTCGAACCGTCGGTGCGCAGCAAGGCCGTTCTCGCGCTCGGCACCATCGGCCAGAAGGGCGACCGCTCGGTCGTGGTGCCGCTCCTGTCGCGCCTCGGCGACGACAAGATCGAGGTGCGCCGTGCCGCCATCGAGCAGCTGCGCGCCATCGGCGACCGCCGCGCCGTCGTGCCGCTGGTCGCCGCGTTCGGCGACAACTCGCAGGAGGTCCGCAAGGCCGCCGTGCAGGCGGTCGGCCGCCTCGGCGACAAGGCCGCGGTGCCCGCGCTCATGCGCCTCCTCGCCGATCCCGTGATCGAGGTGCGCGGCCTCGCGATCAGCGCGCTCGGCGAGCTCGGCGCCGTCGAGGCGGTCGACGATCTGGTGGCGATCGTGACCAGCGGCGGCGACGTCGCGCCGCGCGCCGCGTTCGCGCTCGGCCAGATCGCGCGTGGTGGTGACGCCGAGGCCGCCCCGGAGGCCGTACGCGCGCTCGTGACCGCGCTCGCCGACGCGACGCAGCGCCCGGGCGCCATCGAAGGGCTGCGCACCGCCGGCGCGGTCGCGGTCGAGCCGCTGGTCTCGCATCTCGACGGGCGTCTGGCCGGCGATCCGCGCAGCGCGGTCGAGCTCCTCGCCGAGCTGGGCGACGCGCGCGCCACCGAGGCGCTGGTGGCCGAGCTCGAGCGCGGCCGTGTCGCCGTCGCCACGGTCGTGTCGGCGCTGGCGCGCACGCGCGATCCGCGCGCCCTGGTCCCGGTCCTGCGCCTCGTCGCCGACGACGATCCGGCGATCCGCCTCGCCGCGATGACCGCGGTCGGCCCGCTCCTCGGCAGCGACCCGCGCGCCGCCGACGCCATCGTCGAGCGCCTCGGCGACGACGACGAGGAGATCCGTGTGATGGCCGCCGAGTACCTGGGCCAGATCAAGGCGCGCGTCGCGGTCACGCCGCTGGTCGCGCTCACCGGTGACGCGCACCCCGAGCGCCTGCGCCGGGCCGCGATCGACGCGCTCGGCGAGATCGGCGACCCGGCCGCCGTGACGACGCTCGTCACCGCGCTGCGTGACGGACCGGTGTCGCTGCAGCAGGCCGCCGCGGACGCGCTCGGCGCGATCGCCGATCCGAAGTCCGCGCCGCAGCTCGCGCGCCTCTCCGAGACGCTGCGCGGCGCCGGCCGCCATCACGCAGTGCGCGCGTGGGGCGCGGTCCTGCGCGAGCATCCCGATCCGTCGGCGCGCGGGCGCCTCGAGAAGATGGCGACGACCGGCGGCGCGCTCGAGGCGATCGCCGCCATCGGCGCGCTGGCCGCGCTCGAGGACGCCGGCGCCGTGCCCGCGCTCGTCGCCATCGCCGCGGAGGGCACACCCGAGCGGCAGCGCGCCGCGCTGTGGGCGCTGGGCGAGCTCGGCGACGAGCGCGCGATCGCCCCGCTGGTCGCGGCGCTGGCCAGCAAGGATGACCGCGTGTCGGCGACGGCCGCGTGGGCCCTCGGCGATCTCGCGCGCGACGCCGCGCTCAAGCCCAAGCTCGCGACGGCGGCCGGCGCACCGCTGCGCCGCCTCATGCGCCGCGGCGCGTGGGCCACCGCCATCGACGCCACCGCCGCGGTCGGCCGCATCGGCGTCGGCGACGCCACCGCCGACCTCGGCCAGATGATCTTCCACCGCTCGCCGCTCGTGCGCGCCAACGCGGCGTGGTCGCTCGGCACGCTCGCCGCGGGCGGCACGACCATCCCGCCCGACGTCATCGAGTCGCTGGCCCGCCAGGTCACCGACGACACCAGCGCCGCCGCCCGCGCGTCAGCGGCCCACGCGCTCGGTCAGATGAAGGGCCGCGCCACCGCCGCCAACGCGGCGCTCACCATCGCCGCCGAATCGGATCGCGACGAACGCGTCCGCACCGAGGCCAAGGCCGCGCTCGCCGCGCCCTCGCCCACGCCGCCGCGCGACGAGTGGCGCGTCTTCTACGTCGTCGACGCGTCGAGCGCCGACCGCCCGGTGCGCGAGGAGCCGTATCTCGTGATCGGCAGCGATGGCCTGGCGTGGGCCACGTACACCGACCTGCGCGGCCACATCACCGCCGAGCACTTCCCCGCCGGCGACGCCGTCATCGCGACGTCGGGCAGCGAGCCCGGCATCTAGCGGACGCTGGCGCCATCTGGCGCGGGCCGCTCACGCGCGCCGCGCAGCTTCCTTGTCCTCGTCGGCGTCCTCCTCCTTGGACTCGTCGGAGAGGTAGAGCAGACGGCCGTCAGGGCCGATCACGCGCGTCTCGCGGCCGTAACCGAACAGGAAGATCGTGCCGTCCTGCGCGACCACCATGTGGCTCTCGTCGGCCACCGCGCCTCCCATGCGCCGGTCGCCCGAGACCAGGTCGACGCGTTCGCCGTCGGGTGAGATGCGCAGGATCACGCGCGGGCTCGGGCTCCCGTCCTGGTGCGCGTACAGATAGAGGCTGCCCGCACCGTCGGTGCCCAGGCGGTCGCAGCGCACGCTGGAGATCTGGAGCTTGCTGGTGCGCCACAGACGCTTACCCGCGCGATCGAAGCACGCCACCATCTCGCTGCGCTCCATGAACAGGCGTCCGTCGGCGCCGATGTGCATCTTGGTGTAGTCGTCGACCTCGGTCGGGTGATGACCGATGCTCTCGACATACGCGGCGCTCTCGATCGAGATCAGGTCGTGGCCGGGGCCGTACACCGGCCGCAGCTTCTCGGCCCGCTTGCCGAAGATGCCCGAGCGCGGCGGCCAGGTCGGCAGCGGCGTGCCGTCCTCGGCGAAGCGCACCAGGCGTTCGCCGAGGAGCGCGAGGTACGTGCCGTCGACGTCGGCGAGGAACAGCTTGCAGTGATCGAGGTCGAGCGTGTGCGTGGTCGCGTCGTCGGGCTGGCGCCCGCCGAGTCGGTCGAGGTCGGAGCCGTCGGCCGCGTTCAGCCGCAGGAGCGAGTGTTTCCCGCGCTCCCAGATCACGAGCCGTCCGCGCGCGTCGAGCACGATGCGCGCGTCGTCGCCGAAGTCGAGGCCCTTGCGCACCCAGCGGGTCTGCAGATCCGGGCCGAGGCACCAGACGCAGAAGTCGCCGTCGTCGTTCTCGCCGACGCAGAAGATGTTCTTGTGGGCGTCGATGACGGCGTCCTCGAACGAGCCCCACTTGAAGCGCGTGAGCGCGCGCTGCTGGACATCGACCGTGGCGCCGAAGACGAGATACCAGCGCGCGACCTGCGCCACCGGGCGGAGGCGCGCCCAGAGGTCATCGGGCAGGTAGACGTCGGTCGAGCAGTACTGACACTTCACCATCCGGTTCGAGCCGTCGACGGAGAGCGGCGCCTTGCAGTGCGGACAGTAGAGGACGACGGGGCTCGACGCGGCCGGCGTGCTCGCCGCGGCCGCGCCGCCGGCGCCGCCACCCGGGACCTGCGCCGCGTCCTCGCCGATCAAGAGCTTGATGCCCTGCGCCTGGAGCTGCGGTGGCGCGTGTCGGATCGACATCATCTGACCGCAGCCGACGCATGCGATCCGTCCCTGCCCGACCAGCTCGGCCGCGCCGTCGGGCACGTTGGTCTTGCACGCGCGGCAGCGCGGCGGCTGGTTGCCGTACATGAGGCTGTACGTGCCGGCGCCGGTCATGATGGTCGAGGTCGAGCCCTCGCCTTCGGCCATCTCGGGCGACTCGTCGATGGGATCCTCGAGCAGGCTCTCCCACTGCTCGTCGCTCATCTCCGAGACGCGGTTGCACGCCGAGCACACGATGCGCGGCGTGAAGGCGTTGATGGGGATGTGCTGGCCGCAGCCGGCGCACGTCACGCGAAGCTCGATCGCGACACCTTGCATGTGTAGCGATCGTAGAGCCGGTCGCGGCCGGTTGTGACGCTTCAGGCCGCCTTTCGCAGGCCCCAGTCCTTCGCGGCGAAGTCGCGGAGCTCACCCTCGAGCTGGCGGCGCGCACGGAAGAGGCGCGACATGACGGTGCCGATCGGGAGGCGCAGCGCGTTCGCGATGTCCTTGTATTTCTCACCGGCGAGGTCGGCGCGCGCGACCACCTCGCGGTAGTCCTCGCCGAGGTGCGCGAGCGCGACCTTCACTTCGTCGGACAGCATGTCGTCGGTGAGGGCGACCTCGGGGTCGGGCGTGCAGTCGTCGATCGTCCCGTAGACGGCCATGCGGGCGTCGCCCGGGCGCTCGGCGGCGAAGCGCTGGTGACGGCGGCGCTTGCGATAGCCGTTGATGAAGCTGTTCACCAGGATGCGGTGGAGCCAGGCGCGGACGTTCGAGCCTTCCTCGAAGCGCTCCCACGCCATCATCGCGCGCATGAGCGTCTCCTGGACCAGGTCGCGCGCGTCGTCGGGGTTGCGCGACAGGCGGAGCGCGGCGCCGGTGAGCTCGCTGGTGTACGGGAGGCAGGCGGTCGCGAACGCCGAGTGGTCGGGCACGGGACTACGAACGGCGCGTGGCGCGTTCTTGGACTTGCGGCGGATCTCGGAGCGGGCGGGCGGTTCGGCGGTGGCGGCGGTTCGCGGCATGGGAGGTCTCTTCAGCAACCGCGGTGCCATCCGCAAGTAGCTGGAACAAGACCGACTCCCGCCGGCAGCGGACCAGGAGACACACGACGTGTCCTCGGGCAGACGCGCTAGTGCGAGAGATCTCGCAGCGCGACGGCGATGGCGTCGGGGAGATCGCTCGCGATCACTCCGGATGGTCCGAGCCGTGCAGCGAGCGCGTCACCGGCGACGCCGTGCAGCCACACGCCGAGGCGGGCGGCAGCGGCGGGGGCGACGCCCTGCGCGAGCAGCGCGCCGATCGCGCCGGCGAGCACGTCGCCCGTGCCGCCGGTGGCGAGCGCCGGACCGCCGGTCGGGTTGATGGTGACGAAGTCGTCGCCGAGCGTGCCGTCGCAGACCAGCGTGCGTGCGCCCTTCAGCACGACGACGGCGCGGCTGGCGGCGGCGAGCGCGCGCACGGCGCGCATGCGGTCGGCCTGGATCGCGTCGGTGGTCTCGCCGAGGAGGCGCGCGGCCTCGCCGGGATGCGGCGTGAGCACGACGGTGGTGCGCGCGGCCGCGACGTCGGCGAGGCGGCCGGCGAGGTGCGCGAGCGCGGTGGCGTCGAGGACGAGCGGCACGTCGCTGGCGAGGGCGGCGTCGACCCACGCGCGGCCGCGCGCGTCGTCGGGCATGCCGGGGCCGACGACGGCGGCGCGCTTGCCGCCGAGGAGCGCGCGGATGCTCGCCGCGTCGTCGAGCGTGGCGGTCATGACGGCGTCGGGCGCGGTGAGCTCGCCGCCGTCGCTGCCGACGCTGGCGGGTCCGGCGAGCGTGCAGAGCCCGGCGCCGGTGCGTAGCGCCGAGACCGCCGCGAGGCGCGCGGCGCCGCGCTTGCCTGGCGAGCCGCCGATGATCGCGACGTGGCCGCGGCGGCCCTTGTGATCGAGGATGTTCGGCGCCGGCGCCCAGCCGCGCGCATCGGCGCGCTCGACGAGGGCGGCGCGTGTCTGCGCCTCGCACAGCGCGCGCGGGATGCCGATGTCGACGATCTCGAGCGTGCCGGCATGCGCGACGCCCGGCGCGCCCGCGATGCCGACCTTGGCGACCGCCATCGTCACGGTGTGGTGCGCCTGCACGGCCACTCCGAGTGGGTGGCCGGTGTCGGCGGAGAGGCCCGACGGGATGTCGACCGCGATGCGGGTGCCGCGCGCTTCGTTCATGCGCGCGATGACGGCGGCGAGGTGGCCCTCGACGGTGCGATCGAGCCCGGTGCCGAACACCGCATCGACGATGACGGCGGCGTCGTCGAGGGCCTCGCCGAGCGCGACGAGGTCGGTGGCGGACGGGGCCCCGGCTTCGGAGATGACCCCGCCCGACTTCTCGTACGCCGCGAGGTGGAGCGCCGCGTCGCCGCCGATGCGCGACCGCGGAGCGACGAGAAACACGACCGCGTCATGACCGGCGGCGCGGAGCACGCGCGCCGCGACGAAGCCGTCACCGCCGTTGTTGCCGCTGCCGCAGACCACCGCGATGCGCGCGCCGGGTGGCGTACGCGCCGCGGCGGCAGCGGCC
This sequence comes from Kofleriaceae bacterium, assembly GCA_035525615.1. Classification (GTDB taxonomy): domain Bacteria; phylum Myxococcota_A; class Polyangia; order Haliangiales; family Haliangiaceae; genus UBA2376. The sequence goes on along the minus strand of DATLEB010000034.1, from coordinate 278 downwards.
ACGCCGCGCCCCGCGGTCTCCATCAGGACCGAGCCGGGCAGCCCGATGTCCTCGATCGTGGCGGCGTCGAGGGCGCGCATCTCCGCGGCGGTGGCGACCGGAAGCATTGGCGCGGAGGATACCCCGGCAGCCGCAGCCGCAGCCGCAGCCGCAGCCGCAGCCGCAGCCGCAGCCGCAGCCGCAGCCGCAGCCGCAGCCGCAGCCGCAGCCGCAGCCGCGGGTGAGTGTGCGAATACGGGTAGTCGCGTCCGGAGAATGGGGACGAAGACAAGCAATCC
>DATLEB010000028.1:0-78859 GCA_035525615.1 Kofleriaceae bacterium | reverse complement strand
CAGAGCCAGAACCCGAAGCAGAGCCAGAACCAGAACCAGATCCAGAAGCAGGAGGCGAGCCCGAGCGCGCGCCAGCGGGCGAGATCCTACGCGCCGTCGGACCGGGATCCGAAACCGAAACCGGATCCGAAACCGAAACCGGATCCGTCCCCGTCCCCGTCCCCGTCCCCGTCCCCGTCCCCGTCCCCGTTCCCGTCCCCGTCCCCGTCCCCGTTCCCGTCCCCGTTCCCGAACCACGCACCGCGCCGTCACGCGTCCGCGGCTCCGGCTGCGACGGCGTCAGCGGCCATCGCCACCCCGTCGTCGCCAGCTTCTCATCCATCACCGCCGCCGCGCGCATCCGCTCCTCCACCGCCGGCAGCACCGCACGTACCTCGCCCGCGTCGGTACACCAGCTCTCGCCGCCGCCGACCATGCGCACACCACGCGCGGCGCGAACGCGGACGCGTCCGTGCGCGACCGCGACACACGTCGCGCCACCCTCGACCTCGACGTCGAAGAGCGTGCCGACCACCTCGACCACGGCGTGCGGCGTGCGCACGCGCATCCGCCCGCCCCGCGTGCCGTCGTAGTCGCCGCTCACCGCGCCCTGTTCGAGCACGACCTCGACGACCGAGTCGGCGCGCTCGACCTGCATGCGCGCCGGGCCGTGCAGCGTCACCGCCGCCGCGCCGAGCTGTGCGCGCGCCGTCGCGCTCGTCGGAACCTCGATGACCTGCGTCGCGCGACTCAGCGCCCCGCCACCCCGGCTGCCGCCCCACAGCGCCCGCGCACCGATCGCCAGGAGCACGGCCGCCGCGATCGCGCCGCCGATGACGACCGCGACGATCACCGTTCCCTTCCGTCGCCGCGCGCGCGCCTCCGCCGCTCCCACCCCCGTCCCCCGCCCGTCGCCCGCGGCGTCGAGCTTCTTCGCGAGCTCGCTCCACATCCGTGCGCGGCGGACCTCGTCGAGCCGATCGTCGACGGTCGCGGCCTCGCGCAGCCGCGCCTCCACGCCCGCACGGGACGGCGTCTCGTCCGTCCTCACGGCACGACCTCCTCGGGCGCACCGAGCAGCGCCGTGAGCTCTCGCAGCCCGTGCTGCGCGCGCTTCTTCACCGCCTCCGCGTTCGCGCCGACGAGCGCGCCGATCTCCTCGAACGACAGCTCCTCGACCACGCGCAGCAGCAACGCCACGCGCTTCTTCGGCGCGATCGTCTCGAGCGCCGAGAGCACCCGCGCCAGCCGCTGCGCACGTCGCGCTCGCTCTTCCGGACCGTCGCCGTCGTCGACGAGCTGGGCCAGGATCGACGCGTCGAGCGCCTCCACCGGGCGTCGGCCACGCCGCCGCAGGTGATCGATCGCGACGTTCACCGTGATGCGATGGAGCAACGTCTTCGGCGCCGCCTCGCCGCGGAAGCGCGCGAGCGCGCGATGAAAGCCGAGGAAGACGTCCTGCGTCAGATCCTCGCGCTCCGCAACCGGCCCGACGAGTCGCGACAGCCTCGCGTACACGGCCGCAACGTGCCGCCGATACAGCGCCTCGAACGCGTCGCGATCACCGCCGCGCGCCCTCTCGACGAGCGCCACGTCCTCGTCGGCCACGAGCGGGCGGGACACGTCGGCCAGCACGCCGAGCACCGCGCCGACGGTCCACGACGTCACGGTCCGCCCACCCACGTCACGCCGACGGCGAGCCATGGCCGCACGCGACCGCTCGCCAGCACCGGCTCGCCCTCCCAGCGGTACTCGACCGAGCTCAGCATCCCGTCGACACCGACCTGCGCGACGAGCGAGGCGCCGTGCACGATCGACAGCTGCGCCCGCGCCATCACGCCGGCTCCGAACAGCACGTTGGCGTCACCGGCTCCGCCGCGCGTCAGGTACGGCACCGCGACCGCGGACACGCCCGCCGCGAAGGAGTCACCGAGCCATGCGCCGGCGCGCAGCGGAACCTCGACCGTGCGGATGGCCGGCGCCCTCTCGCCCAGCTCGATGCTCGACGACGTCACGCCGATCGCCAGCATCGGCCGCGCACCTCCCCCGCCGCCGCGCCGGTCGTACGCGACCCAGGCTCCGCCGCCGGGCTGCGTGCGCTCGGCCGCCGCCGGCGTCACCAGCGCAGCGAGCGTCCAGCGCGTCGCCGCCTCCCGCTCCGGCGACGCCGCCGACGACGACGACGCGGCGACCGGGGCGGGCTCCGCCGCAGGAACGTCCTCGAAGCGCCACGCGTCCTGCGCGTCGTCGAGCACGATCGCCGCGGCGACCAGCGCCACGACACGCGCCGCCTCGGCGCCGCGCTCCGTGCCGAGCCGGACCGAGCGCGTCTTGCCGTCGACCGAGATCGTCACCACACGCGCGCCGGACACCACCTCGACGCGATGATCGCCGCCGCCGAGCCGCAGGCGCAGCGCGTCCTGGAGCTCGGCCTCGGTGAACGGCGCCAGCCCCGCGACCCGCACGATGGGTCCACGCTCCGGCCCGCGTTCCGCGCGCACGTCGCCCGCGGCAACCCAACCCAGGGCTGCGACAGCGATCACGCTCCGTCCGATCGTGCCCACGCCAGAGCTTAGTCGCCGCCACCCTGCGCGGCGGGAAATTCCGAAAATGCCGCGAGCGGCAGTCGCCTGCCGCTCGCACACTCCCTCGCGCTCGCCGTCTCAGCGGCCCGACGGGCGGAGCTGGAACGGGTACTTGATGGGGTAGATGCCGTCGTCGCCAACCTTCGGGAAGTGGATGCTCGACACCACCTCGGCGATGCAGCTCGACACCGTCGGGTCCACGCCGCTCGCCTTCGAGTCGATCACGCGGCCGTTACCGTTGAGCGTGAAGTTCACCATCACGGTGCCCTCGAGACCCGGCTGCGCGAGCAGCTCCTTCTCGTAGCAGTAGGTGATCTTCTCGATGTTGCGCTTCACGTAGCGGCGGATGATCTCCTTGTCGAGGCACGGCGCGTCCTGGGTGCACGCGATCGGCGGGCTGAGCTTCACCGTCGGGACCTTGGCGACGCGGTCGCCGGGGCGACCGGGGCGGCCCGGGCGCTGGCTGAACGGGCCGGCGTAGTCACGACCCTCCCAGCCGATCGTCGCGTACGGACCCACGTGCTGACCGCTGCAGTTCTTGCCGTCGGGCGTGCCGCAGCCGAGGCCCTGACCCTTGACGCCCCAGCCGAACGAGCCCATGGGCGCGCCGGTGCCGTCACCGTCGATGATGCCGCCGGTGATGTCGAGGTCGTCGAGGCCGTCCGAGATGTCGCCACCCTGATAGACCGAGATCGGGCTGGTCATGGCGGCGAGCACACCCGCGCTCGATGCGGCCTCGAGCGCCGCCTTGCGCGCGAGCTCCTCGTTCAGCCCGCGATCCTTCACGCGCAGCTTGGCCGGGTTCGGGTTGGGCTGGTCGTGACCGAGCGTGCCGTCCTCGAGCGCCATCGACACGATCGTGCTGGCCATGCCGCCGTTCTCGCCGACGTCATCGGAGTCGTCGGGCTTGGTCTCCTCCGGGTTGGGATCTTCGTTGCTGTTGAGGTGCGCCATCACGCTGGTGTTCTCGTTGGCGTTCATGTCGGTCTGCGCCGTGTTCTGGTCGGGCGGCACCGCGTTCAAGAACGCGAGCACGCCGAGGTGCACGATGGCCGAGGCCGCGACGAACGTGAGGACCTGACGGTCGGCGACGAGCGGCGACGGGGCCGCGGTGCGCGCCGGCTTCTCCATGCCGCGCACGTGGAACGTGGTCTTGCCGAGCGACGCCTTCACGTGCGTACCGACGGCGAGCGCGATGCTGGTGTGACCGGCCGCGGTGAGCGACTCGATCGACGCGACGTTCTGACCGCGGCGCACTTCGCCGCTGAAGCCGATGAGGTTGGCGCGGAAGCCGCCCGCGCCGTCGGGCGCGACGAGCGTGACGTCGTGCGCGCCGGCGAGCGGGACATCGACGCCCGCGGCCTCGCCCACGCGCAGCGTGGTGCGCGCCTGCTCGCGGCGGCGGAGAAGACCGGTGGCGACGAGGCCGAGCCCGAGCACGCCACCCCCGAGCGCGGCGAAGTCCGCAGTGGCCGAGCCCTTCGACGGACGGTAGGCCCACATCGGCTTGCCGTCCTTGGCCCAGCGCTCGCGCGCGCTGGCTTCGTCCTTCGCGTTCATGACGCCCGCGCCGAACGCGAGCACCGCGCCGGCGAGGAGCGCCGCACCGATGCTGACGAAGCGGCCACCGCGGCCGCGCGTCTCGGCGCCGACGCCGAGGTTGTCCACCGACACGACCGACGTGCCGAGCTGCGTGACGACCTCGACAGCCGGTGCAGCGGAGGTGGGAGACGTGGCGGGAGTGGTGAGAGCGAGCGAGGTGGGATGCGCGGGCATAGCGGTAGACATGGCGTCCTCCAACGAGGGCGATTCGGGCGCATCCGTCGGCACGGCCAAACGGCCGCGCCCAAGCGCCGGGCGACGTCGGAGCCACTTGGCTCATCGTCGTCGCTCATGTCCATTGACAGCGGCCTTCGCGGACGGTTCCCAAAAAATGCGAACAATCCCGCGCACAAGAAACGCGCGTGTAGGTGCAACCGCCAGCCGCAAACGTTGTCCACGCGCGCCCGCGCGCGTGTTCCTACCGTTCCGGAAGCGACGTGATCCGCTGCGGAGCCGGCACGCCGCCGAGCGCGCGGTCGTAGTTCTCGTGGCACTCCCAGCAGTACGCGGCGCGCTTCGACGGCGTGCGCCAGTAGATGGGTCCGCCGAGCTTCTTCTTCCAGGCGGCGGACGGCTCGGCCCAGTGGATCGCGTAGTACCAGTCGCCCTGCTCGGGCGCGAAGCCCGGCGACTTCTTCTCCATGATGAAGAGCGGGCCGGGCGAACCGTCGGGCTCGGTCGACGTCTTCACGAGCACGGTGCCGAGCGGGATCTCGGCCGACTCGTCGAGGTACGCCGCGGCGCCGAGCTGGTTCACGTAGGTGTCGACGTTGCGGCCGCCGTGCGTCTCCGAGACCACCGGCGCGGTGTTCATCTTCACGTACGTCTTCCAGTCGGCGCCGATCTCGAGCGGGCCGAACTCGGCGCCGGTGTCCTCCGACATGTGCATCGAGTCGTCCATCATCCGGTCCATCGGCGACATGTCCGGGTCGTCGCCGCCCGCGGGCTGCTGCTTGGCACCGCAGGCAGCCACGCCTGCGAGCCCGGCGGCCGTGATGAACGACGCCCACGTGAGCTTGGTCATGGCGTGCCTACGCCGCCCGCGCGCTGAGGTTACAATCGCCGCGATGACGCCCCGTTTGCTCATGGCGGTGATGATCGCCGTCAGCGCAGGTGGGTGCAATCAGCTGTTCGGGCTCGATGCGCCGGCGCGCGGCGACGGCGGCGCCAGCGACGACGACGCGCGCGACGACGACGCGGGGAGTGACGACGACGGCGACGGTGGCGGCAGCGCGGACGCGAACCCCGACGACGTCGACGGCGACGGCGTCGCCAACGACCTCGACAACTGCCCCGCCATCCGCAATCCCACGCAGGCCGACGAGGACGGCGACGCGGACATCAGCGGCGGGGACGCGTGCGATCTATGTCCGCATCAGGCCGCGCCCACGCCCGGCACGCAGCACGCCGACGTCGATCAGGACGGCGTCGGCGACGACTGCGATCCTTCGACGCAGGTGAAGCACTGCTGGCGCTGGTTCGACGGGTTCACGGGCGATCCCGACGTGGTGCTCGCGCGCTACGACGCGACCCGTGGCCGCTGGAAGGTGGAGAACGGTGAGCTGCTGCAGGTCGAGCTCCACGCGAGCCTCGCCGAGGCGACGATCCAGGATCGCGCGTATCAGAATCCGGTCGTGGCGACGATGGGCGTGCCGAGCGCGATCGCCGACGACGGCGGCGACGCCGGCGTGGCGCCCACGCAGAACGCGGTCGGCGTGACCGCCGGGCGCATCGACATCGGACCGGGCACGTGTTTCGGCGTCGTCATGCGACGCGTCTCCACGCCGACCACGGCCTCGGTCGCGCTCATCCGCGAGGGCCAGCTGAGCGAGGTCATCTTCGCCGAGGGCATCATCCCCAACAGCCGGCTGGTGGCGGGCGAGCGCGTGTTCGCGACCGCCGACCTCGCCACCACCTCCGGCGCGCCGCGCATCCTGGGCAAGCTGCCGGACGACAACCCGCAGGAGGTGCTCGCCACGGCGGTCGCCCAGTGCTCGCTCCTGGGGCGCGCCGGTGTGCGCACGCAGTACGCGACCGTCGGATTCCGCTACCTCTACGTGATCGAGGTGGAAGGCACGTCCGGCTGTGGGCCGCGCGAGCCCTGACGCTGGTATATACGGCCCTCCCGTCTCGATGCGTCGTTCGCCTCTCCTCCCGATCTTCCTGATCGTCCTCGTCGACGTCCTCGGGCTCACGATCGTCATCCCGCTGCTCGCGATCTACGCCGAGAGCTTCGGCGCGTCGCCGACGCTGGCGTCGCTGCTCATCCCGACCTTCGCCGCGTGCCAGCTGCTCGCCGGCCCGGTGCTCGGCCGGCTGTCGGACCGCCACGGCCGCCGCCCGATCCTGCTGATCAGCCAGCTCGGCACGCTGCTCGGCTTCATCATGATGGCCGAGGCCCGCTCGCTGTGGATGGTGTTCGCGGGCCGCGCGCTCGACGGCGCCACGGCCGGCAACCTCGCCGTGGCGCAGGCGTACATCGCCGACCACACGCCGCCCGAGAAGCGCGCGCGCGCGTTCGGCCTCATCGGCATCGCGTTCGGGCTCGGGTTCCTCGTCGGGCCGGCCGTGAGCGGCCTGCTCTCGGACTACGACTACTCGGCGCCGTTCTGGGCGGCGGCAGGGCTGTCGGGGCTCTCGATCCTCGGCACCTGGTTCCTCCTGCCGCGCGACGCGCCGACGGCGATCGAGCCTGGCACCTCACGCCTCGGCATCCTCGAGTGGGACAAGTACCTCGAGTACTTCCGCCGGCCGGTGCTGCGCGGCCTGCTCTTCCAGTTCTTCGTCTACATGTTTGCGTTCACGCTCTTCACCGGCGGCTTCGCGCTCTTCGCCGAGCGTCACCTGATCTGGGACGGGCACTACTTCACGCCGCGCGAGATCGGCTTCACGTTCGCCGGCGCCGGCCTGGTCGGCGCGCTGGTGCAGGGCGGCTTCATGGGCAAGCTGGTCGCGCGGCTCGGCGAAGGACGGCTCGCCGTCGCCGGATTCGTCTCGCTCGGCGCCGGCTACATCTTCCTCGGGTTCGCCGAGACCATCGCGCTGCTCGCGGTGTCGACGGTGCTGTCGGCGTTCGGTGGCTCGGTGTGCCGACCGGTGCTGACCAGCCTGGTGACGCAGCTCGGCGAGCGCAGCGAGCAGGGCGCGCTGCTCGGCCTGACGCAGTCGCTGTCGTCGGTGGCCGCGATCTGCGCGCCGCCGATCGCCGGTGTGCTCGTCGAGCACGACCTCGGCCCGGTGTGGGCGTGGCTCGCGGCAGCGGTGGCGCTACTCGGCGCGTTGCTCGCGCCGATCGGCAGTCAGCTCGCGCAGCCGCACAAGGCGCCCGCGCCCGCGCGCGCCGAGCCGGGCGATCAGGGCGTGGCCTGAAACAACGCCCACGCCGCCGCGGCGGCGAACGAGGGCCAGCCGTGGCCCATGAAGGCGGTGTCGCCGTGCGCGCACCAGCGCACGGCGCGGCCACCGTCGCAGCCGTCGTAGGCGACGCACGGTGACGGCGTGATCGCGGTCGACGTCGTCTCGCAGCCGGCGTCGCCGCGCCAGAAGTCGCGCGAGCCCTCGCCCTGCGTGAAGGGCACGACCATGTCGGTCATCCCGTGGATCACCACCGCCGACACCGGATCGCCGGGACACGCGCCGAAGGGCCCGCCGCCGGCGATCGGCGCGATGGCGCGCACCTCGCCGGGGTCGGTGCCGCCGCGGAAGCAGCCGAGGGCGTTGCTCATGTAGCCGCCGAAGCTGTGGCCGATGCTGTACGCGGAGCCGATGCAGTAGGTGTCGCGGAGCCGCGCGGAGAGCGCGTCGTAGAACATGAGATCGCGCCCGTTCGCGGTGAGCTCCCAGCCGGTGTCGGCGGGATCGGCCGACACCGCGAGCCCCTGCGGGTAAACGACGATCGCCGCGCCCGCGCTCGCCGCCTCGATGCCGAAGTACGAGCGCGCCCCGGCGGCGGTGCCGGTGCGACCGTGCCACGCGTAGACGAGCGGCGTGGGCCGCGACGGATCGTATCCGGCGGGCACGAACAGCACGTACGTGCGATCGACACCGGCCACGCTGATGGTGCCGTTCTGGACGCCGGTCGGTTGCGTCGTGCCGCAGCCGCCGGCCGGAGCGGCATCGATCGCAGGCGCGCCGTCTCCACTGGTGCTCGCGTCGCCGTCGCCACCACCGGCGGCATCGACGTCGACGGTGCCATCACCGCCGTTGCATGCAGCCGCCGGAACGACGATCAGCGCGAGGACGAGCGAAGGCAACCAGGGGGTCCTCATGCGCGCGAGCATACGCTCACGCCGCCCAGCTGCGGAGCACGGATTCGGTCGCGTCGTCGGCCGGAAAGTAGGTCTCGATGCGCAGCTCCTCGGCGGTGACGTCGAGGGGCGTGCCGAGCGTGGTGAGCATGGTGAACATGCGCAGCTCGAGCGCGCCGCGGCGCAGGTGAACGGCGGCGAACGGGCGCACGCTCGCGGCGAGCCGTGCCTTGTGCCAGTGCGCGGGGACGCCGGGCTGCCCCAGCACGCGCGCGAGGAGCTCGGCGAGCTGCGCGTCGCGCGGTGACGCCGCGAGCTCGCGGTGCAGCCGCTCGACGAGGTGGCCGGCGAGATCGTCCCAGTCGACGATGAAGGGCTTCCAGCCGTCGGGGTGCACCAGCGCGAGCATCGCGTTGCCGGCCACGTCGGCGGGCATGTTCGGCGGCAGGAAGGCGGCGAGCATTCGCTGCGCGCCTTGATTGAGGCGCAGCACGTTCCACAGCCGATCGACGACGATGGCCGGGAACGGCTCCTGCTGGCGCAGCACGTGATCGAGCGCGCGCCGCACGATCGACAGCTCGCTGCCGTCGAGCGACGAGGTCGCATAGCGCGGCGCGAGCCCGGCCGCGAGCAGCAGCGAGTTCTGATCGCGGAGCGGCACCTCGAGCGCACCCGCGAGCGCGAGGAGGACGTCCTTGCCGGGGGACGAGCGCCCCGTCTCGATGAACGAGAGGTGTCGGGTCGAGACCCCCGCGCGTGCGGCCAGCCGCTCCTGGCTCATGCCGCGCGCGTCGCGCCACGATCGCAGGAGCGAGCCGACGTGAGATTCCGAGGCCATGGCCGCATCGTAGACCGGCGCGGAGGCGCCACCATTACCTCGGACGTAATGGCAGCGCCTCGCGGCCGGGCGCACGGTGAGCGCATGAAGAAGATCGCCATCCCACTGGTCGTGCTCCTGGCCTTCTCGGCCTTCTCGCTCTGGGTCGTCGGGACCGAGGGCTACTTCGGCTTCCTCACGCTCGCGCGCGACGAGCCGTGGGGCATGCAGGTGCTCCTCGACGTCGCGATCGCCTGCTTCCTCTACTCGACGTGGATGGTGCGCGACGCGCGCGAGCAGAAGCTGCCGGTCGCGCCGTACCTCGTCGCCATGCTCTTCCTCGGCTCGATCGGCGCCCTCGCCTACCTCGTCCACCGCGGCGTTCGCCTCGCCGGAAAGAAAACGGCGCGCGCCGGCTACATCCGGCCGAACGCGTTGTCGCGCGCGCCGGAGACGCCGTAGATCTCGGGATCGGGGTGGTCGCCGCCGCGCGCCTGGGCGCGACGCTCGGCGTGCTCGTTCATGTACTTCACGATGTTGTTCCACGAGTAGAGGCGCGTGGACTGGCGCGCGTTGGCCTTGGCCGCGCCCTGGAAGAGCTGGTCGTAGAGGACGACCGCGGTGTGCTCGGAGCCGGTGATGCCGGGCTCGGTGTTGTTGATGACGTCGGCGAGCGCGTAGCCGGTCGGGTCGCTCTCGGTCGCCTTGTTCCGGAAGATCTGCTTCGTGTAGTACGCGTACGACCAGCACGCGTCCATGAAGAGCACCTGGTACGTGTTCTCCGGGTACGCGGCGCGATCGTCGAGCACGCTGAGCGAGCCGTAGAAGGCGTGACCGTTGTAGTAGAAGACCTCGTTGCGCTTCATGACCGAGCGGAAGGTCTCGTTCGACTGCGCGCGGTCGACGTGGTCGGCGAAGCTCTTCGGGTTCCACATCTCGATCTCGACGACGAGGCCGCCGGTGTACGTCTTCGACAGCTTGTGACCGTTGCCGCCCTCGAGCTGCGACGTCACGCGGAAGCCCTTGTCGCGGAACGCGCGCGTCATGGCGTTGAACGAGATGAAGCCCCAGTCGTTGGTCTGCAGGTCGCCGTGCTCGATCTGCCCGAAGACGATGCCCATGGTCACCTTCTTGTCGGCGACGAGGCGGTCGTACTCGGGGAACGCGGTGGGCGCGTCGAGCGAGCTGCGGATCTCGTAGTGCGCGGTGACGAGGTCGCTCGCGCCGAGCGTGCAGCCGGCGCGGCTCGCGTCGAAGTAGTAGAAGAGGTTGTGCGCGCCGAGGTCGGCGACCGGGACCTCGGCGCCGGGCGCGTCGGGGTCGGTGGCGCACTTGTTCGAGATGCGCTCGAGCAACCCGGCCGGCACGAGCGGCAGCTTGGGCTCGACCACCTTGCCGACGAGGTCGGCGGGCTTGAGGCCCTGCGCCTCGAGCTCCTTGAACTTCACGAGCGACTCGACCGACACCTCGTACGCCAGCTCGAGGCCGCCGTCGATCACGGTGATCGACGAGAACGCGGGCGAGCCGCCCTCGAGGTTGAGGTTCAGCTTCTCGGTCTTGAGCGCGTTGCGCGCGTACTTGATCTGCTCCGTCACCTGGCCGGTGATGTCGCGGTGCTCCCAGCTCGACGGGCTCGCCTTGATGGTGTCGGCGAGCGTGGCGAGCTCGGCCGGCGTCTTGCCGGGGACGAGCACGCGGACCTTGCCGGTGAAGACCGCGTTCATCTCGGCGGCGCGGCTACCGATGTACGCGGTGTCCTCCTTGCCATCGGCGAACGACTCGAAGTCGGGCATGTCCACGTCCTCCTCGCCGGAGGTGGCGCAGGCGGCGAGGAGGAGCGCGGGGACGAGGGCGGGCGCGAGGCGGGGGAGGAGGCGCATGGCGTCCTCATCAGCAGCGGCCGTGCCACGAACCTTGGCTCGGCGGTCTCGCAGTTTCGCAGCGTTGCGCGACGGCGGTCAGCGCGCGGCCTGGCGGATCGATCGGCCATGGCGGCGGCTCTCGTCACTCGTGCCGCGCCGCGCGTGCACGCGGAGCGTATTGTACAATGCACGCCTTCATGGCGACGACGCCGCGTGGACGTGCTCCCGCGCCGGGAAACGAGACGCTTCCGGCCGCTGACACACACCAGGACGTGGCTCACGCGGCAACGCTTGGCACGGGCCCGGTGGGTGCGGCGCCAACGGCGGCGGGCACGGATTCACGAGGCTCGGGCGACGAGTACACGATGCCGCGCGGCGTGACGGGCTCGAGCGAGCTCGCGGCCGGCGAGATGGTGGGCGAGTACCGCGTCGAGCGGAAGATCGGTCAGGGGGGCATGGGCGTGGTGTACGGCGCCGTGCACCCGCTCATCGGCAAGCGCGCGGCGATCAAGGTGCTGAGCCGCCAGCTCTGCATGCAGCCCGAGGCGGTCGAGCGCTTCGTCACCGAGGCGCGCTCGGTGAACCAGATCGGCCACCCCAACATCGTCGACGTGTTCTCGTTCGGCAACCTGCCGGACGGGCGCAGCTACTTCGTGATGGAGTGGCTCGAAGGCAAGAGCCTGGCCGAGCGCCTGCGCAAGGGGAAGCTGCCGCTGGCCGAGGTGTACGCGATCGTCGAGGAGATCGCCGAGGCGCTGGAGGCCGCGCACGTCAAGCGCATCGTCCACCGCGACCTCAAGCCCGACAACGTCTTCCTGGTCGCGGCACCGGGTGGGAAGACCAAGGTGACGCTGCTCGACTTCGGGATCGCGAAGCTCCTCGACGATCCGAGCGAGCGGATCACGAAGACGCGCACCGGCAGCCTGTTGGGGACGCCGCTGTACGTCGCGCCCGAGCAGGCACGCGGCTACGAGATCGACGCGCGCGTCGACATCTATTCGCTCGGCGCGGTGGCGTTCGAGATGGTGACGGGGCGGCCGCCGTTCGTCGCGGACAACGCGATGGACGTGGTGTCGATGCACCTGCACGACGATCCACCGCGCGCGTCGGCGCAGGTGAGCGGCGTGCCGGAGGCGCTCGACGACGTGCTGCTTGCGATGCTGGCGAAGGAGCCGGAGCAGCGGCCGACGCTGGCGCGGCTGCGCGAGGTGATGAGCGAGCTGCGCAGCGGTGGCGCGAACGTCGCGCCGGCGGCAACGCCGAAGTCGAAGAGCAAGGAGCCCGCGGCGGAGTCGTCGTCGTCGGGGCGGAAGCTGCCGTGGCTGGCGATCGCGGCGGGCGTCGTTGTCGTCGGCGGCGCGGTCGCGGTGCTCGCGCTCGGCGGCGGCGGTGGCGCGACGAACCCGCCGGTCGCAGCTGGAGCCGCATCCGCATCCGCATCCGCATCCGCATCCGGAACCGAAACCGAAACCGAAACCGAAACCGGAACCGAAACCGAAACCGAGATCGGGTCCGCCGTCGTCGTGAAAGCCCCCGTCGCCGCCCCCGGCACGGTCGCGCTGCGCGTCGACGAGAAGGGCGCGACCGTCTCGATCGACGACCAGCCCGTGACGCTCGTGAACGGCACGGCGAAGCTGGCGCTCCCAGCCGGGTCGCATCGCGCCGTCGTGCGCGCGCCCGGTCATCACGAGAAGCTCGTCGAGTTCGACCTCGCGAGCGGCGCCACGCTCGACCTCACGCCCGACCTCGACCGCAAGCGCGGCGGCGGCACCACGCGCCCGCCGGGCGGCGGCACCGCCTCGGGCTCCGCGGCGGCATCGGGCTCCGCGGCGGCATCGGGAAGCTCGACGGGCAGCGGCGCGCAACCGCCGCCCGTCGACAACAGTGACGTGGTCGTGAATCCCTTCAAGAAGACACCATGAAGCGCGCCATCCTCCTCGCCACCGTCCTGCTCGCGGTTCCCGTCGGCGCGATCGCGCAGCCGGCGAAGTCTCCCGAGGAGCGCGCCGGCGAGCTCGTCGACGAGGCCAACCGTCACTACAACGTCGCCGAGTACAAGGAAGCGATCGCCGCGTACAAGGAGGCGTACAAGCTCATCCCCGAGCCGCTCCTCCTCTGGAACCTCGCGCAGGCGTATCGCCTCGCCGGCGACTGCACCAACGCGCTCACCTTCTACAAGAACTACGTGCGCGAGGCGCCGGGCGGACAGTTCCGCGCGATGGCCGACCAGCGCATCCCCGAGATGGAGGCCTGCGCGAAGAAGGCGCCGCCGCCGACCGGCACCACGGACACCCCGCCAGCGGGCAGCACGGACACGCCGACGGACGCCGGCGACCCGCGGCTGAACGATCCGCTCGGCGATGGCCGCACCCCCGGCGAGATGGGCCCGGCCGGTCCGCCCGGGAACGGCGGCATCGTGGCGCCGCCTCCGTCGAGCGGCGGCTCGCTGCGCATCGCCGGGTACGCGCTCACCGGCGCCGGCGCGCTCGGCCTCGTCGCCGGCGGCTACTTCTCGCTGAAGGCGCGCTCGCTCGCCGGCGACGCCGAGCGCGCGTGCGCGACCGAGTGCACGGGCGCGGAGCTGATGGACTTCGACCGGCAGGGCGACGCCGCCGATCGCAACGCGACGATCGCGTACATCGCCGGCGGCGTGATGCTGGCCGCGGGCGTCGCCACGATCGTGATCACCAGGCCGAGCGGCGAGCGCCGCGCGTCGGTCGCGCTCGTCCCGACGCCGGGTGGCGCGACCGCGTCGGCCGGCTGGTCCTTCTAGCCCACGAACGGTAGGCTGGCCCGGTGGAGACGCTGTACCGCCGACCGTTGCCCGAGGACACGATCGCGTTCGCGTCGCCGGAGGGCCAGCGCCTGTTCGGCGAGGCGCTCGCCGCCGGCGGGCTCGGCGGTTACTTCGCGCTCGCCGAGCAGTACCAGACCCAGTCCGATCCCGCGTTCTGTGGGCTCGGCTCGCTCGTCGTCGCGCTGAACGCGCTCGCGATCGATCCGGGGCGGCTGTGGAAGGGGCCGTGGCGCTGGTTCAGCGAGGAGCTGCTCGATTGCTGCGTCTCGCTCGAGCAGGTGCGCGCGCAGGGCGTCGATCTCGACACGCTGGCGTGCCTCGCGCGCTGCAACGGCGCCGAGGCGGTCGTGCTGCGCAGCGACGGGATCGACGAGCTGCGGCGCACGATCACGCAGGCGGCGGCCGGGGCCGGCGAGGTCATCATCGCCGCGTACGATCGCCAGGCCCTCGGGCAGACCGGCGCCGGCCACTTCTCGCCCATCGGCGGGTACCACGCGCCGAGCGACCGCGTGCTCGTGCTCGACGTCGCGCGCTTCAAGTACCCGCCGCACTGGGTGCCGCTGACGCGGCTGGCGGCGGCGATGGCCACGATCGATCCGACGACCGGCCGCAGGCGCGGCGCGCTGGTCGTGCGCCGCCGCGAAGGGCATCAGGGGATCATGCTGTCGCTCGCGTGCGCGGGCGCGGCGTGGCCCGAGGTCGCGCGCAGGCTGCGCGAGGCGCTGTCGCGCACGTGGCCGGCCGACGCGTCGCTCTCCGACGTCGCCGCGTCGCTGGTCGGGCTCACGGAGCACTGCGTCGCGCGGCAGCCCGAGACCTCCGCACACGCCGCCGCGATCGCGGAGGTCCTGGGCGCCTTGCGCGCGACCGAGGCGCATCGCATCGCGTCCACCGTCGCGAGCGGCAGCGGCGCGGACGCGACCGCGGCGCTCCTCCTCGTGTTCGCGGGCGTGCACCGCGGCCACGACGGCGACGGCGACGGCGTAACGCTGTCGCGCGACCTGGCGCGCATCGGCGGCGAGGCCGAGCGCATCCCGGCGCTGGCGGCGGAGCTCGAGCGACTGGCGGCGCAGAGCGAGGCGATTCGAGCCACCTGGGCCACGGCGTAAGCCACCCGATGTTGCTCCGGCTGCTCCGCACGTACCTGCGACCCTACGCGCGCCCGCTCGCGCTCCTGGTCGCGCTGCAGCTCGTGGCGACCCTCGCGTCGCTCTACCTGCCGAGCATGAACGGTCGCATCATCGACCGCGGCGTCGCGCGCGGCGACACGGCGTACATCCTCCGCAACGGCGGCATCATGCTGGCGATCGCGGCGGCGCAGATCGCCGGGACCATCATCGCGGTGTGGTTCGGCGCGCGCGTCGCGATGGGCTACGGCCGCGACCTGCGCGCCGGCGTCTTCGAGCACGTGGGGCGCCTGTCGGCGCGCGAGATCGGGAAGATCGGCGCGCCGTCGCTGATCACGCGCACCACCAACGACGTGCAGCAGGTGCAGATGCTCGTGCTGATGAGCACGACGATGTTCGTCACGGCGCCGATCATGTGCGTCGGCGGGATCGTGATGGCGGTGCGCGAGGACCTCGCGCTGTCGAAGCTCCTGGTCGTGTGCATCCCGGTCCTCGCCGCGAGCATCGGCCTCATCATCGGCCGCATGATCCCGACCTTCCGCGTGATGCAGCCGCGGATCGACGCGGTCAACCGCGTGCTGCGCGAGCAGATCACGGGCATGCGCGTGGTGCGCGCCTTCGTGCGCGAGCCCGTCGAGCGCGCGCGCTTCGAAGAGGCCAACGGCGAGCTCACGGCGGTCGCGCTGCGTATCGGCAAGCTGCAGGCGCTGATGTGGCCGACGGTCCTGCTCGTGTTCAACGCGTCGAACATCGCGGTGCTCTGGTTCGGCGCGCACCAGGTGGCGGACGGCTCGCTCGCGGTCGGCTCGCTGATGGCGTACCTGGCCTACCTCATCCAGATCCTCGTCGCCGTGATGATGACGACGTTCATGTCGATCATGATCCCGCGCGCCGCGGTGTGCGCCGAGCGCATCGTCGAGGTGCTCGACATGGTGCCGCGCGTCGCGCCGCCCGCCCATCCCGTCACGCCGGCGCAGCTCACGGGCACCGTCGAGCTGCGCGACGTCGGCTTCCGCTACGAGAGCGCCGCGGCGCCGGTGCTCTCCGACATCTCGTTCACCGCGCGGCCGGGGCAGATCACCGCGATCATCGGCTCCACCGGCGCCGGCAAGACCACGCTCCTCGACCTCATCCCGCGCCTGGCCGATCCGACGGGCGGCACCGTCCTCGTCGACGAGGTCGACGTGCGCGAGCGCGACCTCGAGGAGCTCTGGACACGGATCGCGGTCGTGCCGCAGCGCGGGTACCTGTTCACCGGGACGGTGGCGTCGAACCTGCGCTTCGGCAAGCCCGACGCCACGGACGAGGAGCTGTGGGAGGCGCTCGCGCTCGCACAGGCCAGGGACTTCGTCGAGGCGATGCCCCAGCGGCTCGAATCACCGATCGCGCAGGGCGGCACCAACGTGTCGGGCGGGCAGCGCCAGCGCCTCGCGATCGCGCGCGCGCTCCTGCGCCGGCCGGCCGTGCTGCTCCTCGACGACTCGTTCTCGGCGCTCGACCTCGCCACCGAGGCGCGCCTGCGCACGGCCCTCGCGCCGCGCCTGGCCACCACCACGGTGATCGTCGTCGCGCAGCGCGTCGCCAGCATCCGGCACGCCCAGCAGATCATCGTGCTCGACGGCGGCCGCATCGTCGGCAAGGGCACGCACGACGAGCTGATCGCGACGTGCCCGACCTACGCGGAGATCGTGACGTCCCAGACCGAGGAGCAGGAGGCGGCCGCGTGAGCGCCGAGCGACCAGCGCCCGCTCCGAAAGCGCAGCCCGCCGGTCCGCCCATGCGCGGGCCGATGGGCATGGGCATGGGTCCGCCGCAGAAGGCGAAGCACTTCCGGACGTCGGCGCGCCGGCTGCTCGGGTTGCTCGCGCCGCAGCGCGCGGCGATCATGCTCGTGATCGCAGCAGGCGTGGCGAGCGTGTCCCTGTCGGTCGCCGGGCCGCGCGTGCTCGGCCGCGCCACGAACATCATCTTCCAGGGCTTCCTCAGCCTGCAGCGCGATCTCGATCCCGACGTCGCGGCCAGGCTGCACGTTCGCCCCGGCGCCGGCATCGACTTCACCGCGCTGTGGCACGTGCTCGCGGTGGTGATGGCGCTTTACGCCGGGGCGGCCGTGCTCCTGTGGCTGCAGGGCTACCTCCTCAACCACGTCGTGCAGCGGACGGTGCGCGGCCTGCGCGCCGAGGTCGACGCCAAGCTGATGCGCGTGCCCCTCGCCTACTTCGATCGCCAGCCGCACGGCGAGGTGCTGAGCCGCGTCACCAACGACATCGACAACGTCGCGATGGCGCTGCAGCAGACGCTCAGCCAGATCCTGGTGTCGCTGCTGACGGCGCTCGGCATCCTGATCATGCTGCTGACGATCTCGCCGCTCCTGGCCGCGATCGTCCTCGTCACCGTGCCCATCTCCGTCGCCGTGACCGCGAAGATCGGCAAGCGCGCACAGGCCGGCTTCGTCGCGCAATGGAAGCACCTGGGCGCGCTCAACGGCCAGATCGAGGAGACGTTCACCGGCCATGCGCTGGTCAAGGTCTTCGGCCGCCGCGCCGAGATCGAGCGGCGCTTCCGCGCCAAGAATGACGAGCTGTTCGCGGCGTCGCTCCGCGCGCAGTTCATCTCGAGCCTGATCCTCCCCGCCATCCGGTTCGTCGGCAACCTCAACTACATCGCGATCGCCGTCGTCGGCGGGCTGCGCGTCGCGGCGGGCAAGATGCTCCTCGGCAGCGTGCAGGCCTTCATCCAGTACTCGCAGCAGTTCACGCAGAACCTGAGCCAGCTGGCGCAGGTCGCGAGCATCCTGCAGTCCGGCGTCGCCTCGGCCGAGCGGGTGTTCGAGGTCCTCGACGAGAAGGATCAGCCCGCGGATCGCTCGACCGCGGAGCTGCCGCGTGCGGTGCGCGGCGAGGTCCGCTTCGAGGACGTCTCGTTCCGCTACAAGCCCGAGCAGCCGCTCATCGCGCACCTCTCGCTGGTGGCGTCACCGGGCCAGACCATCGCCGTCGTCGGACCGACCGGCGCCGGCAAGACCACGCTGGTCAACCTGCTCATGCGCTTCTACGACCTCGACAGCGGGACCATCCGCATCGACGGCGTCGACCTCGCGGGCGTGCCGCGCAGCGAGGTGCGCGCGCGTTTCGGGATGGTGCTGCAGGACACCTGGCTGTTCGGCGGCACGATCCGCGACAACATCCGGTACGGCAATCCGGCGGCGAGCGAGGACGACGTGATCGCCGCGGCCAGGGCGACGTATGTCGATCGCTTCGTGCGCGCGCTGCCCGGCGGCTACGACACCGTCATCGACGAGGAGAGCTCGAACCTGTCGGCGGGCGAGAAGCAGCTGATCACGATCGCGCGCGCGTTCCTCGCCAACCCGGCGATCCTGATCCTCGACGAGGCGACGTCGTCGGTCGACACGCGCACCGAGCTGCTCGTGCAGCGCGCGATGGCCACGTTGCGCGCGCAGCGCACCAGCTTCGTGATCGCGCACCGGCTCTCGACCATCCGCGACGCCGACCTCATCCTCGTGATGGAGCAGGGCCGTATCGTCGAGCAGGGCACGCACGAGGCGCTGCTCAGCGCGGGCGGTCCGTATCACGCGCTGTATCACGCGCAGTTCGCGGCGCCGGCTGCCGCGTGACCGTGCGCGCGACATGCAACACCGCATAGGCGAGGCCGGGCCCGTAGACGAGATCGCCGGCGAGCGGCGCGAGATCGATCCACGCGTGCAGGCCGCGCCGCTCGAGGTCGGCGACGAGCCAGGGCTCGATCAGCATCTTGGCGGCGCTCGACGCGGCGACCGCCGCCGCGACGCGGCCGATCATGCGCAGCTCGGCGCCGCGCGCCCCGACGCGCGCGCGATCGGCGGCGAGGACGTCGGCGAGCATCCAGCGCGAGTACCCGGCGTAGAGGGTCGGCAGCGACACGAGCAGGCGGATCGCCGTCGGCAGCGCGTCGCGCGCGCCGAGGTGGCGCGCGATCGCGAACGCCGCGAGGCTCGCCGCGACCGCGGCGGCGCCGACGATCGCGAAGCGGAACGGCCGCGGGACGTCACGCCGCATGACGACCTCCGAGGCCGAGCGACGCCAGCGTCGCCGCGACGCGGCGACCGCGCTGCTCGAGCTCGCTGGCGTCGAGGCGCAGCACGTGCTCGCCGTCGGCCTGGTAGCGGCCCTTGTTGGCGGCGCGCCAGAGGTTCCACAGGCGGCCGAGCCACGCCATCACGTCGGCCTTGTCGGCGTCGCTCGCCCGCGGCACCACGTGCTCGAGGTAGAGCACGCCGAAGCCGGCGTGGCGCGACTCGTCGGCCGCGATGCGCGTGTTGATCTGCTTGAACAGCGGGCACGGCAGGTTCGCGATGCGGTGATGCTGCTGGTGCAGCGCCTCGTGCTCCATGAGCACGTTGAGCGCGGCCACGCGCGCCCACGGCGGGCCGTCCCACGCCGTCGCCTCGTCGAACACCTCGGCCAGGCCCGGGTCGAGCGGGCGCATGTCGCCGAGGCGCTCGAGGTAGCCGCGATACACCTGCGCGTGGCGATCCTCGTCGACGACCTGCGTCGCGAGGAACGTGCGCGCCTCGTGCTCCGGGAGCTCGGCGGTCATGCGGGCGAGCGCGTCGAGCGCGACCTGCTCGGCCCAGAACAGCTGGCTGACCATGTCGACGTACACCTCGGTGCGCACGCCGGCGGGGACGACGATCGGCGTCCACCAGTCGAGCTCGCGGGCGTTCCAGGCGCGGGCCGTGGCCTTGCCGGCGAGCGACGTGATCTTCGAGAGCGAGGTGGTGGGCAGGGTCGGGGTGGTGGTCATGGCTTCACTCGCTACGCAACGGCGCGGAGGACCTCGCGGAGCGAGAGCACGTCCTTGAGGATCGCGCCCGCGCTCACGGTGCGGCTGTGCGCGAAGCCGCCGAGGCGGATGGTGCGCGCGCGCGGGAGCGCCGCCGCGAGCGCGTCGAGCTGGGCGATCGGCATCACGTTGTCGGTGACGCCGTGGACGGCGACGACGTCGGCGCGGATGGCGGCGGCGTGCGGGCGCCAGTCGAGGTGCGCGTAGGCGCCGGTCGCGTGGGCCGCCGCGACGAGCGCGTGCCCGCCGGGCAGCGCGCCGCAGCCAATGAGGAAGAGCTCGCGATCGCGCGGATCGACCTCGCGCGAGAGCTCGCGCGCGGCGCCGTGGTGCGCCGTCGAGCCGGGGCGCTTCCACGCGTCGCGCGGCCAGGCCGTGCGCACGAACCAGCGCCACGCGTCGGTGAGGCGCGCGCGATCGTGCACGGTGACCGGGAGGTGATCGAGGAAGCTGAGGAACGCGACCGGCTGGTTGAGCGGGTCACGGTGCGCCCCGTCGGCGCCGCACAGGGACGCGATCATCGCGGTGGGGTCGGCGTAGCCGCCGATGACGACCACGCGCCCGATGTCGCCGGCCGTGCGCGGCGAGGCTGCGAGCCGCATCGCCGCGAGCGCGCCGACGGAGACGCTGACCACCTGCCGCGGCAGCCCGCGCGCACCTGGCTCGGCGGCGAGCGCGTCGTACGCACGATCGAGCGATGCGACCGCGCCGTGGCCGAGCTGCAGCCTGCACAGCTCGGGCGCGCGCGGCGACATCACGATCGCGCCCGTCGACGCCAGCACCGACGCGAAGCGATCCATGCGCGGATCGTCGGGGCCGTCGTGATGGCAGCCCGGCGACACGAGCCACGCGGTGCGGACCTCGCGGTCGACCGGCGCGTACACGTACGATGGTCCACTCGCATCGAGGGCGACGGCGCGACGGCGCACGCCGGTCGGGCGCGCGTTGCGCGGCGACCACGGACCCAGCCACCAGGCCAGGCGCGCGTACCGGATCAGATCCGAGTCCTCCATGAGGTTCTCCTGCGGCTCCTTCACGCGGCCATCGGCAGCTCGACGAGCCCGAGCTGTTCGGCCGTGAACGCGACGCGCTCGCGGTTGTCGGCGCGGTGCACCTGGTAGCGACCGACGAGGTGGCGGCTGCCCGGCAGCGCGAGCCCCTCGGGGAAGTCCATGCCGAAGTGCTTGTACACGCCGGCGAGGCGATGATCCGAGGAGTAGAAGTAGAGGACGTCGAGGTCCTGCTCGACCGCCTTGCGCGCGATGCCGACGAACGCCGTGCGCAGCACGGTCAGCCCGGCGTGGTCGTCGCGGATCGCGACCGCGTGCACGAGGCCGCGGCGCGCGCCGGCGCCGGGCGTGCCTGCGGGCATCGTCGCGTCGAGCTTCTTGCCGACCGCGTGTGCGGCGAGCGGGCGCACCGCGTACATGCCGACCGGCTCGTAGCCGAGGTCGTGGGTCCCAACGAATTTGTGCGGGCCCGGCTCCAGCGAACGTAGTTCGCTGGTGGGGGCAACGCCGAGCGTGTGCACGAACGGATCGGCGAGGTCGGCACGCAGCACGCCGGCCGACGTGGCGAGCTCGTCCTGGGTCGCGCGCGTGGCGGCGGCGTCGTTCATGCCCATCGTCTCGCGCCAGTAGCGATGGAAGCAGCGCGCGAAGCGCTGGTCGGGCGCGAACAGCTGATCGATCAGACGATGCGCGGTCGCGCGCGGCAGGCGGGAGAGAGGCATCTCGGCATAGCGGATGTTGTGGCGGTGGGTCATGGCAACCTCGGTGGGTCGCCCTCCCAGACTGCACGCGCGGTGCCAATTGGTTGGACCATCGGATGTGTCTGATTCCCAAGCACCTGATCTGTCAGGGGTGCGCAGTCTCCGACGCATGGCAGACACGGGCATGCGCAGGTTCGCGAGGTTGCGCTGCGAGGTGTCGAACGCGGGCGCGGCGCTCCCGTTGCACTGCGATCCTCTCGATGGCGTCACCGTATCCCTGGCACTACGACCTCCGCTGGCCGTGGCTTCACCTGCGCCCGTCGTTGCGCGCGCACGTCGATCTGCCGCGACGTCCGCTCGCGGCGCGCTTCGCGAGCGCGCGCACGTCGATGCGCGTGGTGATGTTCGGCGATCTGATGGGGCTCGCGGGCGATCGCTGTCCCAGCGCGTCGCGCGCCGTGCAGGACCTCTTCGGGCGCGCCGATCTGATCATCGGCAACTGCGAGGCGCCGGTGGTGCGCGAGCACAACGACCCCGAGGCGCGCTACCTGGCGACGCTGTCGCTCGGCAGTCAGTACCTGCGCGACTTCTTCGCGCGCTTCGAGGCCGACCCGACGCGCTGCGTGCTCTCGGTCGCCAACAACCACGCCGGTGACTCCGGCGCCGCCGGCCTGCGCGAGACCGAGGCGCGGCTCGGCGCGCTCGGCGTGCAGCTCGCCGGCGTGCGCGACGGCGCACCCGCGCCGCTGGTCGTACGCGAGGCTGGCCCGCTGCGCATCGGCATCGCCGCGTGGTCGACGTGGATGAACAAGCCGCTCGGCGGCGAGGCGACGGTCCCCGGTCCGTCGGACATCGCCGCGATCGACTGGCGCGTGCGCCGGCGCGTGCTCGCGCTCGACACGATCCTCGCCACGCCGCACTGGGAGTGGGAGTTCCAGCACGTGCCGCAGCCCGACACCGTCGCGATCGCGCGCGGTCTGGCCGCCGCCGGTGTCGACGCGATCGCCGGCCACCACCCGCACGTGATCCAGCCGCTGGCGTATCTCGGCGAGGCCGCACGGCCGAGCGTGTGCGCGTTCAGCCTCGGCAACCTGTTCGCGCGCACGGTGACGTGGCCGCATCGCCTCGGCGCGCTGCTCGAGCTCGAGCTCTCCACCGAGGCTGGCCCGGAGCGCGGGCGCGTCGTCGCGTATCGCCTGCACCCGACGGTGCAGACCGGCGACGGCGATCGCACGCGGGTGGTCGCGCTGGCCGAGGCGCCGGCGCGCCTGCGCGAGCGCATCGAGGAGCGGCTCGCGCGCCTCTTCGAGACCCGCGAGCCTAGAAGCTCGGGGGCTTCTTGCCCGAGCTGATCTGCGCCAGCAGCTGCTCGAGCCGCGTGCTCATCACGAACGCGCTCGACCAGCGGTCCTGCTTGCGCGGGGAGAGGCCGCGCATCACCAGATCTTCGAGCGCGACCGGAACCGCCGGCACCAGCTCCGAGAGCAACGCAGGCGTCGTCGTGCGATCGCTGCCGTCGTACGGCAGCTGTCCCGTGAGCATCTCGTAGAGGCTCACGCACAGCGCGAACAGATCGCAGCGGCCGTCGAGCGTCTCGCCGGCGAGCTGCTCGGGCGCGCGATAGGGCGGCGCGGCCTCGCCCTCGCGCAGCTCCCACGCCCCGTTCGCCGCGCGCACCATGTTCGCGGGCGAGACGCCGCCGTGCACGAGCTTGCGGTTGTGCGAGAACTCGAGCTCGTCGAGCACCTGGCGCGCGATGCGCACGCTCTCGACGATCGTGATCGAGCCGTCACGGATCATCGCCGCGATCGACGGCGACGGCGGCGGCTCGAGACCGAGATCGAGATCGAGGTCGAGCGGCAGCGGCGCCGGCGGCGGCTCGAGGTCGGGATCGGATGCCTCCGGCATCACCGCCGGCGGCTCGGGGTCGTGACGGTAGGCGCGGATCGCGTGCGCCCGCTCCTCGGCGTCGCGATACCCCGGCGACGTCTCCTCGACCGCATCGAACATGGCGATCGCCAGGTCGTAGTTCTTCTCCGCGAGGTGGCGCAGCCCGAGCCGGTAGAAGACCTCGATGTTGCCGAGGTCGCACGGCCGATCGCCGCACAGCCGCTCGAGCTCGTCGAAGCTCGGGCCGAGGCGGGAAGCCTGCACATCCGAATCGGTGAGCAGCTCGCGCTGCACCGGCACCACGGAAGCAGTCTATCTGTCCTACCGGCACCGTCCGCGTCGTTTCGGGTAGGCCCGGGTTACTTCGGGAAAACCTATCGACTATTCGATGTAGCGCTCGTGGCAGCAGGCCTCGACGTTGTTGCCGCTGGGGTCGTGAACGAACGCGCCGAAGTAGTCGGCGTGGTAGTGAGCGCGCACTCCCGGCGGACCGTTGTCCTTGCCGCCGGCGGCGACCGCCGCCTCGTAGAACGCACGCACCGCGGCGCGGCCACCGGCGCGGATCGCGATGTGCTGGCCGCCCTGCCGCACCGGCCCCTTGATGATCCAGAGGTCGGGCTTGGGCGCGACCCCCATGCCGATCGCTGCGCCCGCGAACTCGCGGATCACGGTGTACCCGAGCGGCTCGAGCGCCTTCACGTAGAAGGCCTTCGCGGCCTCGATGTCGTCGACGTAAACGCTGGCGTGGTCGATCATGGTGGTTCCTGAGCGGACTCTAGCCGAGCACCGCGGTGATGTCCGCGTCGGAGAAGCCGTAGTCGGCGAGCACGGCCTTGCCGTCGGCACCCAGCGCGGGCGGCGGCGTGGGACGCACCGGCGGCCCCAGCGGCGTGCGCACGTGGCGCAGCGGACCGGCCGGCCCGCCGTCGACGGTGATGAACATCTCGCGCGCCTGGTGGAGCGGATGCGACGGCAGCTCCTCGAGCTCGAGCACGGGCTCGAGCAGGCAGTCGTGCTGCGCCAGCGCGGCGACCCATTCGTCGCGCGTCTTCGTGACGAGGATCGTTGCGATCTCCTCGCGGATGGCTTCCTGCTTCGCCGCCGGCGCCGCGAGCTCGCTGATGTCCGGCTTGCGACCGAGCGCCTGGTTGAACGCGATCCAGAACTTCGGCTCGAGCGCGCCGACGGAGACGAAGCGATCGTCCTTGCAGCGATACACGCCGTAGCAGGCCATCGCGCCGTTCAGCGCCTCGCTGCCGCGCGTCGGCCTGGCTCCGCAGTCGAGGTTGCCGAGCTCGGCGGCGAGGAGCGCCATCGCGCCCTCGGTCATCGAGATGTCGAGGTGCTGCCCCTTGCCGGTGCGCTCGCGCCCGAACAGCGCCGCGAGCACGGCGGTCGCGCCCCACAGGCCGCCGCCCGCGAAGTCCGCGATCTGGATGCCCGGCATCGCCGGCATCGCCCCGCGCTTCTCGGCGCCCATCGCCAGCACGCCGGCGAGGCCGATGTAGTTGAGGTCGTGGCCGGCGCGATGCACGTACGGACCGGTCTGCCCGTAGCCGCTGATCGAGCACATCACCAGGCGCGGGTTCACCGCCGACAGCGCCGACCAGCCGACCCCGAGCTTGTCCATCACGCCGGGGCGGAAGCTCTCGACGACGACGTCGGCCTGCGCCGCCATGCGCAGGAAGGCTTCCTTCGCGCGTGCCTCCTTGAGGTCGAGCGCGATCGAACGCTTGCCGCGGTTCACGGCGAGATAGCGCCCACCCATGCCCGCCTTCTGCGGCGGAAACGCGCGGATGTAGTCGCCCACCTTCGGGTCTTCGATCTTCACGACGTCGGCGCCGAGGTCGGCGAGGATCATCGTGAGAAACGGTCCGGGAAGGAGACGCGACAGATCGAGGACGCGGATGCCGTCGAGCGAGCTCATGCCGCGTGTTATAGCGCCGCCGATGCCCGCCCGTCGCGTGCTGCTGGCCCTGGCGATGGTCTGCGCAGCGAACCTCCTGCTCGAGGTCTCGCTTACACGCATTTTCTCGGCCTTGATGTTCTATCACTTCACGTTTCTCGCCATCGCCGTCGCGCTCCTCGGCATGGGGGGCAGCGGCGTCTGGGTGTACGTGTCGGGGCGCTACGGCGCCGAGACCGCCGCCGCTGATATGGCGCGCGCGGCGCGACGCTTCGCCGGCGCCACCCTGCTCGTCCTGGTCTACGTCCTCGCCAATCCCATCCAGGCGCACGTCGGCCTCGGCGAGGCGCCGCGCTTCACGAACGTCTCGTTCTTCCAGCTCGCGCTCCTGTGCGGCGTCACCGTCCTGCCGTTCTTCTTCGCCGGCATGGTGGTCTCGCTCGCCATCACGCACTTCCGCGCCCACGTCGATCGCGTCTACACGTGGGACCTCGGCGGCGCCGGCCTGGCCGCGCTCCTCGTCGGTGTCGCGATCCGCCTGCTCGGCGGTCCCGCGCTCGTCGTGGCGGTCGCGCTCCTCGGCGCCGCCGCCGCGATGCTGCTCGCGCCCGACCGCAGGAACGCCGCCGCGCTCGGCGCGGTCGCGCTCGTCTTCGTCGCCGCGGTCTTCACCGGGCTCTTCGATCCGCCCGGCACCAAGTCGCTGCGCTCCGAGCTGGTCGTCTTCGACGAGTGGAACACGTTCTCGCACATCACCGTCGAGAAGGAGCGCGCGGACACGTACGCCATCCGCATCGACGCGGCGGCGCGCACGCCGATCGCGCACCGGCGCGACACCTCGTCGCCGACGTGGTTCAAGGACATCACCGCGCTCGGCTACACCGTCGCAGCGAGTCACCCGCGCCACGCCCTCGTGATCGGCCCGGGCGGCGGCATCGACGTCGCCCGCGCGCTCGCGTCGGGCGTCGCGCAGGTGACGGCGGTCGAGATCAACCCGCTCATCGCCGACGACATCATGCGCGGCCGGTTCGAGGCCGCGTCGGGCGGGCTGTACCGCGACCCGCGCATCACGCTCGTCGTCGACGAGGGCCGCAGCTTCATCCGCCGCACACGCACCCGGTACGACGTCATCCAGCTCTCCATGGTCGACACGTGGGCGGCGACCGCGTCGGGCGCGTTCGCGCTCACCGAGAACACGCTCTACACGCTCGAGGCGTTCCAGGACTACTACGACCACCTCGCCGACGACGGCCTCCTCACCATGACGCGGTGGTGGACGTACCTGTCGGGCCCCGAGGCGATGCGCCTCGCCATCCTCGCCGCGGGCGCGCTCGAGACACGCGGCGTGAAGCCGGGTGACACGCGCAAGCACCTCGTCCTCGCCACGCACGACAACTTCGCCACGCTGCTCGTCAAGAAGACGCCGTTCACCGCCGCCGAGCTGGCGCGCCTCGAGGTCGACTGCCGCTCGCTCGGCCACGAGATCGAGCTCTCGCCGACGGCGAGCAACGTGCCCGAGCTGGCCGAGATGATCGACGCCGGCGCGTGGAGCGCGCGCGTGCGGTCGCACAGGAAGGATCTGTCGCCGCCGACCGACGACCGTCCGTTCTTCTTCTACTTCAACAAGGGCCTCTCGCTCGGCGGCAACCGCACGTCGAACCCCGCCATCTGGCTGCTCACGGCGCTCTGCGCGGTGCTCGTCGTCATGACCGCGGCCTTCGTGTTCCTGCCGCTCGCGCTCCGGCGCTGGAGCGACCTGCGCGCCGGCGGCGAGCCCGGCGGCGTGCGGCGCCGCGTCCTCGGCCTGGCCTACTTCGCTGCGATCGGGTTCGCGTTCATGGTCGTCGAGATCGCGCTCATGCAGCGCCTCTCACTCTTCCTCGGCCACCCCTCGTACTCGCTCGTCGTCGTGCTCTTCGCGATCCTCGTCGGCACCGCCGCCGGCGCGCGCGTGTCCGGTCGGTTCGCCGCGCGCCCCGGTCTCGGCGTCGCGCTGGGCGCCACCCTCGTCGCCGCGCTCGCCGTCATCGCCGGCGTCGTCCTCGCCGACGTGGTGCGCGACCTGATCACGATGTCGCTCTCGGCCCGCATGGCGGTCTCGGCGGCGATCGTGCTCGTGTTCGGCCTCGCGATGGGCCTCATGCTGCCGCTCGGCGTGCGGCTGCTCTCGCAGCACGACGCGGCCATCATCCCGTGGGCCTGGGGCATCAACGGGGGGATGAGCGTGATCGGCACCGTCGGTGCGACGGTGATCGCGATCAACGCGGGCTTCGGCGTGACCTTCTACATCGGCGGCGCGCTGTACGCGGCCGCCGGCGGTCTCGGCCTGTTACTCGATCACGCCCGGAATCAAGCAGTCCTGGCGAGATCGAAGAACTGCTGAAGCTTCATCGCGAGCATCGGATCGCCCGAGACGCGGAGCTTGCCCTGGAAGTAGAGCTGCATACCCGCGTTCGGGTCGGTCAGCATCTGCTTGAAGTCCTCGTGCGCGATCTCGATCGTGCACTGGGCCTTGCCGGTGTCGCCGCGCACGCAGGTGGGCGGGCTGGACGTGAGGTCACAGGTCCACTCGCCGCCGCCTTCGCCGCTGATCTTGAACGCGTAGATCGCGTTCACTTCGCGGGCCTTGTCCGGGTAGGCCGCGAGGCCCTTCGGAACCATCTCGTCGAACAGTTGAACCGCGTCCTTGGGGAGCTCAGCCATTTCCGTTTCCTTGTGAGGGTACGAACGAAGTGTCGCTGGGTTCGTACCGTGCTCCGCCGCAGGGCGTCAAGCGGCTCCCCGGGAGTGTGAAAGCACAAGATAGCCCGGCCACGTAGCTGCCTCAGGGCAGGGCGCTCGACGCGAACGCGCAGTCGGCCGTCGCGCCCTCGGTCGGCAGCCACGACGCGCTGTCGGTGTAGTACGTGCGCCGGAACATCGAGCTCCAGCACTCCGACGCGGTGACCTCGGCGGCGAGGTCGCCGTTGCGCAGGCGGACGTCGGCGCGGCCGGCGCCGGTCGAGAGCCAGCGCGAGCGCAGCGTGGCCTCCTCCTTCAGCGTGCCGGGGTCGTCGGTGTCGGCGAGGATGGTGAAGATCATGTCACCCGCGCCGTCGGCGCTCTCGCCGTACGCGTAGTCGAAGTGAACCGGCGTCTGCGTGCCGTTCACGTCCTCGACCGAGTCGATGTTCATGTCGAGCCGGCGCGCCGCGATGTCGT
Source organism: Kofleriaceae bacterium (assembly GCA_035525615.1). Taxonomy (GTDB): domain Bacteria; phylum Myxococcota_A; class Polyangia; order Haliangiales; family Haliangiaceae; genus UBA2376. The sequence continues at coordinate 50,293 of DATLEB010000028.1, read as the reverse complement.
AGTCGACCGCGATGACGCCCTTGCCGTCGTTGTCGATCGGGTTGACGCGCTCGGCGGCGTCGAAGTCGAGGGTGAAGTCGCCGGTGCCGTCGCCGTCGGCGTTGCCGGCGATGAGCGTCTCGAACGCCGCATTCGCGACGGTCAGGTTGCGGCCGTCGAGCTTCCAGTCGTACGTGCCGTCGGCGAGCTCGGTGACCGAGAGGCGCCACTCGGCAGGATCGAGCGCCTCGTGGTGCGGGCCCCAGACGTACGTGTCGCCGTCGTGCGACGTCGGCGGGAACAGCACGATCGTGTGCACGAGGATGAGCACGTACGCGGTGCCGCCGTTGAGCGTGCGCGTCACGTCGCGCGTCGCCACGTACCACGTGGCGAGGTCGCCGACGGCGAACGCGTTCGACGCCGCCGTCTCCGGCAGCTGGATCTTCACGTCATCCGCCTTCGGCAGGACGCGCGCGATCGCGTGCGGCCCGTCGTTGGGCTGCACACATGCACCGAGCGAGAGGCCGAGGACCGCAGTCGCGACAAGAGAACCGATGGTGATCCGCATGGCTCCGGCCTAGAGCAGGCGGCGTGCCGACGCGGTTCGCGCTGATCTCGCGCGGTTGCGACGCCGGACGGCCATGGCCGGCTGTGGCGGAATCCGACAGGCTCAGGGCGCTGTCGAGCGCGCCCACGGCGCCGTGAACCGCGCGACACGGCCGCCGTCGAAGAACACGATGATGTGCTGCGCGGTGGCCGTGAGACCGATGGGGCCGCCGCGGCCGGCGGGGTCGGGCGGCGCGGGGAGCGGCCACGTCCACGCGATGGCGCCGTGGTCGTAGGCGGCGAGGTAGTCGTGCACGAGCGAGCTGTCGCTGCGGACCACGGCGGCGCCGCGCGCGGTGCCCACGAGGTGCGAGGCGGCGAGCACGGTGAGGCCGGGGAGCGGTGGCGCGTCGCGGCGCGTGACGGTGCTCTTGCCGCCGGCGATCACCTGGCGCCAGGGGGTGCCATCGATCCACGCCACCACGTCCTCGGCGCGCTCGGGGTCGGGCGGCGGATCGTGGAGGCGCGTCGCGACGCCGTCGCGGGTGAGGTCGGCGTCGAAGAGGCAGCGCTCGCGCAGCAGGCCGAGCGAGCGCGGGTTGGTGCTGAGGATGCGCCACGCGCCGCCGACGGCGGTGCAGCTGCCGAGGTCCTCCTCGGTGACGTGGATGCGACCGGCGCTGCGCGCGGCGATGTCGAGGGGATCGATCCGCTCGTAGCAGGTGAGGACGGCGCGGCCCGGCGGCGCACCGGTGGCGGCGTCGCACTCGTGCACGAGGAGCACGTCGGTCATCGCGAAGACGGTCGGCTGCGAGAGGTTCGCGCCGCCGCGGCGCGCCCAGGCCTCGGCGCCGGTGTCGACGTCGAGGCCGCGGTAGTCGGTGCGCGAGCCGGCGATGATCACGCGGTCGCCGACGAGCACCGGCGGATGCGCGACCAGCTCGGGGCGCGGCGCGAGCGGCGTGATGTCGACGAGCCAGTCGGGAGACACGCCCGCGGCATCGGTCGCGGCGACGGCGCCGTCGTTGGCGCCGAGCGGTGGTGGCGGCGGCGACGGCTGCTCCTGCGTGCGCTCGCCTCCGCAGGCGCACAGCGCGAGCAGCGGCAGCGCCGCCGCGCGCACGTCAGTGATCCTCTTTCTTCCGCCGCGACTGCGCCTCGCGATAGCGATCGGCCCATCCCTCGACGTTCACCTGCTTCACGCGCGACAGCGCCAGCGCGCCACGAGGCACGTCCTTGGTCACCGTCGTGCCCGAGCCGACGTACGCGTCGCGCCCGACGGTCACCGGCGCGACCAGCTGCGAGTCGCTGCCGATGAACGCGCCGGCCTCGATCGTGGTCTGGTGCTTCGCGAAGCCGTCGTAGTTGCACGTGATCGTGCCGGCGCCGATGTTGGCCTTGGCGCCGACCGAGACGTCGCCGAGATACGACAGGTGGTTGGCCTTGGCGCCGGCCATGATGTGCGCCTTCTTGCACTCGACGAAGTTTCCGACGTGCGCGTCCTCGTCGAGCTGCGACCTGGGCCGGATGTGCGAGAACGGCCCGACCTGGCTGCGCGGGCCGATCGTCGACTCCGACGCGATCGTGTACGGCTTGAGGTGCACGTCGGCGGCGACGGCCACGTCGGTGAGCACGCTGCCGGCGTCGATGCGGGTGCGCTCGCCGATCGTCGTCTTGCCGCGCAAGATCACGCCGGGGCCGATCCACGCGTCGCGGCCAATCGGGATGTCGGCGTCGATGTACGTGGCGGCCGGGTTCACGAACGTGACGCCGGCGCGCATGTGGTCCTCGTTGATGCGGCGGCGCGCCGCGGCGTCGACGGCGGCGAGATCGACGCGGTCGTTGATGCCCGAGACCTCCTCGAACGGCGCGTCGATCGACGTGGCGCCACCACGCGCGGCCGCGCGCGCGACGAGATCGGTGAGGTAGAGCTCGCCCTTGGCGTTGTCGGCGCGGAGCGTGGCGAGATCGGCGCGCAGGTGGCCAAGGCGCACGGCGTAGAAGCCGGCGTTGGTGTCGGGGATGGCGCGCTGCTCGGGCGTGGCGTCGGGCCACTCGACGATCGAGAGCAGCTTGCCGGCCGCGTCGCGCACGAGGCGACCGTACGGCATCTGGCGATCGGGCACCGTCGACAGCAGCGCGAGGCCGGACGGATTCGCGGCGCACGCGTCGGTCAGCTGCGCGATGCGCTCGGCGCGGAGGAGCGGCGCGTCGCCGGAGAGGATGATGACGATGCGATCGTCGGGCTCGCCTTCGAGCGCGGGGAGCGCGCTGGCGACGGCGTGGCCGGTGCCCTTCTGCTCGGCCTGGAGCGCGACCTCGATCGCACCGCCGCCGTAGCGCGCGTCGAGCGCCGCCTTCACGGTCTCGAGCTGGTGGCCGAGGATCGCGACGACGCGTCCGGCGCCGGCGGCGCGCGCCGACTCGATCGCCCACGCGATCATCGGGCGACCCGCGATCTCGTGCAGCACCTTCGCCTTGTCGCTCTTCATGCGGGTGCCGAGGCCGGCGGCCATGATCAACACGATCGGTGCGGAACGACTCATAGGTGTGCAGGAACATAGCAGAACCTCCAACGGCGTCATTCGGCCGCTGCTACAACTCCGTCATGCGAAATCGGCTCGCGTTCGTCGCCGCGGTGATGGCGGCCGCCGCGTGCGGACGGGGCGGCGGTGCGGCGACGCAGGAGCAAGCGACCGCGCCGGCGCCGCCACCGGGCGTGCGCGCGGCGCCGGTGATCGACAGTCACGTTCATCTGTCGTACCTGCGGGCCGCCGACCGGCTCGCGCGCGCGGGCGTGCTGGGCGCCGTCGACCTGGGCGCGCCGATCGGTACGGTGGGCAACGGCGAGGCTCCGCTGGCGGCGCTGGTGCAGGCCGGGCCGATGCTGACCAGCCCCGGCGGATATCCGATCAACGCGTGGGACCCGGGCGGCTACGGGCAGGCCTGCACGCTCGACACGTGCGTCGAGGCGACGGTCGCGGCGATCGCCGCGCGCGGCGGCCGCGTCGTGAAGCTGGTCGTCGCGCCGGATGGACTCGACGCCACGCTGGTCCCGCACGCCGTTCATGCCGCGCACCAGCGCGGGATGAAGGTCGCGGTGCACGCGCTCGGAGACGACGAGGCGCAGCTCGCGGCGAAGCAAGACTGCGACGTGCTCGCGCACACGCCGGTCGAGCCGCTCACCGACGAGACCATCGCGGCGTGGCGCGGGCGCGCCGTGGTGTCGACGCTGGCGGCGTTCGGCGGGCGGGAGACGACGGTCGAGAACCTGCGCAAGCTGCGCGCGGGCGGCGTCACCGTGCTGTACGGGACGGATCTCGGCAACACGCAGACGCCGGCCGTCGACCCTGACGAGCTGAAGCTGCTGCGAGCCGCCGGGCTCGACGACGCGGCGATCGTCGCGGCGATGACGACGACACCCGCGGCGTACTGGGGCATCACGTTCGACGACGACACCTACGTGCGGCTGGCGCGCGATCCGGCCCGTGATGCGGACGCGTACCTCGAGCCGCTGCAGGTGTGGGCCGACGGGAAGCAGCTGCGATGAACCGCGCGCGTCCCGTCGTCGTCTTCGGCCTCGGCCTCGTCGCGATGTGCGCGCTTGCCGCGCCGGCGGCCGCGCATCAGTCGTCGGTCACGTACCTCGAGGCCACGCTCGACGGGCCGCGCGTCCGCGTGAGCGTGCGCCTCGCGCCGCGCGACCTCGCCGAGGATCTCGGCGGCGGCGACCTCCCCGTCGAGGCCGCGGCGCTCATCGCGACCCATCGCGACGACATCGCCCGCCACGTCATCGCCGGCGTCGAGATCCAGGACGGCGAGACGCCCTGCCCTCCTTCCGACGTCACCGTCGCGCCGTCGGCCGACCGCATCGAGGTCGGCTTCGTCGCCCTCTGCCCGGCTCCGCCGGCGCACCTCGTCCTCGACTACGCGCTGGTCTTCGCCGCCGATCGCAACCACACCGCCGCCCTGCGCGTGCACGTCCCCGGACAGCCGCCCGCCGACACCCTCCTCGCCGTCGACAGCAACCGCTTCTCGTGGCGCCTTTCCGAACCGCCGCCATCGGGCGCCGTCGCCTTCATCCGCCAGGGCATCCACCACGTCGCGACGGGGTTGGATCACATCGCGTTCGTGCTCGCGCTGCTCCTCGCCATCGTCATCGCGCGCGACGCCACCGGCTGGCAGGTCCGCCGCCTCGCCCCCGCGCTCCGCAGCACCGCCGCCACCGTCAGCGCGTTCACCGTCGCGCACTCGCTGACGCTGATCGCGGCGGCGCTCGGGTATGTCGAGCTGCCGGCGCGGCTCGTCGAGTCTGTCATCGCGGCGTCGATCGTCTTCACCGCCGTCGCCGACATCCTCCGCCCCGAGGCGCGCTGGCGCCTCGCCACCGCGTTCGGCTTCGGCCTCATGCACGGCCTCGGCTTCGCGCGCATGCTCGCCGAGCTCCTGCCGCCCGGCGACATCATCGTCCCGCTCCTGTGCTTCAACCTCGGCGTCGAGATCGCGCAGCTCGCGGTCGTCGTGGTGGCCGTGCCGACGGCCTGGGTACTGGCGCGCTTCATCGGCGCGCCTCGCTACCGCACCGTCGCCCTGCCGGCGCTCGCCGCGCCCCTCATCATCTTCGGCGCGATCTGGCTGATCGAACGGGTTTCAGGTGTCACCATCCTCGGCATCTGACAGATCCGAGCCTGCGTCCGGCTCGTATCGCGAGATTCCATGAAGTCGATCCTCCGCTGGCTCCTGACCGTCGGCATGTGCGCCATCGGCATCGCGCACTTCCTTCGACCCGAGCCCTTCGTGGGCATCGTGCCGGAGGTCCTCCCGTTCAAGCTCGCGCTCGTCTACATCTCGGGCGTCTTCGAGATCGCGGGCGGCCTCGGCCTCATCCTCCCGGCGACGCGGCGCTACGCCGCGTGGGGCCTCATCCTCCTGTATCTCGCGGTCTTCCCGGCGAACATCAACCAGGCCATCAACCACCTTCCGCTGAACGGTCAGGTGGTCGCCGAGTGGAAGCTCTGGGCGCGCCTTCCATTTCAGGTCGTGCTGATCGCGTGGGCCTACTGGTACACGCGGCCCGACCGCCGCTGACGCGTCACTCGATGCGCAGGTTGCGCTCGAGCTCCTCGGGATTGCTCGAGGCGTAGATCGCGGTCTCCATCGAGATCAGCCCCGTGTTCACGAGGTCGAGCAGGTGCTGGTCGAACAGCTGCATCGAGTAGAGATCGCGGCCCTTCTTGATCATGTCGGGGATGTCGGCGAGGCGGCCGCCGGTGCGGATGCACTCGCGGATCGTGCGCGTGACGCGCAGGATCTCCACCGCCGGAAGGCGGCGCCGGCCTTCCTTCGCGACCAGCAGGCGCAATGACACCACGGCCTGCAGGCAGTCGCCCAGGCGTTCGCGGATGACGTCCTGCGCATCGGGCTCGAACAACCCGACGTAGCGCTGGATGGTGGAGACCGCGTCGGGCGTGTGAATCGCGGAGATCACGAGATGGCCGGTCTCCGCCGCCTTCAGGCAGGTCGCCGCGGTCTCGCGGTCGCGGATCTCGCCGACCATGATGACGTCGGGATCCTGGCGCATGGCCGCGATCAGCGCGTCCTTGAAGCTCTCGGTGTCCGATCCGACCTCGCGCTGGATGATCATGCACTTGCCGGGCTCGTGCAGGAACTCGATCGGATCCTCGATCGTGATGATGTGCGCGTGCCGCGTGTCATTGATGTAGCGGAGCATCGCGGCGATCGACGTGGTCTTGCCGTTACCGGTAGCGCCGGTCACCAGGATCAGGCCGCGCCGCGTGTCGGCGATCTCGGCGACGACCGGCGGCAGGTTCAGGCTCTCGAGCGTCATCACGTTGACCGGGATGAGCCGCATGACGATGCCGACCGTGCCGCGCTGCCGGAAGATCGAGGCGCGAAAGCGGCCGCGCGTGGCGAGCGCGTACGACACGTCGATCTCGCCGAACGGTCGGGTGAAGTCGACGGTCTGCCCGCGCTCGTCGAGGATCAGGCGCGCGATGGCCTCGGTGTCGGCCGCGGTGAGCGGCGGCACCTTGATCGCGCCGAGGAGCTCGCCGTGCAACCGATAGTGCGGCGGGTACCCGACCTCGAAGTGGATGTCCGAAACGCCGCGCTCGATGCCGAACGCGAGCAGCTTGGTCAAGGTCGCCTTGTCCATGCCCATGGGAGCCCCGAAGTCCTCGGAAGCGAGGACGAATCGGCGCTCAGTTTAGCCCAGGCTTGGTCGTGACATCGGGTACGGGCGGGGCATCTTCATCGCGGCGCCGCAGGCTCTCGATGAGCGGGCGCGACCTGGGATCGGTCGAAGGCGGCGTGGGACGCGTGGGGCGCCAGCGGCCCGGGCCGTGCGGCTGCGTGTCCTCGGCGTTGCCGGGCTCGACGATCTCTCCCAGCTCCTCGCTCGAACCCTCGGGCGCCTCGGCCAGCGCGCGCAGCTCCTCACGCAGCGGTCGGTCGGCGGCCCCGACCTCACCGTGACGGGGTGGTACCCGGAAGTCTCCCGAGCCGCGGGCCACCGCCGCGATGTCGAAGAGCTCGCCGGTGACCTCCTCGCGCTCCTCGCTCTCGTCACCGTCGTGATCGCCCGCCTCGAAGTCGGGGTCGGCGGGCTTCGAGGTCAGCGGCTCGAGATGGCGGCTGCCGATCGCGAGGATCGAGCGCCGCACGCTGCCGCGCACGCGCGGGAACGGCGGCCCGGGCCGCGCCAGGTAGAAGCCCTGACCGTAACGGATGCCGAGCTCGCGCAGCGCGACCAGGTCGTCGAGGGTCTCGATGCCCTCCGCGACCATCACGGCGTCGATGGTCTCGGCGATGTGGCCGAGCGAGCGCAGCATCTCGCGCTTCACCGTCGAGCGCGCCACGCCGCGCGTCAGCACGTCGGACAGCTTGATGAAGTGCGGGCGCAGCGCCATCACGCTCTCGAGGTTCGAGTGGCGCGTGCCGACGTCGTCGATCGCGACGCCGAACCCCATGTTGGTGTAGATCGCGAGCGCGCGGCGGAACGCGGCGAAGTTCTCGATGGCCAGGCGCTCGCTGATCTCGAACACGATGTTGGCCGGCGTGAGCGCCGCGGCCGACAGGAGGTGGCTGACCTCGAGCTCGATGAAGCTCGAGTCGTAGAACGACATCGGCAGGAGGTTCACGAACAGGCGGTGCACCGGCTCGAGGCCGACCGAGCGGCGGAGCGCGCCACGGAAGCAGGCGCGATCGAGCTCGTACGTCAGATCGACCTCGTCGGCGACGGCGAACAGGGTCGCCGGCGACTCCATGCGCGTGCCGCGCGGGCCGCGGGTGAGCGCCTCGTGGCCGAAGATCTCGCCGGTCTCGATGTGCACGATCGGCTGGTACACGGCGATGAGGCCGTCACCGAGGATGATGTCCTGCAACACCGACTTGTCGCGCTGCGCGGCGCGCTGGCGCGACAGCTTGGCCGCCTCGTGGGCCTCGCCGATCAGGCGCGCGACCAGGCGCTCGGGGCGCACCATCGGGTTCGACAGGATCCGCGACGCGCCCACGTTCACGCGCGGCTCGTCGCGCAGGAGCTCGCGCACCATGGGCGCGAGCCCGCTCGCCACCGCCTCGGTGACCGCCGCCGTCAGGCGCTCGAGGTCGACCTGCTTCGAGTCGCGCGGCGAGAGCAGACAGATATAGGCGTCGTCGTCGTTGCTGCGGCAGATGATGTCGCGCGTGCGCAGGAGCTGACCGCGGAGCCCGTCGAGCACCATGCCGGCGCGATCGAAGAGCTCGGCGTGCTGGGCCACCCCGAGCTCCTGCTGGATGCGCTCGAGCTGCGACAGGTCGACATAGATGCAGCTGACCGCGCGGTCGCGGTGGAGGATCGCCACGACCTCGCCCATGCGCTCGTGATACGGGCGGAAGCGGTCGGATCCCGAGGTGTCGGGCGGCGCGACGACGAGCTGGGTGGGCGCGGCGTCGGCGATGAAGTGGACGTTGCTCTTGCCGCCGCCCTTCGCGGCGCGGAGCGCGGCGGTCGCGGCGTCGAGCAGCGCATCGGGCGCGGTGGCGTCGTCGGGGTACGCGGCGACGCCGATCGTGACGGTCAGGTGCTGGTCGCCGGGCAGCGCGGCGCTGGAGATGACCTCGCGGATGCGTTCGGCCTTGGCGATCGCGCCGGTCTTGCCGGTGTCGGGGAGCAGCAGCGCGAACTCCTCGCCGGCGAAGCGCGCGGCGATGTCACCGGTCCGCACGCGGCCGGGCGAGTCGCCGGAGATGAGGAGCTGGGCGACGCGGCGCAGGACCTGATCGCCGCCCTGGAAGCCGAGCGCGGCGTTCACCTGGGCGAACCCGTCGAGATCGAGGAGGAGGAGCGCGAGGCTGTGTCCGGCGCGCGCGGCGCGTGCGGCCTCCTCGCGCAGCCGCTCCTGGAAGACGCCGTGGGTGTAGAGCCCGGTGAGCGCGTCGCGGAAGCGATCGGGCGGCGCCAGGTTTTCGCGACCGACGTCGTCGCCGAGGCGGACGCGCGCGTCGCGCAGCTCCTCGGAGAGGCGCCGATTCTCGAGCTCGAGGTCGCGCGCCCGCGCGAGCACGTCGACGAGCGCGAGCAGCTCGGGGCCGCGCCACGGCTTGTGCACCACGCTGTGCACCTCGCCCGAGGCGACCGCGGCGAGCACCGGATCGGCGTCGGAGTAGCCGGTGACGAGGACGCGCCGCACGTCGGGTCGGACGGCGGCGATGCGCGACAGCATCGAGACGCCGTCCATCGACGGCATGCGGTAGTCGGCGAGGACCACGGCCAGGTCGTCGTTGGCGGCGACCGCGGCCAGCGCCGCCTCGGGCATCGCCTCGGTGAGGACGTCGTAGCGGCGGCGCAGGCTGCGATCCAGCAGATCGAGGTTGTGCGGCTCGTCGTCGACGCAAAGGATCAGCCGCCGCCCGTTCGAGCCACGGCTCGACCCGTGCGGGCTCACCCCCTCAGGTGAACCACGCGTGTCATCGGATACTGCCAATGTCCCTCGGATTATAGGGGGGGAGCCTCGGCGCCTGGAAGCAACTTCGCTGGACCGGCTGCCGGACCGGGTAGGCTGTTCTCGCACTGCGCACGAATGTTGATCGACCTCGTCGATCCCGACCGCTGGGCGAGGACGCGGCCGCGCGAGTTCTGCTAGTCTCGAAACTCGAGGGGCATGCGCGGAAAACGCATCCTGTTTTTCGATCCGGACCCCCGCGCACGGCGTGTCGCTGAGCGTGCGCTGGCGGCCACCGGGTCGGTAGTGAAGTCGGCGACGGACGTCGACGACTTGGCGCATCAGCTCGACGACGGTCCGTGGGACCTCCTCATGCTGTCGTTCGATCCACCGCTGCGGGACGACCCGACGTGGGTCGAGCGGCTGGGGAACTACGAGACCCGGTACCCGCGCAGCAAGATGGTGCTGCACTCGACCGAGCCTACCGAGGACTACCTTCCGCTCCTGGCGACGCGGCCCTGGCTGCGCAACATCATCGCCAAGAACGAGGACCCTCTCGAGCCGGACGAGCTCATCATCACCGCGGAGAAGCTGCTCCGGCAGGACCTGTTCGGCCTGCAGAAATACCTGCTGTGGGGCGTCGAGCCCTACCGCGTGGAGATCCGCGACTCGCGCCTCAAGCAGGACTACATCGCCGAGGTCGCCAGTTATGCGCAGACCTTGGGTTGTAACGAGCGCGTGGTCGAGCTGGTCGAGACCGTCTCGGACGAGCTCATCACCAACGCGATCTACAACGCCCCGCGGTCGAGCGACGGCGAGCCCAAGTATGCGCGGCGCTCGCGGCGCGAGCCGGTCGAGCTGGCGGACAACGAGGTGGGCCACCTCGAGTTCGCGTGCGACGGCGACTACATCGCGATCGCGCAGATCGATCCGTTCGGCGCGCTGACCCAGGACACCGTGGTCAGCTACCTGAACCGCTGCCTGGTGAAGGGTCCAGAGCAGCTCTCGGATGCATCGGGCGGTGCGGGGATCGGCCTCTACCGGGTATTCCAGTCGTTGTCGAAGTTCATCATCAACGTCGACCCGGGCAAGCGCACCGAGGTCATCTGCCTGCTCGACCTCCGCCTGACGATGAAGCGCTTCCGTCAGGCACCGAAGTCGTTCCACATCTTCATCTCCGACGGCGGCGATGACGCCGCGGGAGGCGCCTGACCGTGGCCGCGCCTCGCCCGAGCTTCACGATCGAGGTGACGCACCACGCGGACCATGACCTGGTCACGATGTCGGGCGTCGTCGACGAGAACGCCGACCTGACGCCGCTCATCCAGCTGGGGACGCGCCCGATCAAGGTGCACCTCCGCGGCGTGCGGCGCATCAACTCGTTCGGCGTGCGCGCCTGGATGGACGCGATCCGTCGCGTGCCGATCACCAGCAAGCTGGCGTTCGTGCACTGCCCGCCGCCCGTCGTCGACCAGTGCAACATGGTCTCCGGCTTCCTGGGTCACGGCACGCTCGAGTCGTTCTACGCGCCGATGACGTGCGCGGAGTGCGACGAGCAGATCGACCAGCTCTTCGAGACCGCGGTGTGCCGCGCCAACGGCGGCAAGCTGCCGTCGACGCCGTGCCCGCGCTGCGGCCGGCCGATGGAAGTCGACGACCTCGAGGAGCAGTACCTGCTCTTCGTTCGCGACACGATGTAGTCGGCCGCCGCGGCGAGAATCGCGTCCAGAACGGGATCTGCTGATTCGATCGGACGGTGGGGGAGACCACGAGCCCGGCGGCGGCGCGGCCCGGACCGGGGGGTGACCCTGCCGCTCGCGCCCGGTCGGCGCTGCGAGATCGCGCGGCGGTCGGGCACGCGCGGGGACAGGGGATCGATCAACCCGGATGCCTTCAGCGCGGTGCGCCTCAAACGGGCGCTCGAGCAGGATCACCCCCCGGTCCTTTCCGCCTCGCCGTCCGCCTCCCTGCCACCACCACCCGTACCCCGCATCGCAGATCCGCATCTCATCGGATGACGTCCGGCGGCACGTGACATCTTCGGTGGCCGGATGAATCGCGCGAGCCGCATGCGTGGACTCGGACGAGACTTCGGCCTCCCTCCGAAGCGTAGAGAGTGGACGCTCTGCGGGCGGAGTTGCGCTCGTGGGGTGGTGCGTGCACGGAGGTGCCGGCGAGGTCGCGTGCCGAGGGTGGGACCCTGCTCGAGCGCTCGTTTGAGACGCGCCGCGCTGAAGGCATCCGGGTCGATCGATCCCCTGTCCCCGCGCGTGCCCGACCGCCGCGTGCTCTCGCAGCGTCGACCGAGCGCGAGCGGCAGGGTCCCGCCCGACGGCGCGCCCTCGCCGGCGCCGGGCGTGTGGTCTCCCCTGCCGGTGGATCGAATCACCGGATCCCCGCCTCCGGGGAGCCGTGATTCACTTACTCACTCGCGCTACCGGCCAACGATGTCGCCGCGCATGCCGCCGAGGGCGCCGAGGACCTCGCCCTTCTCGGTTGGCTGAACGCCGAGCTCGTCGAGCGCCGCCACGAGATCCTCGACGAGCGCGTCGAACTCCGCGTCGGTGACGTTCATCTTGGTGTGAACGGTGACCATGTCCTTGCCGGTGTACTGGCACGGGCCGCCCGTCGCGGCGCACACCTGATCGACGAGGTGATTGCGGAGCTTGATGACCGCGGCCTCGTCCATGTGCGAGAAGCGCGCGTTGATGCGGGCATCCGCGACCACGTTCGCGAGGAACTTGTCGATGACCGCCTCGATCGCGGGCTTCTCGCCGAGGCGAGTGTAGAGGCTGGCGGTCGTGGTGTCCGCCGCCGGAGCGGGCGGCGTCGTGGTGGTGTCCTTGCTCTTGCCGCCGCACGCGGCGGCCAGTCCGAGTCCCAGTGCAAAGGCGAGTCCGGCAAAGCGCATTGCGTAGTCCTTTCGGTCGTGTGCCCCCGATACGTGCGACCCCGCGCTCCGGATCGCGTGGCCGGACCTTTTGCGCTTGAGATCGGCCCGACCAGTTGTAATGTCCGCGCCGCCGGGGGGCACTGATGAGACCGACCCGCAGAGACACGCTCAAAGGTATCGGGCTCGCGATCGGTGGCGCTGCGCTCGGCGCGTGCGGCAACGACGCGGCCGGCGGCGGCGACGACGGCGACGGCGGCGACTCGATCGACGCCGCCAGCATCGACGCGCCGCGCATCGACGCGCCGGTCGACGCCGAGGTCGACGCACCCTCGCCCGAGGCGCTCCTCGCCGGCATCGACACGTTCGTCGTGCTGATGATGGAGAACCGCTCGTTCGATCACTACTTCGGCTCGCTGCGCCTCGCCGAGAACCGCGCCGACGTCGACGGACTCACCGGCGCCGAGGTCAATCCCGCGCCCGGCGGCTCGATGGTCACCGTCCACCGCCTCGACGACTTCACGCCGGCCGATCCGCCGCACGGCTGGGACGCGTGCCACCAGCAGTGGAACAACGGCGCCAACGACGGCTTCGTGATGGCGCACGAGGGCGGCTCGCAGGCGGACGTGATGGGCTATCACGTGCGCGAGCAGCTGCCGCAGCTCTACGCGCTCGCCGACCACGCCGCCGTGTGCCAGCGCTGGTTCGCCTCGGTGATGGGCCCGACCTGGCCCAATCGCTTCTACCTGCACGGCGCGACGTCGAACGGCAACAAGAACAACCTGCCCGCGCTCAACTTCCGCAGCATCTTCGACGTGCTCGCCGAGGCCGGGCTCAGCCACAAGAACTACTTCCACGACGTGGCGTGGGCGACCGGCGGCTACTTCAAGCTCACCGGGAACGCGCCCATCGAGACCTTCTTCTCCGACGCGGCCGCCGGCCAGCTGCCGAACTTCTCGATCGTCGATCCGCAGTTCTTCGGCAACGGCGCCAACGACGACCACCCCGATCACGACATCCGCCTCGGTCAGGCGCTCATCGCGAGCGTCGTGAACGCGCTCGGGCAGTCGCCGCAGTGGAACCGCTGCATGCTCGTCATCACGTACGACGAGCACGGCGGCTTCTTCGATCACGTCGCGCCGCCGGTCACCACCGACGAGCGCGAGGACTTCCGCCAGCTCGGCTTCCGCGTGCCCAGCCTCGTCGTCGGTCCGACGGCGCGGCGCGGCGCCATGGTCGGCACCAAGCTCGAGCACGTGTCGATCTTGAAGACGATCACGCGCCGCTTCGGTCTGCCCGCGCTGAACGCGCGTGTGACCGAGGCCAACGATCTGTCGTCGTGCATCGACCCCGCGTTCCTCGGGTCGCCGCAGCCGGCGCCGGTCCTGCCGCCGGTCGCGATGTCGCGCGCCGCCGTGCGCACGCGCCATACAGTCGCCGCGCACGAGGAGCTAGCCGCCGCGCTCGATCGCATGGGCCTGCCGCCGTCCCTCGATCGGCGCAACCGATCCACCGAGGTCACCGAGCGGTTCCTCGAGTGTGCGGCGCGCGTCGGCGCCGTGACGCTGATGCCGTAGCCGCCGCGGCGCGGCGCGGTGCGCGCGCCTATCGGTGGAACTCGATCGCGACGCCGTTGGGCCGGCCGGCCGGCGTGAGCTGCGCGACGTCGACGCTGACACCGAGCTGGATCGCGCCGAGGTACGCGCCGCCCACCGCGACCTGGTCGCCGCGCACCGCGATCGTCGACAGGTCGACCGTCCCGACGCCGATGTCGCCCTGCGCGCGGATCTCGTAGCTCCACTTCCAGAGCAGGTCGGTGCCGAGCTCGGCGACGACGCCCATGTAGTCGTCGGGATCCTGGAACTCGCGCTCCACGTCGAGCATCACGGCGCCGCGGAACGAGAACGCGACCACGACCGCGCCCGCCGGCGTGACCGCGAGATCGCGGCCGGCGATCACCACGCCGTTGCCGGCGACGATGGTCTGGTCGACGACCGCGGGCGCGCCCGCGTTGCCGGCCGCGTCGAGCGTGATGAGATAGAGCGGAACGTCACCGACGCCGAGGTTCGGCTCCGACGGGAAACCCACGACGCTCGCCATCGCCACCACCTGGCCGCCGCCGAGGCCGACCGCGTGCACCAGCGCGCCGTCCATCGATCGCACCGGCTGGACCCACAGAAAGCGGCCGGTGCCGAGCTCGAACGCGGCGATGAAGCCGCACGGCATCGCGTCGGCGCACGCCGGCCACGGCGCCGACCCCTCGGGCGGCATCGGCGCGCCCGTGTACGTACCGCTCAGCGCGACGACGTCGCCGTCGACGTCGAGGTCGGAGATGTCGACGCCGGTCAGGTCCGCGAGCGGCTGGCGCGCGAGCCCCTGGCCGAGCCGGAAGATCATCGAGCGCGCGCCGTCGTGGATCACGCCGTCGAGATCGACGCGCGTGCCGCTCACGGCGACGATGGGCCAGCCGCGATCGTCGGCGGTCACCTTGGCGCCGCCGAAGCCGCCGGGATCGTCGAGGAGCGCGATCGTGCGCCGCGTCGCGGCACCGGTGCGGTCGATCCACGACGCCTCGAAGCGCTCGCGCAAATCCTCCTGCTGCCCGATCGCGAACAGGATCGCGCCGTCCTCGAAGTCGGGGACGATCCCGACGACGCGCAGGAAGTAGGCGGCGTTCATGAACGCGCCCTGCGTGTCGAGGCGGCGCACGCCGGTGCGCGCCAGGTACGCGTCGTGCTCGCCGACGCTGTCCCAGCCGCCGAAGTGCTCGGTGTCGCGCTCGGCGACCTCGAGCGTCTGGCCGTATGCGCCCGCGAACCACGGCGGCTCGTCGGGCGTGATCGCGACCGCGTCGGCGGTGGAGTCGCCCACGCTCTCCGCGCGCACCGCCCACGTCAGCGTGCCCGGCGCGCACAACCCCTCGTCGCACAGGTCGCGCACCGACTGCTCCGGCGAGCACGCCGCCGCGAACCCGAGCGCCGCGAGCACGCACCGCTTCATCGCGATCATCCCGGTCGTCTCGATCATCGCCGGACCATCTCCAGGTGTGGGATGCCGTCCTCGAGATAGTCGTCCGAGGCCCGGACGAAGCCGAGCCCGCCGTAGAACGCCTCGAGGTACTTCTGCGCGCCGATCCGCACCGGCACCGCGCCGTGCGTCGCCGCGATGCGCGCCAGCCCCTCGCGCACCAGGGGCCGGCCGAGCCCGGCGCGCCGCACCTCGGGCGCCGTCACGATCCGGCCCAGGCTCGCCTCGTCGTACTTCACGCCCGGCGCGAACACGCGCAGGTACGCCACGCACGCCCCGCCGCCCGCGTCGTCGCACCACAGATGATCGGCCCGGTCGTCCCAGCCGTCGGCGTCGAGGTACGGGCAGCTCTGCTCGACCACGAACACGCGCTGGCGCAGCGCGAGGATCCGGTAGAGCTCGTCGCGCGTGAGCGCAGCCCACGCCGCGTAGCGCCATGCCGGATCTTCAGCCACGGCGCATGATACCAACACCGCCGATGCCCATCTCCAGCGTGTGCGTGTTCCTGGGCTCGTCGCGCGGCAACGACGCGACGCTCACCCTCGCCGCCGAGCAACTCGGCCGCGCCATCGCCGAGCGCGGCTGGACGCTGGTCTACGGCGGCGCCTCGGTCGGCCTCATGGGCTCGCTCGCCGACGCCGCGCTCGCCGCCGGCGGCGCGGTCCACGGCGTCATCCCCGCCGAGATGATGCAGCGCGAGATCGCGCACCCGGGCCTCACGCGGATCGACGTCGTCGGCTCGATGGCGGAGCGCAAGGACGTCATGTTCACCGCGTCGGATGCGTTCATCACGCTTCCCGGCGGCTACGGCACGCTCGACGAGCTGTTCGAGGCGCTCACCGGCGCGTTGCTCGGCTATCACGAGCGTCCGTGCGTGCTCGTCGATGTCGGCGGCTACTACACGCACCTCATTTGTTTCCTCGACGGCGCCGTGGACGCCGGCCTCTTGCGCCCGCACCACCGCGCGCTGCTCGAGATCGTGAGCGACCCCGTCAGCGCCGTGAACTTGCTGGCGAATCGCTGACCGATCGTTGGCGACCTCACGATCATTGCACTGGCTATGCGATCGGCCGCGTCCCTATGATGATCGTTCATGGCTCGTACACCGCTCGCTTCCTCGCTTCGCAGTCTCTTCCGTGATCTCGCGCTCTCGAAGCGCACCGGCGTTCGCGTCGACGAGCTCCGCGACCAGCGCGCCGAGGCCAAGGCCAGGCGCGGTCCCAGCCGCCGCGACCTCCTCGTCGGTGGCGCCGCCGGCGCGGCCGCCCTCGCCCTGCCGCGCACCGCACGCGCGGCGGCCGGCGGATCCATCGCCATCGTCGGCGGCGGCATCGCCGGCCTGACCTGCTCGCTCAACCTCCTCGATCGCGGCCTCGAGTCGACGGTCTACGAGGCCTCGAACCGCCTCGGCGGCCGCATGTTCTCCAACCGCACCGGCTACTGGGCCGGCGGCCAGGTCAGCGAGTGGGGCGGCGAGCTGATCGACAGCGGCCACCTCACGATGCTCGCGCTCGCCAGCCGCTTCGGTCTGCCCGTCGACGATCTGCTCGCGGCGCAGCCCGCGGGCTCGGGCGACACGTACTTCGTGAACGGCGGTTACTACGCGAAGGCGGACGCCGACCGCGACTTCGCGGCGATCTGGAACACGATCAAGGATGACCTCCACGCCGCGCCATATCCGCAGACGTGGGACTCGTACATCGCCTCGGGCGCCGCGCTCTCCGCGATGAGCGTCTACGACTGGATCGAGTCGCGCGTCCCGGGCGGCCACGACTCCGCGCTGGGCCAGGTCCTCGACCTCGCCTACGCCATCGAGTACGGCGCCGACACGATGGATCAGTCGGCGCTCAACCTGCTCTACCTGCTCGCGTACCAGCCCACGCCGTTCAAGGGCGAGCTCGCGATGTTCGGCGTCTCGGACGAGAAGTTCCACATCCGCGGCGGCAACCAGCAGCTCCCCGAGGCGATCGGCGCGCACCTCGGTTCGCGCGTGGTCATGGGCCACAAGCTGGTGCGTCTCAAGCAGACCGCCGGCGGCCGCTACCAGCTCACGTTCGAGCGCGGCAACCAGACCATCGAGACCACGTACGATCACGTCGTCATGGCGCTGCCGTTCGCGGCCTACAGCTTCGACTACAGCCAGGCCGGCTTCGACGCGCGCAAGCGGCAGGCGATCACCGCGCTCGGTCGCGGGCACAACGGCAAGCTCCACCTCCAGTTCAACAACCGCGGCTGGCTCGGCAACGGTCCGTGGCCGGGCACGTCGTGCGGATCGTCGTACAGCGACACCGGCTACCAGGCGACGTGGGAGGTCACGCGCGCGCAGGCCGGCACGCCCGGCATCCTCGTCCTCTACTCGGGTGGGTCGGTGACCGATTCGATGAAGACGACGACCGCGTTCGCGACCGCGACCGACACGCGCGTCCGCGCCGACGCCACCGACGGGCTCGCGGAGCTGGCGCCCGTGTACCCGGGGCTCGCGTGGAACGGCAAGGCGACGCAGTCGATCTGGCACAAGGCACCGCTGTTCAACGCGTCGTACGCGTTCTACCGGACCGGCCAGTACACCCAGTTCGCCGGCTACGAGGCGGCGCGCCAGGGCAACGTCCACTTCTGCGGCGAGCACACGAGCATCGACTACCAGGGCTTCATGGAAGGCGGCGCCTTCACCGGCGAGAACGTCGCCAAGGTCCTGCGTCAGATCGTGCGCAACCAGTAGCGGTTTCGAGTCGGACCTACATGTGCGTGAGGCGGCCGGTCGCATCGACGCCAGCTTGTGTGGGCGAGCGACGCGCCGGTTTCGGGTGACAGCTGCACGCGTCCGCGGGCACGCTGCCGCCCATGGTTCGTCCGTACGTGCTCGTGGCCGCTGTCGGCCTGGCGTTGAGTGGATGCGGTGGTGGCGGCGGCGGCGGCGGTGACGTCGACGCAGCCGACCTGACCGACGCGGCGGTCGACGCGTCGACGATCCCGGCGCTGCGCAATCCGGTGAGCACGCCCGATCTCGAGCTGGCGCAGCAAGCGTCGGCGCTGCTCGGCGTCGGCGGCGCGAAGAACTGCGATCGATGCCACGCGCTTTCGCGGGATCGCCTGCGCAGCTGGGAGACCGAGAGCGGCGTGTCGTGGACGGCGTGCCTCGCCGACAACCTCGCGCCGACGACGCAGGCGCAGGCCGCGGTCGTCGTCGACTGTCTACGCGCCGAGCCCGGCGTCGTGACGTCCGGGTGGCCTCCGCACAAGCTCGGCATCTACAACGCGGCGGCGCGCCTCGAGTGGTTCGCGTACGTCTTCCAGCTCGCCTACGGCGCGACCTGGGAGAACGAGCTCGACCTGTTCATGGGCGAGGTCGCGATGCCGCGCAGCGACAGCGGTCAGCTGACGCAGGGCGAGTTCGACGTCGTCGCCGAATGGTTCGCGCGCGGCCTGCCGCAGCTCGACGCCGTCGTCGCGGCCGATCCGCCGCCGACGCAGTGCACGACGTCGATCACCGCCGAGGTCGCGACGCACGTGAACACGATGCGCACCGAAGGCTGGCAGGCGGTGAACGAGGAGCGCGGCATCCTGATGTTCGGCTGTCAGGGCGCGAGCGACGCGCTCGGCTGCCTGACGACCTATCCGCGCGCCGGCGCCGAGGCATTCTCGACGGGCTGGGAGGACGCCGCGCCGACCACGGTGATCCGCATCCTCAAGCAGAACACGTACGCGTCGAGCTACTGGACGCGTAGCTCGGCCGACGGCCGCTACGTCTCGCACGGCGGCGCGCCCGTGGCGAGCCAGACCTATCGCTCGTCGGTGATCGACCTGCAGACCGACACCAACATCCCCGCCGCGGCGCTCTACGACCCCGGCTTCTTCCCCGACAACTCGGGCTTCGCGCTCCAGGGCTCGAACGCGCGCTTCTGCGAGCAGAGCCTGCTCGCGACCGCGCCGGCGATGATCACGTTCAACGAGGCGCAGTGCCGGCGCACGACCGCGGTCGGCCTGTACCAGCACATGGGGGCCGCCAACGGCGGCGACTACTGGACCGTCGACGGCCAGTTCGACAACGACAACGGCGGTCAGATGAACAGCAACAACCCGTCGTTGACGGACACGAGCGCGACGTTCGACACCGGCGCCTCGATCGACCTGACGCCGATGGTCCACACCGGCACGCAGTTCGTGCCGCAGACCAAGTCGTCGGTGACGCTGCCGCGCGAGGGCGACGTCATCATCTCGCCGTCGGCGCGCCTGCTCGTGTCGCGCGTGAGCGGGTCGAACGGATCGCAGTCGGGCTACATCCTGCGCAAGCTGGTCGCGACCAAGAACGGCGCGAGCTACGCGGTGAACACGCCGGAGATCGCGCGCTACTGCCTGCGCGGCGGCAAGCCGGCGATCAGCTTCGACGAGAAGTGGATGGTGTTCCACCACTACGTCGAGGCGGGCGACTGGCAGGCGCTGGGCTACGCGTCGGCGACCGACGCCGGCTTCGTGGCGCTGCGCGACTCGCAGACCGGCGGCGCGGCCAACATCTTCCTGATGGAGCTGACCACCGGCACCGTGCGCCGCATCACGACGATGCAGCCGGGCCAGTACGCGCTCTACCCGCACTTCCGCAGCGATGGCTGGATCTACTTCCTGGTGCGCGACCGCAACCGCAACTTCGAGTGGATCACCGCCTCGAACGCGGCGCTCGTGCCGTGATTGCAGCCTAGACTGGAGGTCGATGTCTCAGCGCGAGTCGTGCTTCGCGATCGCCGGCATCGCGGCTGTGGCCGCGGCGGCGTGCGGAGATCCGCCGCGCGACGTCTGTGAGGGCGTGGTCGCGAGCGAGCTGTCGCTCCCCGACCGCAAGCTGATCGGCGCCGCGGCGCCGTATCCCGCCGACGGGATGCTGCGCGGCCGCGACGACGAGCTGTCGCGATCGCAGGCCGCGCGGCGCGCGGTGGCGTGGGCCGCGCTCGCGCGTGTGCTCGAGCCGGTGTCGTTCGCGATCGATCCGGACGCAGCCGGCGCGCCGGCGCAGCTGCCGCGCTGGCACACCTGGTACGGCGTCGAGGACATGCGGCGGCTGTTCGAGCACCTCTTCACCGGGCTCACGCCCGACGAGATGCGGGCACGTGCGGCGTTCACCGACGCGGCGCTCGACGGGGCGTTCGCGTGGAACCCGACCGCGGTCGACGGGCTCGCGTCGTGGCCGCCCGATCGCTGGCAGGCGTACCTCGATGCCATCGAAGGCGCGGAGGAAGTGGCGGGCGTGGGCGGCATCGATCGCGTGCAGTACAGCCCGGGCGCGGCGCGCCACATGCTGGCGAGCTACGCCCCCATCGTCGGGTGCGAGGGCGCGCCCCCGCCACCCGAGGTGACCGATGCTCCGAGCGCCGGGCCGCGCCGCATGCTGCGCGAGACGTTCACGCTGGCGGCGTGCGGAGCGCGCAGCTTCGGGCCATTTTTCGTCGGCGACGGTGAGACGCTGATCGCGCGCGTCGAGGGTGCGGGGCGCGTGCGCATCGACGACTGCGAGGGCGAGCGCTGCGAGGCGAACGGCCCGCGCGCCGTCGCCGTCTCGGTGCTCGGTGACGGAGACCGTGGCAACGCGATCCTCACCATCGACTACCAGGAAGCGAACCCGGCGTGGGCGCCGTGCCTCGGCTCGCCGTTCCCGCTCGACGCGGCCGTCGTGAAGGCCGACTGGCGGCGCGCCGAGCTCGGCTTCGAGGTGCCGGTGTTCGACACGAGCGCGGCGGGAATGGCGGCGTCGCTCGGCGGCGACCAGGAGTGGGTCCCGGCGGGCGAGGCCGATCCGGGCGCGGAGGCGATCTACACCGTCGCGCTGCCGACGGGCGCGCGGTACCGGCTCGCGGGCATGCACCTCATGACCAAGGAGCTCGATCACTGGCTGTGGGTGACGATGTGGTGGTCGCCCGACCCCGACCGCGACTTCGGCGCCGACCGGCCGGCGGCGATCACGGCGCTGGGCGGGCCGTGGAAGCACTACAAGATGTGCGTCGTGACAGCGTTCCGCGAGGGCGACGAGGATCCGCGCGGCGGCGCCAGCGCCGAGTCACTGGCGGCGTCGCTCGCCGCGGTGCACGCCGGCGCGGGCGGACCGACGTGGTGCTCGAACCCGATGATCGAGCTGGGCCACGGCAACGCGGCGTCGAGCTGCGTGGGTTGCCACCAGCACGGCGGCATGGCCGCGCTACGCAGCGAGGACATCCTGGCCGACGACGTCCGCTTTCCGGACAACGGACGCGCGCAGGTGCGCAACAACTTCCTCGATGACTACTCGTGGGCGATCACGCGCGGCGATGGCCTCGGCCGCATCTTCGCTGACGAGGTCGAGTACTGGACGCCGCCGCCGCCCTGAGGGCGCGCGCTACGGCTCCCAGTAGAAGGCCGAGCCTGGATCGTTGCGCGTGGTGCCGAGCAGCTGCGGCGCCTCGAGCACACCGTTGCGGATCCGCGCGACGTGGACGTCGACCCCGGTGCCGGCGATCGCGTCGACCGCGGCAAACGCCAGCGCGCTGCCGTCCGACGACCATTGCGCCCGCGTCAGCACGCGCCCGGGCGCAACGCTCAGCTCGCCGAGCAGCGCCGGTGCGTGCCGATCGGTCAGGTCGATCACGCGCAGCACCGGTTGATCGTCCGCGGTCAGGTACGCGAAGCGCTCGAGCTCGCCGGAGAACCAGTAGGTCTGGACCGACACGAATTCCTCGACGCGCAGGCCCTCTGCACGAAAGGTCGCGGGATCGACGAGGTGGTCGTCGGTGACGACGAAGGTGTCGCCGCCAAAGTAGTCCCCGATGCGCCAGGCCGCGCGCGGTCGCGTCCGCGCGACGGTCGACTGGAAGACCGCGGGGATCGGAACGGCGGTCGGCGTGAACACGTGACGCGCCTCCCAGGCGCCGTGCTTCAGCTCGGCGACCCACGCGCTCGACTCGCCCTGGCGCCCGGACTGACTCGACCCGGTGAACACGATGTAGCGACCGTCGGCGGTCGCGCGCGGGTCTCCGGCGATCGCGGGTGCCAGCGCCTGTGGCTCGCTGCAGCCACGTCCCAGGATTCGCGGTCCAGCGCCCGGGAGCATCAGCCACGCGCCGTCGGCGCTGAACACGGGCATGTATTCCAGCGCGGGGAACCCAGCGAAGTCGACGTCGACCTGCACCACGTCGCCGGTGCCGAGCTCCGCCTCGAACACCTCCCACGCACCGTCGAGCAACGAGCTGAGCACCTGCGTCCCGGCGGTGCCCCAGAAGGAGATCGGTCCGCCGGCGCGCTGCGGCGCCGCCACGTCCGCGGGCGTCACGTAGAGCTGATTGCCGCTGCTCACGCCGAGGTGCCGTCCGTCGGGGGCCCATTTCGGAGCGCTCGGATCGGCGAGGTCGAGCGCGAGATCGGTGACGCCGCTGCCGTCCGCCTGTGCGACGAGGACGGGCACGCCCGACGGACCGGCCGCGACGAGACGAGCGCCGTCGGGCGACCACACCTCGTCGTGACGCTGGAACGGGCCCGTCGCCGACGTGCTGCGCAGGCCCACGTCGCGCACCGTGCCCGGAGCATTCACGTCGATGACGCCGAGCGGTGCCGGACCGAATGCGCCGCTCGCCAGCCGGACGGCGACGAGCCCGCCCGCCGGCGACCACGCGGCGCCGAGCTCGCGCTCCCAGCCCGGGAAGAGCGGCCCCGGCCCGGTGCCCGTGGCGTCGATCCGGACCGGCGCCGGTGCAGGCGCGTCGAGGTCGAGCATCCAGAGCTGCGGGAGCCCGTCGACGGCGAGGGTGTAGAGCAAGCGATTGCGGCCGCTCGACGGCGCACGCGCCGGCGGCGCCGGCGCCGTGACGGAGCACGACGAGTCTCCCGGCTCGCCGGGCAGCGGCGCGTCGCACGCGGCGAGCCCTGCAAGCATTCCGATGACGGCGCGACGCACGAGCCCGGGAGCAAGCAACGCGCGCACCAGCCGCCAACACCGCGGACCGCCACGAATGACGAGGACCGAGGAGCGACGTCGATGTCGCGCATGGCAAAGCGCGGCAGCCGGCACGCGACGGAGCGTGCGCGTGATCAGCGGACGCGCACGGCGTCGGCGATCACGACCTTGCCGGGCGTTGCCCAGCGCGAGAGCACGACCTTGTTCCAGCCGGTCGTGAAGGCGTAGCTGCCGAGCTGCTGCCACGCGCCGCCGCCCGCGGTCTGGTTCTTCGACGAGCGACCGACCTCGGCGCCCGCCGCGTTGTACGCGACGAACGTCGCCGCGGCGGCGCGGTTGGGACCGGCGGTCCACCACGCGTCGACGGTGCGGGTCTGCGCCGACGACAGGTAAAACCAGAACGTGGCCGGCGCCGAGACCTCGTCGGTGGCGGCGAACAGGTAGCCGCTGCCGTAGAAGCCGGGCGTCGCGCTCGCCGACGTCCACGTGCCCGCCAGCTCGATCTTCGCCTTCGCGGTGTCGTTGTTGGCGTTGTTGGAGTCGATGACGATCGACGCCGGCGACGGAGGCGGCGTGGTGCCGCCGCCGCCACCACCACCGCTGCCGCAGTTCGCGCGCACGCGTTCGACGTAGCGGGTCCACGGCCAGTGCGGGCCGGGGTCGGTGCGGTTGTTGGGCTGGAGCTGACCGTGACCGACGATGTGGTGACGATCGCGCGGAATGTTGTGGCTCTTCGTGATGTCGCACGTGAGCTTGCTCGACGCCTCGATGAGGCCGCTGGCCCACGTCGTCTGCGACGCGAAGCCGGCGTGCTCGATGCCCACCGAGAAGTTGTTCACGGAGACGCCGTTCTTCGCGCAGTCGGTGTTGCCGTTGCGCGAGCACGCGTAGCTCGCCGCGACGTGCCACGCGCGGTTCGACTCGCGCACGAGCTGCGTGATCTCGGAGCCGCTCGAGTTCACGACGTAGTGCGCGCTCGCGCCGGCCGCGGAGTTGCGCAGCCAGCCCCAGCAGCCGGCGTAGTTGCCCTCGCAGGTGTGGATCACGACGTGACTCACGCGGTACCCGTTGCGCGAGCCGAAGTTCGGCGACGGACGCCAGACCGCGGACGGATAGTCGGCGGTGCCGGCCTTGGGCACGGCGACGCCGGCGATCGACACCAGCTCGGGGTGCGGCGCCACGGCGGCGATGAGCTCGCCCGACTCGGCGCGCTCCTCCACGCCGGTGGCGAGCGTGCCGATCACGTCGCCCTGCACGTACTGCGCGACGGCGTCCGGATCGTCGATACCGCTCCACGCGGCGACGACCGGCATCCACGCGGCGACGTCGGCGCTGGCGATGCCCTGCTCGGCGGCGAGATCGGAGAGGAGCAGCGCGGCGGCGCGGATGTTGGCCTCGGGGTCGAGCTCGAGGTCCTCGGGATCGACGCCGGCGCGCGCGGCGGCGCGGTCGACGTCGGTCGAGCGGATGCCCATGAGACCGACGGTCGTGGTCATGCCGTCGTGCTCGGCTTCGCCGCTCACCATCTGCCAGCGCGTCTCGACGTGGCCGATGGCCGCGAGCAGATCGGCGGGCACGCCGCTCTCGGCGGCGGCGGCGGTGAAGACGCGATTGAGATCGGTCACGACCGACGGATCGACCTCGTCCACGAGCGTGTCGTCTTCCGACGGCGCGCTGCACGAGGCGATAGCGGACAGACCAATGGCGAGCGCGCCCGAAAGCGCGAGATGACTCCTCATGCCGGGTCGCTTCAGCAGCGTCCGTGCCACGTCGCTGCGGCTCCAGGCCACCTACATCTCGCCGTCGAAATCTCGTTCGCTTGGGCGGTGAGGGCTGCTCGCGGGCGCGGACAGGCGGGGTAAGGCGGTACCGCTGCGCACAGCCGATTGCACTGCCATGGTTGCGGCCGATGATCCCGACGTGGTTGCGCGAACGTTTGCGGGTGCCCGTGATCGGTGCACCGCTGTTCATCATCTCCAACCCCGACCTGGTGCTCGCGCAGTGTCGCGCCGGTGTCGTGGGATCGTTCCCCGCGCTCAACGCGCGGCCCGCCGAGCTGCTCGACACCTGGCTGGCTCGTGTCACCTCTGAGCTGACTGCGCAAGATGCGCCCTTCGCGGTCAACCAGATCGTGCACCGCTCCAACGATCGGCTCGAGCACGACCTCGACCTCTGCGAGAAGTACAAGGTGCCCATCGTCATCACGTCGCTCGGCGCGCGCGAGGATCTGAACGCGCGCGTGCACGCGTGGGGCGGCATCGTGCTGCACGACGTCATCAACGTGGTCCATGCGAAGAAGGCGCTCGACAAGGGCGCGGACGGGCTCATCGCCGTATGCGCGGGCGCCGGCGGCCACGCCGGGACCACGTCACCGTTCGCGCTGGTCGAGGAGATTCGCCGCTTCTTCGACGGGCCGCTGGCGCTCTCCGGCGCGATCGCGACCGGCCGCGGCGTGCTGGCGGCGCAGGCGATGGGCGCGGACGTCGCGTACATCGGGTCGGCGTTCATCGCGACTCGCGAGGCCAACGCCGCCCTTCCGTACAAGCAGGCGATCGTCGAGAGCAACGCCGCCGACATCGTCTACACCAACCTGTTCACGGGCGTGCACGGCAACTATCTCCGCTCGTCGATCACGGGCGCGGGGCTCGATCCCGACAACCTGCCGGTGAGCGACCCGTCGAAGATGAACTTCGGCGGCGGCGCGTCGGCGAAGGCGTGGAAGGACATCTGGGGCTGCGGCCAGGGCATCGGCAGCGTGCGCGAGGTGGTGGGCGCGGGCGAGCTGGTCGCGCGTCTCGCGCGCGAGTACGGGGACGCGCGGCGCGGTCTCGCGGCATAGTCAGCGGCGCATGAACGCGCCGTCGCTCGTCTCGCTCGTCTCCCTCGCCGCGTTCGTCTCGCTTGTCGCCTGCTCGTCGTCGACTCCGAAGACGACGCCGCCCTCGCCCGCCGGCGGCGACGGCGGCCGCATCCATCGCTTCCGGATCGGCGCGCTCGACGCGATCGCGCTGTCGGACGGCACGGTGTCGGTGCCCAACGACGGCGCCGTGTTCGCGGTCGGTCACGCCGAGGAAGCCGCCGACCTGCTCGCCCTGGTGGGGATGCCACGCGACGAGCTCCACCTCTCGATCCAGCCGCTGCTCGTGAAGGCCGACACGCGCGTGCTGCTGTTCGACACCGGCGCGCGCGACGCGATCGCGACCGCGGGTCGCCTGCCAGCCTCCCTGGCGCTGGCCGGCGTCACGCCCGGGGACGTCACCGACATCTTCATCTCGCACGCCCACAGCGATCACGTCTTCGGTCTGGTCACCGCCGCCGGCGCGCGCGCGTTCCCGACGGCGACGATCCACCTCTCGGCGCCGGAGTGGGCCGCGCTCGAGGCCGAGGAGCCGGCGTTCGCCGCGTCGATCGCCGCCAACGTCAAGCCCTTCGCGCCCGGCGCGCAGGTTCTCCCCGAGGTGCTCGCGGTCGAGACGCGCGGCCACACCGCGGGGCACTCGTCGTATCTCGTCGGCACCGGCGACGACCGCCTCCTCTACCTGGGCGACGTCGCGCACCACACCGTGGTGTCGCTGCAGCGACCGGCGTGGTCGGTCGCCGTCGACAGTGACCACGCCTCCGCCGATGCGGTGCGCGCGCAGACGCTGTCGCGCCTCGCCGCCGCGCACACGCGCGTGTACGCGGTGCACTTCCCGTTTCCCGGCCTCGGCCACGTCGTCGATCAGGACGGCGCGTTCGCCTGGCAGGCCGAGTGACTCAGCTGACGAACGACAGGTCGGCCGCGACGCGGGGGCGCAGGCCCTTCTCGTCGAGCCACGTGTCGTTGAAGAGTCGCGACGTGTAGCGCCCGGCCCCGTCGGCGAGGATCGTGACGATGGTCTTGCCGGGCCCGAGCTTGCGCGCGAGCTTCACGGCGCCGACGCAGTTCAGGCCGGCCGAGCCGCCGACGAACAAGCCGTCCTTCTCGAGGAGCCAGTGCACCATCTGCACCGACTCGCGGTCGGTGCCGGCGAACGCGCCGTCGAGCTTGCCGGTGGCGAAGTTCTTGGTGATGCGGCGGATGCCGATGCCTTCGAGGATGCTCGAGCCGGTCGCGTCGAGGTTGCCGTGCTCGACGTGGTTGTAGAGGGAGCTGCCCTCGCAGTCGACGATGTAGCACTGCGTCGACGGCGACACCGACTTCAGGTACGCCGAGATGCCGCCGATCGTGCCGCCGGTGCCGGACGAGCACACGAAGCCATCGACGGTGCCGGCCTCGGCCATGATCTCGGGCCCCGTGGTGTCGATGTGCGCCTGCGCGTTGGCCGGGTTCTCGAACTGGTCGGCCCAGAACGCACCGCGCTCCTCGGCGAGCCGGCGCGCCACGTGATAGTAGTTCCCCTGGTCGGCGAAGGGCTTGGGCGGCACCAGGTGCAGCACCGCACCGAGCGCGCGCAGCATCTCGATCTTCTCGGCGCTCTGGTTGTCGGGGATGACGATGTGGCACGTGTAACCGCGCGCGCGGCACATGAGCGCGAGCCCGATCCCCGTGTTGCCGGCCGTGCCCTCGACGAGCTCGTGCGTCGCCTTGCCGCCGAGCTTGCCTTCCTTCTCGGCGGTCAGGACGATGTGGCGCGCGGCGCGATCCTTGACGCTGCCGCCGGGCTGCAGGTGCTCGGCCTTGCCGAGGATGTTGCAGCCGGTGGCCTCCGAGAGGCTGTTGATGCGGATGAGCGGCGTGGCGCCGACGGCGCCGATGAACCCGTCACGAATGGTCACGACGCCGAACATACGACAAGGCGCCGCCAGGCGACCTTGCCGATTACGCCTCAGTTATCATTTCCTCGAAGGGGGCCTGATGAAGGGACGCGCTCGCATCGCCGTGCTCGCACTCCTGATCGCGCTGGTCGGAAGGCCGGCGCAGGAGGCGCGCGGCGAGAACTTCTTCAAGCGCAAGGCCAAGGCTGCCTCCCGGGCGATCGGCGACGCGCTCGCCCCGGGCGTGTCGAGCCTCGCGGAGGCGGCGTCGACGCCGGTCATCCGCAACGCGGAGAGCACGGGGCGGCGGCTGCTCTACGACTTCGAAGGCGTGACGGCGCGGCGGCTCGACCAGGCCGGGACCATCGTCAACAAGGCGGTCGACAACGCGTTCGAGGAGACCGGCAAGCTCGCGTCCAAGATCGACGTCTCGCTCGAGGCGCGCATCATGCAGCTCGATCGCAGCGTCAACGCGACGGTCGACAACATCGGGCAGGAGGCGCGGGCGACCATCAAGTCGGTCGATCAGATGATCGGCAACAACATCGCGCGGGCACGGCGCGCCGCGATCGACGTGCTGTCGCGCGTCGACCAGAGCGTGGCCGATCGACTGGCGCAGCTCGACGAGATGATCCGGCTGCGGCTGGGCGACGTCGGGCAGATGATCCGCACCACGCTGGCGCAGGTCGACGAGATCGCCAAGGCGCGCCTCGATCAGCTCGACGAGATCGCCGGGCGGCGCATCGGGAACCTCGACGTGGTCGCGACCAAGCAGAGCTTGAGCCTCGAGGCCATGCTGGTGCGGCTGGCCACGTTGCTGGGCGCGTTCGCGTTCTTCGGGTTTCTCATGTGGTCGGCGTTCACGAACTTCGTGAAGCACAGCGAGTTCGTCGATCACGTCCGCACCACCAATCCGGCCGCGAGCGCGCGCATCACGATCACGCGCAAGCTCTTCCTCTGGGGCTTCCAGACCGTGTTCGCGATCGCGTGCCTCGTCCTCGTCGTCGTCGTCGCCGGGTACCTGCCCAAGCCCGCCGAGGCGCGACGGTCGGCGCAGGTCGCCGATCACGCGCGCGCGCTCGCCTACGCCGTGCGCGGCTACGACTTCACGGCGGTGAGCTACCACCACTCGCAGCTCGAGATCCTCCGCCCCGGGGACCCATCGTTCCGCAGCCTGGCGATGAAGGCCGACCTCGTGCGCGACATCTTCGAGCGGCCGGCGCGCATGCACACCGCCGAGGGCCTGAGCGCGCTCGAGCGTCAGCTCGACGAGGCGCGCGAGCTCGCGCCCGGTGACCCCGACTTTTTGGTCCTGACCGCGTACGTGATCTGGCAGGCGGGCACGACGCGCGAGGACGAGCTCGACGCCGCGGTGCTGTGCGCCGACGCGCTGCAGATGGAGCGGCACGGGATGGTGATCGAGCGCTTCCTCCCCGGTCGCTTCATGATGCGGCCGCTCGCGGAGAACTACGTCCGCCGCTTCCAGCACGACCCGTATCCGTACCAGCCGGGGTCCTCCGACGAAGCGCGCGTGAAGCGCGTGGCGGCGATCGCGCTGCCGGCGCAGTCGCGGATGAAGGAGCTGGCGCAGGTGATGGCGTACAACGAGCTGGTGGCGCAGCTCGACGACGCGATGATGCCGGCGTACGTCGACATGCTCGAGGCGCACGCGCGCTACGCGACGGCGGCGGCGAGCAAGCCGTACGACGTTGCGGTCGCGACCAAGGAGCGCGCGGCGCGCACCGAGGCGGCGCGCGTCGTGGTCGAGGCGTGGATCGCGTTCGATAACGCGCTCGCCGACTCCGACGAGCTCGCGGGCGATCCGGTGTCGCTCAACGCGTTCACGCTCGACGACGCGATCATGTCGCAGGCGATGTACTTCTGGGCCGAGGCGCACGACGACGACGGCAACGAGATCCCGCTGAGCGCCGCCAAGGCGCCCGTCGTCGGCGTGATGACGTTCTTCGACAACGAGGCACCGCCGGCGGTGAAGAAGGGCGCCCCCAGGCCGAAGCCGCCGACCGCGGAGGTCGCCAAGGCCGCGTCGGAGAAGCTGCGCCTGCGCGCCGCCGCGCGCCCGTTGCGTACGCAGTGGGCCGAGCGCATGGCGCCGTTGCTCGGCAAGCACACGCAGGACGTGCTCGCCAAGGAGGAGGCCGACCGCTATCGCGCGCTCGAGAGGCGCGTGAACGATCTCGCGGTGGGCTACGCCGAGCTGCGCAAGGCGGCCGAGGGCAAGCTCGACCTCGCGACCAAGCAGGCGCAGGACAAGCTGCGCGAGCAGACCGGCAAGGCCGCGCTCGCCGCCGCCGAGATCGGCGTGTGGAGACCGCTCGCGCCCGGCACGGCGGCCGGCAAGAAGCTCCACCAGCCGTTCGCGCCCGCGGTCATGGAGGCCGCCGCGAAGGCCAAGGTCGACATCGACGGCAAGGTGCAGGCGGCGATCGCCCAGGCGCAGAACAAGCGGCGGCTGCGGTTCCTGTGACGAGCGGGCCGCAACCATGACCGCGCGCGAGCACGTCGAGACGGTGGTCATCGGGTCGGGCTTCGGCGGCTCGGTGACCGCGTTTCGGCTGGCGGACGCCGGGAGGCGCGTGCTCGTCCTCGAGCGTGGCAACCTGATCCCGCCGGGGAAGTTCCCGCGCGCACCGCACCTCGTGAAGCGGAACTTCTGGGACCCGAGCGCCGGGCTGTTCGGGATGTGGAACGTGTGGTTCTTCAAGCGCTACGGCTCGATCGTCGGCAGCGGGGTGGGCGGCGGCTCCCTCATCTACGCCAACGTGCTGCTGAAGAAGGACGAGCGCTGGTTCGTGACCGAGGAGCCGGGGCGCGCCGGCTACGAGCACTGGCCGGTGACGCGTGCGGAGCTGGAGCCGCACTACGACCGCGTGCTCGCCATGATGAGCGCGCAGGTGTTCCCCGATCACGCGCCGTACTGCGACGTCGGCAAGGTCGCCGCGTTCCGGCGTGCGGTGCAGCGGCTGGCCGACAAGGATCCCAGGCGCACGCTGGTGCGGCCGCCGCTCGCGGTCACGTTCGCGGCGGGCCCCGGGCCGGCGGTGGGCGGCGTGCCGATCGGCGCGCCCGAGGACAACCTGCACGGCTGCGCGCGGCGGACGTGCACGCTGTGCGGCGAGTGCATCATCGGGTGCAACAGCGGCGCGAAGAACACGCTCGATCTGAACTACCTGTCGCGCGCGAAGCGGGCGGGCGCCGAGATCCGCCATCTGTGCGAGGTACGCCGCTTCCGGCGGCTGGCCGGCAGCGGGCCGCGCTTCGAGGTGACGTACGTGCGCCACGACGCGGCCCTCACCGAACCGCACGACACGTCGGCGCTCGAGGAGCACGTGGTCACGTGCGACCGCCTCGTCGTCGCCGCCGGCACGATGGGCTCGACGTACCTGATGCTGCGCAACCGCGACGGCGTGGGCGTGCGCTCGAAGGAGCTGGGCGGCCGGTTCTCCGGGAACGGCGACCTGCTCGCATACGCGGTGGCGTGCGTCGACGAGCACAAGCGCCCGCTGCGCTTCGATCCGACGCGCGGCCCGACGATCACGAGCGCGCTGCGCGAGGACGACCGCCTCGACACCGGCCACGCGCACGACGGCCGCGGCTTCTACCTCGAGGACGCCGGCTTCCCGTCGCAGCTGGCGTGGCTCGCCGAGGGGCTGAATCCGATCGCCTGGTTGAGGCGCGGCCTGCGCCTCGTGCGCGGCTTCGCGCGACGGATGGTCGGACTCGACGACGACACCGACGTGTCCGCCGAATTCTCCGACGCCCTCGGCTCCGGCGACCTCGCGGCGACGCTCCTGCCGCTCCTCGCCATGGGCCGCGATGTCCCCGACGGCACGTTCGACCTGAGCGGTGAGCGCCAGCGCCTGCGCCTGACGTGGTCGCACGACCGCTCGCGCGACTACTTCGATCGCGTCGAGGCCGCCGCGCGCGATCTCGCCGCCGAGCTCGGCGGCCAGTTCGTCCTGAACCCGACCTCGCGCTTCTTCAAGCGCCTCGTCACCGTCCACCCGCTGGGCGGCGTCCCCATGGGCCGCACCGTCGCCGACGGCGTCGTCGACGCGCACGGCGCCGCCTTCGAGTGCCCTGGCCTCTACGTCCTCGACGGCTCGATCATGCCGGGCCCGGTGGGCCCCAACCCGGCCCTCACGATCGCGGCGATCGCGGACCGCGCCGTCGAGCGCGCGCTACTGTGAGGCGCGGGTGGGCTGCGCCTTTTCGACGGCGGCGGGGATGCCGCGGGTGGCGGCGGCGCCGACGCGGTTGAAGATGAGCTGCATGATGGGCTCGCCGAGGACGAGCGGGCCACGTAGCGAGAAGCGTGCGTTGTAGGTGAGCGAGGTCGCGCTCCCTCCACCCGGGCCCGCGGACGTGAGCGTGAGATCGTCGGTGTAGCGCGCGAACCAGGTCTTGCCGGAGAGGCGGACGTGGTTGGGCGGATCGTAGACCTCGATGCGGTAGTGGAAGTGGATCGAGCCGATCGGCAGCGGCGACACGAGGACGAAGGTGGAGCCGACGCCGAGAGGGCCATTGCCGTCGGTGCGGGTCGCGCTCTTCACGGCCGGGTCCCACGTCGCATGGCGGAAGTCGGAGACGTACGCGAAGGCCGCGTCGATCGGCACGGGGATGGACAGCGTGG
Source organism: Kofleriaceae bacterium (assembly GCA_035525615.1). GTDB lineage: Bacteria > Myxococcota_A > Polyangia > Haliangiales > Haliangiaceae > UBA2376. Next base: position 17,612 of record DATLEB010000028.1, on the reverse strand, counting down.
TCTGGTACCGAGCCATCAGTTCAACCCGGCGTGCTCGACGCGCGCGGCCAGGGCACGCAGCGCGGGCTCGTGGATGCGCTCGTCGCTGCGATCGACGTAGCGGAGCGCGTCGGCGATCGCGGCGCGCGCGCCGTCGAGGTCGCCCGCGGCAAGATCCGCCTCGGCCTGACCGGCCCAGTAGAACGACATCGACGCGAAGCTGCCGATGCCGGTCAACATCGCGATCGAGCGGCGGATGAGCTCGGAGCCCTCGCGCGCGCGGCCGCGGCCGGCGAGCGCCCAGCCGCGCGTGATCGACGCCTGCGCGTCCCAGTGCGGCATGCCCTGCTCGGCGGCGAGGCGGATCACCTCGGCGGCGTGGCCTTCGGCCTCGTCGAACGCGCCGGCGACGCAGCACCACGTCGCCAGCACCGTGCCGACGAAGGCGCGCGTGCTCGGCTGCCCGAGCTCGTCGCACATGCGCACGGCCTCGGCGGCGCGGACGCGCGCGCGCTCCGCGTCGCCGTCACACGCGTGGACCCACGTGAGGAACGCGGCGCACATCGCGCCCGCGTCCTGCCCGAACAGCATGGCGAGCGGCGCATGCGCGGCGCGATCGTAGATGGCCAGCCCGGCCTCGAACGCCTGCTGCGCCTCGACGACCTTGCCGCGCATCAGCAGCGCCGCGCCCGTCGACGTGCGCGCTGCCAGCTCGATGGCGCTGTCCTGGGTGCGCGCGGCCAGCGCGCCGAGCCGCTCGCCCATCGCCTGCGCGCGCGTGTGGTTGCCGCTCACGATCGCGACCGTCCACAGGCCCCAGAGCGCGGGGAACTCCGCAGCCGGGCTGGGATGGGTCTCGCACAGCGCGAGCATGCGCTGGGCGTTGGTCTCGACCTCCGGCGACGCGAAGCCCTGCGTCAACATCAGGATCACGCCCAGCAGCCCGCGCACGCCGAGCTCGGCCTCATAGGCACGCGGTCCGGGCGGCAGCTGCTCGCACAAGCCGAGCCCGCGATACAGGTGGGCCGCGGCGTCGGTCAGCGCGAACGCGCCGAGCGCGGCCTGACCGGCGGCGCGCCAGTGCTCGATCGCCTCGGCGGGACGGCCGGCCTCGGTGAGATGGTTCGCGATCACCTCGGGCGGCGTGTCGGGGAAGCGCGAGAGCAAGACGTCGGCCACGCGCGCGTGATAGCGCGTGCGCGTGCGCCGCAGGAGCGAGCCGTACGCCGCGTCCTGGATCAGCGCGTGGCGGAACACGAACACCGACCGCGGCGGCACGCCGCGCTGGTAGAGCAGCTCGCCGTCGGTGAGGCGACGCAGCTCGTTGCGCATCTCCTCCTCGAAGGAGCTCACGATCTCGTGCAACAGCTCGTAGCTGAACTGGCGGCCGATCGTGGCGCACAGCTGCACCAGCGCCTTGCGCGGCGGCGACAGGCGGTCGAGGCGCGCCATCAACGAGTCGTGGAGCGTCGCCGGGATCGCGATCGGCGGCAGCGGCGCCACCGCCGCCTTGAGCCCGCCCTCGCCGTCGACGAGCAGGCCCGACTCCACGACCATGCGCGTCAGCTCCTCGACGAACAGCGGGTTGCCGTCGGCCTTCAGGAGGATCTGCTGGATCACCTCGGCGGGCAGCGCGCGCCCGTCGACGGTATGCTGGACGATCCGCTCCACGGCCTCGCGCGGCAGGCGGTGCAGCGCGATCTCGCTGTCGACCTGCCACGGCGCTTCGAACTGCTGGCGGCACGTCATCACCAGCAGGAGCGGCGACATGGGCGCCTGCTCGATCAGCGCGCCCAGGACCTCGAGCGTCGACTGGTCGACCCAGTGCAGATCCTCGACGGTGATGGTGAGCGGCTCGCGGCGCGCCGCGCCCAGGAGCATTCGTACCACCACGGCGATCGTCCGCTGCTTGCGCACCTGCGGCGTGATCGCCGGCGTGGGCCAGCGCACGTCGTCGGGCGGCACGCCCACGAGCCCCGCGAGCAGCGCCACCGCGTCGGCCGCGGGGCCACCATCCGCCGCGACGGCGCGCTCGAGCGCGTCGCGCTTGGTCTCGGGCGTGTCGTCGTCGTTGATCCCGGCCAGCTGGTTCACCAGCTCGATCACCGGGCGCATCGCGCTGTGCGTGAAGTACGGCGAGCACGCGGCGCGCAGCTCGCGACCGCCGGCCTGCGCGATCCACCCGCTCACGACGCGACACAGGCGCGACTTCCCGACGCCGGCTTCGCCGCGCACGATCACGCTCCGACCGGTGCCCGAGCGCGCCTGCTCCCAGAGCGTCCGGAGGGCGGACACCTCCGACTCGCGACCGACGAACGGCGTGGTCGTCGCGTCCGGGTTATCGGAGCCGAACAGGCGGCGCGCCGACACCACGCGATGGACGTGACGCTGATCGCCAAAGCCCTTGAGCGCGACCGTCCCGAGATCCTCGAGCGAGAACGCGCGCCGCACCAGCCGCGCCGTCTCCGCGCTGATCACGATGGTGTCGGGCGCGGCGATCGATTGCAGCCGCGCCGCCAGGTTGGGGGCCTCGCCGACGGCGAGCTGCTCCTCGCTCGCGCCCGCGCCGATCGCGCCGACCACCGTCGGACCGGTGTGGATGCCGACGCGCGCCGACAGGCGGAAGCCGCGCTCGCGGTCGAGCCGCTCGCCGAGCGAGCGCACCGCGGCCAGCACGCCGAGCGCCGCGTGCACCGAGCGCACCGGATCGTCCTCGTGCGCGCGCGGATAGCCGAAGTAGATCATCAAGCCGTCGCCGAGGTGCTGCGCGACGTGGCCGTCGTGCACCTTGACGGCCGCGGTGGCGACCTCCTGGAACGCGGCGACGATCTCGCGCAGATCCTCGGGATCCATGCGCGCGGCGAGCTCGGTGTACGAGACCAGATCGCAGAACACCACCGTCAGCTGCCGGCGCTCCGCGTGCTCGGCGCGCCGGATGCCCGAGCTCTCGGCGGCGAACGACGAGCCGCACTCGTTGCAGAAGCGCGCCGTCGGTGTGTTGCTGGCGCGGCATGCCGAGCACACGCGCGCGAGCGCCGCGCCGCACTCGGCGCAGAACTTGGCGCTGGCCGCGTTGTCGTGCTGGCAGGTGGGGCAGACCATGGTGATCAGAGCGGGCCAGCCGGGACGCGACCGCCGAGGATCGCGTCGCGCTGCGCCTCGCTGAACGGTGGCGCGACGAGGTGGGCGTCGTCGGCGCGCGAGCGGAACAGCACGAGGATGAAGCGCATGCGCTGCGACAGGTTGACCCAGTCGTGCGCCGCCGCCGCGAGCAGCGACGGCGTCTCGGGGTGACCGAGCCCGACCAGGCTCGACAGCCGGTGGCGGATCCGCTCGAGGAGCGACGGCTCCTCGCGCACCTCGAGCGCGTCGTACTTCTCGAGCATCGCGCGCAGCGCCGGATCGTCGATGGTGGCGAGCTCGGGCGGGATGAGCGGACAGCCCGGCTCTGCGGGGATGGGATTCCCGAGGTGGATGACGCCGTCGGGGAGCGTCAGCTCCATCATCGCCGCCGTGGCGAACGACTCCCACGCCTCCTCGACGCGGCGGCCGATCGCGGGAACGACCTCGTCGACCATGCGGTGGATGATCGAGCGCGCGGTGTGGTTGTCGACGGTGTTGTCGACGTGACCGTGGACGTGCGCGAGCAGGGTGTCCGCGATGGGCGCGTCGAGCGAGCCCGCGATGTACGTCTGCAAGCGCGTCTGCTCGTGGACGCCGCCGTGCCCGTTGGCCTTGAGCAGCAGCTCGGCGCGCCGCTTGGAGTCGCGCTCGAACATCGCCTGGTAACAGGCGGCGAGACACGCGCGCAGCTCGTCCTGGCCGCCCTGCGGCGTCGAGACGAGCGCCTTGCGCTCGGAGTCCCACACCGCGTGGTCGGGTTCGGGCGGTCCCGGGCGATACCGCGCCAGGAACGCGTCGAGCCGCGCCTGATCGAACGCGCGATCGTCGCCGAGCTCGGTGACGAAGTCGCTGAACGCCTGCGCCAGCTCCGCGTACACCACGCGGTTGCCGGCGAGGATGTACGCGCTCACGTCGCTGATGATCTTCTCGACGAGCTCGAGGAGCCCGACCGGGTCGAGCTCCGACGCGAGCCGCCCGAAAATGTTGCCGCGATCGAGCAGCTCGCGGAACGGACGCGGCACCTCCTCCTCGCGGATGAAGCGTCCCGCCGTCTTCGAGGCCCACGTGCCGAGCGTGCACCAGTTGATCGCGCTCCCACCGGTGCGCGCACGCATGGCCTCGGAGAGGTCATGGTAGCTCTGCGTGATGAGCAGGTTGCGCAGCACCGGCTCCGCGTCGAGCGCGACCACGCGCTTGACGTCCTCTGGCGTGATGAGGTTCCCCACGCCGGGACGGTAACACGCTACTCGATGCGGATCGCGGCGTCGGGCTCGTCGGTCGCGCGTGCGCGCAGATGACCGATGTGAGCGGCGGGAAGGTCCAGCGCGCGCAGCTCGGCGAGCGCGTCGCCGGCGCGATCGGCCGGCACGCACAGGAGGAGACCTCCCGAGGTCTGCGCGTCGGTGATCGCGGTGAGGATGGTCTCGGCCATCGCGGCAGGGCCGTGGTACGCGAACGAAGGCGCGAGGAATTTTCGATTGGAGGCCGAACCACCGGGGATGTGGCCGGCGGCGATGTGGTCGGCCACGCCCGGCAGCAGGCGCAGCGCGGTGTGGTCGAGCGTCGCGGCGAGGCTCGACCCACGGAGGATGTTGCGCAGGTGGCCGGCCAGGCCGAAACCCGTCACGTCGGTCGCGGCGGTCACCCCGTGGCGGCGGCCGACCTCCATCGCGCCGCGGTTGAGCGTCGTCATCGACGCGACCGCCGCCGCGATCTCGGCCTCCGACGCGGCTGCCTTCTTGATCGCCTGCGAGATGATGCCGGTGCCGAGCGCCTTCGTGAGCAACAGCACCTGATCGACCTGCGCCCGGCGGTTCGACCAGACGTCGTCGAGTCGCACCTCACCGGTGACCGAGAGGCCGAACTTCAGCTCGGGATCGCGCACCGTGTGGCCGCCGACGACGGCGACGCCGGCCTGCGCGCACATCGCGGCGGCGCCGCGCTGGATCTCGCCCAGCACCTCGAGCGGCAGGTGCTCGTCGCAGAAGAAGGCCAGGTTGAGCGCGAAGCGCGGCTCTCCGCCCATCGCGTAGACGTCGGAGATGGAGTTGCACGCCGCGATCGCGCCGAAGGTCGCCGGATCGTCGACGTTGGGTGCGATGACGTCCGCGGTGAGCACGAGGCCCGAGCCCGGCGTCGGTCCCGCCACGACCGCGGCGTCGTCCTTCCATTCCTGATCGATGAGGACTCCCGCGGCGTGCGCATCGGGCGCAGCTCTCCCGTCGCGTCCCGCCGACGCCCCCGCGCCATCACCATCGAGGACCTGGACCAGGTCCGGGAGCCGTAGCTTGGCGGCTCAACCACCGCCGCGCGCGTAGTGCGTGAGACGGATGGCGGCCTTCTGTTCGGGCGTCATGCCCGCAGCGTAGCTCAGAAGCGGCCGACGACGGCGAGCCCGTGCGCGCTCGGCGCGACCAGCGGCGCCACGTGCCACGTGCGCTCGGCCGGCTGGCGCCGGTACTCGTGCCATGCCGCGCGCGGCTGCGTGTACGTGCTGCTGACGCCGACCGCGTAGCCGATCGCGAACGAGATCGCCGCGTCGCCCCACGCGTCGTCGGCGGCCAGTCCGATGTAGAGCGTCGCGCCGATCTGCAGCGCGAGACCGCCGATGTGGTTGAGGAAAAAGCTCTGCTTCTCGCTCCTGGCCGCGAGCGCGAGCGCGAGCTCCGCCGCCGCCAGATCCGTGCATGCGTCGCCCGTGACCTTTGGCTCGGGGACCTTCACCGGCGTGATCACGCGCGCACCGAGGCCGACGATCGCCTTGGCGGTCCCGGCGATCATCGCGGCCTCGGCGGCCTCGTCGTACTCGCCGAGTGGCGACACCTGGGCGATGACGAGCGCGCCCTGGCCGAGCGTCGCGACACCGAAGCCGATGCCCCAGCCGAGGCGCCAGCGCGCAGCCTTCTCGCGCTCCCCGTCGAGATGCTTGCGCAACTTCGTGGCGCGGTCGGCCGCGTCGGGTGGGCACGTCTGGGCGATGGCGTCGGCGACCGTGGCCGCCAGTGCACCGACGAGCGCCAGCGCCACCAGCGCGCGCGTCACTCGAACGTCCACGCGACCGCGAGGCCACGCATGCGCGGCGTGATGAGCGGCGCGACCTGCCACGTGCGCGCCTCGGAGGCACGCTGGTGCTCCTTCCATGCGCCGCGCGGCATCGTGTACGTCGCGGCGAGGCTGACGGCGTAGCCGGTGAGGAACGAGAGCGCCGCCTCGTCCCACGCGTCGTCCTCGGCGAGGCCGATGTAGATCGACCCGGCGGTGTGCACGGCGAGGTTCGCGATGTGCCCGATCATGAACCCCTTGCGCTCGGTCCGCGCGGTCAGCTCGAACGCGGCCTCGGCGGCGGCGAGGTCGGCGCATGCGTCGCCGGTCACGGCCGGACGCGGGTTCTTGATGGTCTTGAGGCCGCGGGTGGCCGCGCCGAGCGCCGCCTTGGCGGTGCCGACGATGAGGCTCGCGCGCTGCGCGTCGTCGAACTCGCCGGTCGGCGCCGTCTCGGTGAGCACGAGCGCGAGCTGGCCGCCCGCGAGCACCGTGTAGCCGATGGCCCAGCCGATCCGCCAGCGCTTCACCTTCGAGCGCTCGCGATCCAGGCGCGCGCGCAGCGCGGTGGCGCGTGCGGCGGCGTCGGGTGGACACGTCTGCGCCGTGGCGTCGGCGGCAGCGAGCAGCACGAGCACCGTGGCGACCACCGTCCGCATCACATGCCACCGCCTTCCGGGATCGAGACGCCCTCGAAGAACTCGCGCCGCTCGGACGCGCTGCCGTCCCAGCCCGTGTTCCGCGTGTAGTACGCGAGCACGATGATGTGCGGCTCGATGTAGAAGCGCGCCTCGCCGCGATCGACCGGCGTCTCCATCACGATGCGATAGCGGTTCTCGCCCTGCGTCTGCGTGTAACCCGACTCCGTCACGCGTGCGCCGAGCTGCGCCGCGAGCTGGCTCCCGAACTGATCGAGCTCGGCGCGCGACGGATCGTTGCCCTGGTTGGGCGCCGCGAAGGCGCCGACGATGATGTTGGCGCCGTCGCGAAAGCCGGCGAAGTTGACCGCGCCGTTCGACATCGTCGGCGACGACGACACGCCGGGCGGGAGCTTCAGCCCCCAGCCGAAGCTGGGATCGGTGTAGCTGCCCCACGACGCCGGCGCCGGCACGTGCGGCTCCTCGATCGGCGCGACGCCACCGCCGCTGCCCGCCCACGGATCGTCGGGATCTCCGGACGCCGACGCGCCGCCGCTACCGCCGCCGTCACCACTGCTCTTGCCGCGCGTCGCGAAGAACGCGGCCGCGCCGCCGCCCGCGAGCAGGACCACGACGATCCCGGCGACGAGCGGCGCCTTCGACTTCTTCGGCGCGCCACTCAGCGCGTACGCCGCCGGTGTCGGCGCCGGTGTCATGGGCTGCGGCCCGGGCGCCGCGCTCATGGGCGCGTGCGCGGCCATCGGCGGCATCGCGTGCGGCTGCGGCGGATGCTGGTGCTGTGGCGGCACCGATTGCATCATCCCCGGCGGGAACGTGCGCGGCACACCCGGCGGCGGCCCGGACGGCATGGGCAACGGCAACGGCGTCTGGTGCCCCATGGGCGGCAGCGACTGCGGCATGGTCGGCGCCGCGATGAGCGCCGAGCGCGGACCCGCGCCACCTCCGCCGAGCGCGGCGTGCAGGTTGGCGACGTCATCGCCGAGCCGCTCCATCGTCGGCTGCCGCAGCCCCGGATCCTTCGACAGCGCCGTCATCACCAGCGCGTCGAGCTCGCGCGACAGGCCGAGGTCCGGGCGGCGCGCCGTCGGCGGCTCGGGCGTGTCGGTGAGGTGCTTGGACAGGATCGCCATCACCGTCGGGCCCTCGAACGGCAGCCGCCCGGTGAGCATCTCGTACATCATCGCGCCGAGCGCGTAGACGTCGGTGCGCCCGTCGACGGTCTCGCCGCGGATCTGCTCCGGCGCCATGTACTGCGGCGTGCCGATGAGATCACCGGCGCGCGTCATCGCGTTCACGGTCTGGCGATCGTCGTCGCGCAGCTTGGCGATCCCGAAGTCGAGGACGCGCACCACGTCCTTGTCCTTGCCGCGCTCGGTGAGCATGACGTTGTCGGGCTTGAGGTCGCGGTGGACGATGCCGTGGCGGTGCGCGTCGGCGAGCGCCGCGGCGATCTGGTGCGCGATGGCGAGCGCGCGCCACGGCGGCAGCGGGCCTTCCTGCATCACCTGACGCAGCGAGCGTCCCTCGAGGAACTCCATCGCGATGAACAGCGACCCGTCCGCGTCCTGACCGAAGTCGAAGATGTTGACGGTGTTGGGATGCGAGAGCCGCGCGACCAGCTCGGCCTCGGCGTTGAAGCGACGCACCAGCGCCGGGTCACGCGAGAGCTCGGGGCGCAGCACCTTGATCGCGACCTTTCGCTTCAGCGAGATCTGCTCGCCGCGATACACCGCGCCCATGCCGCCCTCGCCCAGCTTGGCGAGCACGCGGTAGCGGCCGGCGATCTCGCGCCCGACGAGATCCGTGGTCTGCACCGGCACCGAGCCGGTCAGCTCCTTGTACGAGGGCTCGGTTCCGGTCGTCGCCCGCCCGCACGCGCCGCAGAACCGTGCGTCCACAGCAATGTCCACGCCGCAATGCGGGCACTTCACGCCTCCGAGTATACGACGCGCGTCACGCTCCGTGCGCTGACCGCCCGGCCGCGATACGTTCCAGGCGTTGAGGAGACCTGGCCCGGGAAACGCGCTCGCCGCGGCGCTCGCCGTCGCGCTGGCCACCGCGCGCCTCGCGTCGGCGCAGCCGGACCCGGTGCCTGTGCCGGAGGGCCCACCCTCGCCCCCCGTCGACGTCGATCACGTCGATCCCGACTTCGGGCCGCTCATCACGATCGAGGACATCCGGGTCGTCGGAAATCGCACGACCGCCGAGCGCATCATCCTGCGCGCCGTCCCGCTGCGTCAGGGCGAGCAGCTGCGCGCCGCCGATCCGCGGCTCACCAAGGCGCGCTTCAAGGTGCTCGCGCTTGGGTACTTCCGCGACGTCACCGTCGCGCTCGAGAAGGGCAGCGCGCGCGGCCGCGTGATCGTCGTCGTCACGGTCGTCGAGCGCGGCACGGTCGCGCTCAATCGCCTGTGGTACGGCTCGAGCGAGCTGGCGCCGTACTGGCTCGGCCTCGACCTCACCGAGCGCAACTTCCTCGGCACGGGCCTCCTCGTCGGCGGCGGCCTGGTCTACGCCGGCTCCGCGGGCAACGTGCTCGACGCGCGCGATCAGTGGGGCGGCGAGCTGCGGCTGGGCGCGTCGAGCCTGAGCGGAACGCGCTGGGGCGCGCACGGCGCCTTCCAGGTGCAACACGGCAGCGAGGCGGTGCGCGTCGCCGGCCCGCCCGGCTCGGGTGACAACGCCGACCTGCGCGCGTTTCCGTATCGCCGCATGGGCGTGCGCGGCGGGCCCAGCTTCGAGCTCACGCCGACCACCGGCTTCGACGCCGCCCTGCGCCTCGAGCTGATCGACGCCGACGTGCTCACCGGCGACCGCGTCCTCGACGACGGTCGCACGGTTCCGCTGAGCCTCGATCTGCAGGGCGGCAAGAGCCGCGTGGTCTCGCTCGCGTTCGGCTTCGACCGCGACACGCGCACCGATCCGGTCCTGCCGCACGAAGGCGACCGCATCCAGGCGCAGGTCGAGGTCGGCGCCGAGGTGATGGGCGGCGACTACGACTTCGCCGTCGCGCTCGCCCGCTACGAACGCTGGTGGCCGGTGCGCCCGCGCCACGCGATCGGCCTCCGCGTCGCCGGCGGGGCCGTGCTCGGCGACGCCCCGCGCTTCGATCGCATCCACGTCGCCGATGTGAACCGCCTGCTCACGCCGCGCGTGATGGGCATGACCGTCGCCGCCGCGCCGCCGCCCGACTTCGTCGGCACCGACAACAGCGACGCGGTCTACGGCGAGCTCGGCGGCAACCTGATCGGCGAGTGGTCGTATCGCTGGTTCCGCCGGCCGAAGTCGATCTACGGCGGCGACCTCTTCATCGCCGCCGGGATCTGGGGCCTCGCTTCCGAGGACGCGGTGAAGGCGGTCGGCGCCAGGGGCTGGGACGCGGTGCCGGTGGATCTCGTGCTCGATGCCGGCCTGCGCATCGACACCGAGCTCGGCATCTTCGAGTTCACGATCGCGAACGCCCTCGGGCGGGTGCCTCGGTGGTGACGCGCGCGACGCTGGTCGGCCTCGCGATGGTGGCGACGTCGACGGTGGCCCTGCGCGCCGCCGCCGCGGAGGACGGGGGGCTCGAGAAGCAGACCATGAAGTTCACGGAGCGCGGGACGTCGATCTACGTCACCGGCAACGTGACCAGCGTGTTCGACGCGCGCGCGTACGACAAGCTCGAGAACGGGCTCACGTCGACGGTGGTGATCCGGCTGTGGGCCTATCCCGAGAACCGCGCCAAGCCGACCGGCTTCGTGCTGCTCCATCGCACGTGCGTCTACGATCTGTGGGGCGAGACGTACTCGTGCGCGCTCTCGGGGCCGACCGGCCGGCGCACGTACAAGGTGAAGTTCAAGGCCGAGGCGCTGAAGATGCTGACCGGCCTCGATCAGGTGCCGATCGCCGACACCAAGGACGTCTCCCTCGAGGAGCGCTACGTCGTCGCCGTGGTCGCCGAGCTCAACCCGGTGTCGAAGGAGACCCTGGCCGAGGTCCGCCGCTGGCTGAGTGAAGGCTCGGGCGGCGGCCTGGATCGCGGCGGCTCGTTCTTCGGATCGTTCGTGTCGGTGTTCGTGAACCTGAAGATCCCGGAGGCCGACCGCGTGGTGCGCATTCGCTCGCAGCCGTTCTTCCGTCCGCGACCGCAGCCCGCGCCGCCGCCGAGCGAGAAGCGATGAGCCGCACCGATTTCCTCCGCCGCCGCGTCAGCCTCCAGGTGAAGCTGGTCGCGATCCTCATGGTCGTCGTGCTGACACCGTTCGCGGCGTCGGCCTTCTTCATCGATCAGGTCGGCAAGGTCGCCGCCAACTTCGCCGCCGGCGAAGCCGCGGCGCGCGACCGCTCGGTGCAAAAGGCGCTCGACGCGCACCTCGAGTGGGTGCAGCTCACCAAGCAGCTGCACGCCGAGATCGCGAGCCTCCTGGCCGACCTGCCCGCGATGGGAGCGCGCGATCCCAACGCGGTCCTCGGGCAGATCCTCACCGACCATCGCCAGATGATGAGCATCCGCGTACGCGGCGCGGATGGCCGCGAGCTCGGCAAGGCGTCGCGAACGCCGCCGCCCGCGACGACGCCCTACCCCGTCATCCACCCGCTTCCCGGCGGCGCGTCGATCGAGGTGACCTTCGCGATCCCCGATCATCTCCAGGAGGACTACCAGGAGCTCGCCAACGCGCTCGACGTCGCGCGCAAGGTGGCGCAGGCCCGCACCGGCTTACCGTCCGGTTACCGGACAGCCTTCCTCGCCCTGGTCGGGACCGCCGCGCTCGCCGTCGTGCTCCTCGGCGTCTTCGCCGCCAATCGCGTCACGCGCCGCATCGCCGCGCTCGTCGACGTCGCCCGCTCGGTCTCCAAAGGCGAGGCCGACGCTCGCGCGCGGATGCGCGGCGGCGACGAGATGGCCGAGCTCGGCGCCGCGTTCGACACCATGCTCGACGACCTCGGCACGCAGCGCAGCCAGATCGAGTATCTCCAGCGCATCGGCGCGTGGCAGGACGTGGCGCGCCGCCTCGCCCACGAGATCAAGAACCCGCTCACGCCCATCCAGCTCGCCGTGCAGCAGTGCGTGTCGACGTACTCGGGCGACGACCCGCGCTTCAAGCGGCTCCTCACCGACACCGGCGAGATCGTCGAGGAAGAGATCAGCGGGCTGCGCCGCCTGGTCGACACCTTCCGCACGCTGGGCCAGCTCCCGCGCGTCGAGGCGGCGCCGGTGCCGCTCACCGACATCGTCGAGGAGCTGGGGCTCGATCCCGCGCTGGGCGAACGCCTGACTGTCCGGCCTTCGGACAAACCGGTGAAGCTGCGCGCCGACAAGCTGCTGCTCAAGCGCGTGCTCGCCAACCTGGTCGAGAACGGTGTTCACGCCGGCCAGGAAGCGGGCAGGAAGGGCGCCGTCACCGTCAGCTGGACCGCGCCCGAAGGCGCGCGCCAGGCCACGATCACCGTCGACGATGAGGGCAAGGGCGTGAGCGCCGAGGCGCGCGAGCGCATCTTCGAGCCCTACGTCACCACGAAGGCCACCGGAACCGGCCTCGGTCTCGCCATCGCCAAGAAGATCGCGCTCGAGCACGGTGGCACCCTGGACATTTCCCCCCACCCGGGCCCCCTGGGTGGGGCGCGCTTCGTGCTCACGGTGCCGCTGGCCGACTGATAGAATCGACAGACCATGCGGTCCTGCGCGCATGTGGTCGCATGTGTGGCCACGGCGGGCGTCCTCTCCGGATGCTTGCGCGATACCTCGCATCCCTGCGAGAGCGCAGGTGCATGCAACGACCTCGACGCGGCCCGTCCCGACGGCGGCGCCGACGGCGGCGAGGCCGGCGACGGCGCCGTCCACGACGACGCACCTGGCATCGACGCGACCGTCGACAACCCGTGGGGCGACGGCCATCACGGCGATCTGACCATCTCGATCGCGCAGGCGCAGATCAACGGCTACGGCGTGATCCGCCAGGACGCCGCCGCCGGCGCGACGCTGGTGGCGGTGCAGCATCGCGACGGCGCCACCGTCGGGAGCTGGCCTGACAACTTCGAGCCCGGCGATCGCGTGATGATCTGGCGAACCGCGGGCCTGGCCGCGCCGATCACGTCCGGCACGACCACGCCGCTCGTCCTCGACGGCGATGTCGGCCGCTGGTACGTGACGCGCGTCGTCGAGCGCATGACCGATCGGCTCACGCTCGCGGATGCGCTGCCGTTCGCGTGCCCGGCCAACCAGGCACAGATCATCAAGCTCCCCGAGCTCGACACCGTCACCGTCAACGCGGCGAGCGAGGTGTTCGCCGAGGACTGGCAGGGCGAGTACGGCGGCCTGGTCGGCTTCTACGCCAACGAGCTCGTGCTCGACACGGGCGTGATCAGCGCCGGCTCCGACGGCTTCAACGGCGGCGACCCGGAGGACTTCGGCGACTTCAGTAACTGCACCGCGCTCGACGGGCGCTCGCCGTCGGGCGGCGGCGCCGCGAAGGGCGAGAGCCTGGTGCCGTCGCGCTACGGCATCGGCGTGAGCCTCGCGTCGGGCCGCGGCAACATCTACAGCGGCGGCGGTGGCGGCAACTGCCGCAACGGCGGCGGCGGTGGCGGCGCGCTGGGCGGCGGAGGAGGTGTCGGCGGCAACGACCTCGATGCGCGGCCGTTCGGCGGGATGCCCGGCGTGCCGGTGATCTTCGCGCCGCCCACACACCTGACGATGGGTGGCGGCGGTGGCGCCGGCGAGAACAACGCGACGACGTCCGGCTTCGGCGGATACGGCGGGGGTGTCGTGTGGCTGACGGTGCGCACGGTCCGCTGCCTCGGCGGCGGCGCGATCGCCGCGAGCGGCAACGACGGCGCCGGCGCGCCCAACGAAGGTGGCGGCGGTGGCGGCGGCGGCGGCTTCATCTACATCCGCGCCGAGACGATCACGGGATGCTCGCTTCGCGCCGTCGGCGGTGACGGCGCGTCGACGGGCAACACGCATGGTCCGGGCGGCGGGGGCGGCGGCGGACGCATCGTGCTCGTCACCGACGCCATGACCGGCGTGACCACCAACGTCAGCGGCGGCTCGGCCGGCGACCCCGGGCTGGGCGCCGCGGCCGGCCAGGGCGGCACGGTGTGCGGCAACGGCGCGCTCGAGCCCGGCGAGACGTGCGACGACGGCAACCATCGACCAGGAGACGCGTGCACGACATGCAGCGAGTGACGTGCGCCGCCACGATCGTGGTCGTCGGGCTCTCCGGGCTCGGCGGCTGTCTGCGCGATACGTCGCACGTGTGCGAGTCCTCCGGCGCCTGCGGTGACGACGACACCACCGACGCGCAGGCCGACGACGACGCGCCCGGCGGCCTCGACGCGCGCAGCGACGGCAGCGCGACCCCCGACGGACCCGCGCCGATGATCGACGTCGGGCGCGGCCTCGACGGCGCGCTCGTGATCAGCGGCAACACCGACGCGCGCATCAACACGTGCGCGCGGCTGAGCGGCGCCGTCACCGCCGGCGCCAGCTCGCTCACCGTCGACCTCGCGACGCTCGTGCCCGCCACCGCCGGAACCGGCCTGAACGGCATGATGGCCGATCGCCGCGTCATCGTCTGGCAGACCGCGGGCCTGCCCGCCGGCTCCGTCACCATCGGCGATCAGAATCCGTACACGCCCACGTCCGGCGTCGGCCGCTACGAGACCGCGACGGTGACCGCCGTGACGCTCGGCCCCGGCACCACGACGCTCACGCTCTCGTCGCCGCTCGCGGCGTCGTACACGCAGACCGCGCAGGTGTGCCGCGTCCCCGAGCTCACCGACCTCACCGTCTCGAGCGCGACCGGCAATCCGATCGCGCAGCTCCGGCCGCCGCCGTGGAACGGCAGCGTGGGCGGCATGCTCGCGTTCTACGCCAGCGGCGCCGTGACCATCGGCGGCAGCGGCGCCGGCGGCACCATCGTCGCGAGCGGACGCGGGTTCCGCGAAGGCGTGGCCACCAACTTCACGGGCGCGGGCGAGGATTGCACGGCGCTCGTCGGCGACGCCTTCAGCGGCGGCGGCTCGCACAAGGGCGAAGGCCTCGCGACCGCGCTCTACGCGACCGGCCTCAACGCCGCGGCCAACACGTACGGCCTCGGCAATGCGGTGCACGGCGGTGGTGGCGGCGGCTGCCACAACGCCGGCGGCGGCGGCGGCGGCAACGGCGGGCGCGGCGGACGCGGCGGCGACCAGGCTGACCCCGATGCTCTCGGCGGCGCGCTCGGCGGACAGGCGCTGCTGATCGATCCGCGCACGCAGCTCGTCCTGGGCGGCGGTGGCGGTGCCGGCGAAGAGGACGACAGCAACGCCGGCGACGGCGGCCTCGGTGGCGCCGTCGTCTGGTTGCGCGCCGGATCGCTGAGCTGCTCCTCGATCCGCGCCGCCGGCAGCTCCGGCGGCAACAGCAGCCCATCGCCGCGTGACGGTGCCGGCGGCGGCGGCGGCGGCGGCACGATCGTCGCCGAGATCCGCACGCTCGGGCCGTGCACGTTCGACGCCGTCGGCGGAGCGGGCGGCCGCGCGTACATCGGCTCGAACTCGTACGCCGGCGGGCCCGGCGGCGGTGGCGGCGGCGGCCGTATCTACCTGCGCACGGGCACGCGCACCGTCGAGCCGCAGGCCAGCGTCGGCGGCGGGGCAGCCGGCATCGTCGCCGATGGCACCGGCACGTCGGGCGCGACCGCGGGCACCGCGGGCGTCACGTGCGACACGTGTCTCGATCCGCCGTGAGGACCCGGCGACAAGCGCTCAGCGACGCGGGCACAGGCCGTCGTTCGGCGCGGGCTGGAAGCCGAGCCCCTTCACCGTCGTCTTGTCGGCCGGATCGACGACGACGGTGAGGCGCATCCCGCCGCCGCGCTCGCACTCGAGCTCGAAGCCCCAGTCGAAGCCGACGTGGATCGTCGACGCCACCTTGCACGCGCCGTGGCGCGCGCCGATCGCGGCGAAGCCGTCCTTCATCGCGTCGTGCGGCGGCTGCGCCTTGCTCAGCACCTGCTGATACACGCTCTCGTCCCACGCGCCGACCAGGCCGGTGATCGCGTTCGCCGCCGACGACAGCGCGGGCGGCGCCGCCACGTCGCGCGACGTGCCGACGAAGCCGACGACCCGCCGGCTCGCAGGGTCGAGCTGGAACACCACCTCGAAGGCTCCGCGCTCGCACGTGAAGCCCATGCTGGCCTGGTCCTTCGACGTCGCCTCCGCGGGGTGGAAGCCGGTGCACGTGCCGTGCAGCGCGTGGTAGCCCTCGATCTCGTCCTTCTCGACGGGCAGCGGCGCGCGCTCGGGCGCGAGCATCGCCCTCAGCGCGCCCTCGTCGTAACGGTTCACGAGCGCGAGGAACTGCTTCGCCACCGACTCGAACGCGGGATCCATCGGCGCGACGCGCTCCTGGAGCGCCCCCGTCTGGCGCAGCTCCTCGAGCACCAGGCGTGAGATACCGCCGGCGTTCGCGTTCGGAAAATTGCTCAACACGACGACGCCGACGCCGTACGCCGGCAGGAAGCTGACGTCGGAGCGGTAGCTGTCGATCGCGCCGCCGTGCCCGACCAGCTCGTCGAAGTAGCAGTTCTCCTCGCGTCCCCAGCCGAAGCCATAGGTCCCGGTCGAGACGTGCACGATGGGCTCACCCGGCGGCGCGGCGGGTGCGAGCTGCACGTGCGACTCGCCGTGCACGCCGGTCGAGTGCGCCTCGCGCCGCGTGGCGCGCGCGATCATCGGACTGTCGGCGTCGTCGCGCGGCGGATATGCGTCGAGCTGGAACGCGACGTAGCGCGCCATGTCCTCGACCGTCGAGTAGATGCCGCCCGCCCCGTCGGCGGCGCCGAGGCGCTCGCGCTGCTTCAGCGGCACGGCCCCCTTCGGTCCGACGTCGTACGCCGCCGACAGCCGCGCCGCCGGCACGTCCTCGCTCTCCCAGAACGTGGACGTCATCCCGAGCGGCTTCCAGATCCGCTGCGCGACGACGTCGTGATAGCTCGACCGCGCCGCCCGCCCGACGACGATGCCGAGCAGCGAGAATCCGAGGTTCGAGTACACCGACGCGAGCCCCGGCGCACGATCGAGCGGCATCCCGGCCAGCGCGTCGACGACCTGCTGCTCCGTCGCGTCGGCGCGCGGGAAGTCGCCCATGCGCGGCAGCCCCGCCGAGTGGCTGAGCATCTGGCGCAAGGTCAGCGGGTGCGCGTCGCGCGTCGGGTACACGAGCCCCGCCGCCTCGGGGATCCAGCGCACGAGCGGATCGTCGATGCCGAGGAGGCCCTGATCGCGCAGCGCGAGGATGGCGAGGCCGGTGAACGACTTGGTGATCGATCCGATCCGGTAGACCGTATCGGCGCGCGCCGGCGTCTTCGTCGCGAGGTCGGCGACGCCGAAGCCCTTCGCATACGCGGTCTGCCCGTCGATGACGATGGCCACGGCCATCCCCGGCACGTTCTGCGCCTTCATCTCCGCCTCGATCTTCGCCTCGATGGACGGGAACGCCGCCTCGAGCTTGGCGCGCCGCGCCGGATCGGCGAAGCGCGGCACCGCCGCCTTCTCGGCAAAGCGCTGGGGCGGCGCGACGAAGCGCGGCGGAGGCGAGGCGGCGCTGGAGCAGGCCGCGACGAGGGAGAGCGTGGTGACGAGCGTCGGGAATCGCCGGGTCATGGCCCGACGATAACCGCGCTGGGGGCCGTCCCTATTCGGGCCACCCCCAGAGATCAGATTCCGTGCGTCCCTCGCTGCGCTGATCCGCCGCCGCTCGCAGACGCGAGCGCCGTCGGGCTCCGCTCGGTTCGCACTAGCCGATGACCTTGTTCCGGCCTTCGCGCTTGGCGCGATACAGAT
>DATLEB010000017.1:0-32286 GCA_035525615.1 Kofleriaceae bacterium | reverse complement strand
ATTGAGCGGCGTCACGAGATCCACGGCCGCGCCCGCGCGTCGCGCGACCGCCAGCATCTCGCCGAGCCCGTACGTCGTCGCGTCCGGCATCCCCGTGAACGCGTCGCACTGCGCCGCTCGCCCGCCCACCGCGCCGATCGTTCCCGCGAAGTGCCACCGCAGCCCGCGCGTCCCGCCCGGAAACCGCAACACCGTCGGCGCCAGCGGCTCGACATGCGACCACGCCACCTCGTCGATCGCACCCGCCGCGTCACCGCCTCCGGGCGCGCCCGCGCCGTCACCCCACAACCCCAACCCGCCGCGCGACCACACCGTGTTGTGCCCGTGCACCCAGGGCGAGGTCGCCGTCCCCGGACTGGCCCACGCGGGCACGACCCGCACCTCTGGCTCGGCGTCGCCGCCGCACGCAGCCGCCGCGACCGCACTGGCAGCGAACCACATGCCCCTCGCGAGCGCGCTTTCCGTCCGGCTCATGTGCCGACGCTACGCCCGCCCGCCGCCTGCGCCTCCCCCATGTAAGACACGCAAGGTCTGGGCGCACTTCCGTTCCAAGGGCCGGCCGACGACAACTTCGAGCTGCCCGATCACCTCCGCGAGCCGCCCAAGAGCTGCGTCGACTGGAGTCGCCCGACGGCGTGGCTCCTCGGCACGCAGCTCCTGGCATCGCTGCGAGACATCGTCGTCTCGTCGATCTCGGACTTCGATCCGCGCGACTGGATGTCGCCGGGCGAGCCGATCGATCTGGCCAAGGCGGTGACACCGCGTATCCGGTCGCGGACCACGCCACGCTCGTCGAACGCATTCGCGCGCCGATCCTGTGGGCGCGGCACCGCCTTCGCCACCAGACGGCGGCCGACAAGGCGACCGACGATCAGCGGCGCCTCGACGAGGCCAGCATTCCGCTGCTCGGCATCCCCGGTAACCACGACTACTACAACGCGCTTCACGGCTACGTTCACAACTTCCGCAAGCCGTACGGTCCACGTCGCGATGGCGGCATCGTCGCGGCCCCACCGCGCCTCGACGTGCCCGGCTATCACCTCGAGCAGCAGGCTTCGTACTTCTTCGTCTGCCTGCCGTTCGAGTGGCAGCTGTGGGGGCTCGACGTCGAGATGAAGCAGATCGACGAGCGGCAGCGCTGCTTCTTCCTCGACATGGCGGCGAAGTACGAGAGCTCGGCACGCATCGTCGTGACGTCGCAGCCGCCCATCGTCTGCTCGATCTCTCGGGCGACGTCCACACGTACGAGCGCTACTGGGGCGCGCCACGCGTTCGCGCCGACCTCGCGCCACCGCCGCGCGCGCACGAGTCGATGGAAGGCGAGACGTGGGAGGACGAGAAGAAGCCGGCAAGGCGGCGCGCAACGAGCGCAAGGTCCACAGTCGACGCCGCAGCGCGAAAACACTTCGTCCTCCGACGCACACCCACGCGGACGAGGTCGCGAAACGTCAGGCCGAGGTCAGCGCGGGCGCCGGGCAAAGAACGTGATCGTCGGCCCGTCGGGAATCGGCGTCTCGTGTGCGACCTCGAAGCCGATGCGCCGGTAGAAGGAGTGGTTCTTCGGGTTGGTCGACTCGAGCCACGCCAGCGCGCGCGCGTCGTCGCAGCGGGCGAGGGTGGGGGCGAGGACGGCGGCGCCGAGGCCCTTGCCCTGGTGCGCGGGATCGACGCCGAGGACGGCCAGGTAGTGGTGCGGCTCCTTCGGCGTGCCCGCGCCCATCGCCGAGAAGAGGCGAAGCGCGGCCGGGACGCGGCGGCCGATCATCCACGCCAGGCGCGGCAAGAGGCGCAGCTGCGTCCACACGGACAGGTCGTGATGGCCGGGCGGTCCCCAGATCGCGGCGGCCGCGCCGCCGGCGACGTGCGAGGCGCCCATCGCGACGTAGGGCGCGATCGAGATGCGCAGCATCTTCGTCATGCGCGCGACGCGCGATGCGTCGTCGGGGAAGATGTGGATCCAGCCCGGGTCGTCGGCGAGCGCGCGCGCCAGGAAGGCGGCAGCGTCTGGCACCGCGTCGCGCGTCAGCGTCTCCACGGCGGTCATGCGTAGCGCAGCTGGGCGGCGAGCTCGGCGAGCGGGACGACGGTGTCGATCGCGCCGGCGTCGATGGCGGCCTTGGGCATCCCGTAGATGACGCTCGAGGCCTGGTCCTGCGCGAAGGTCTTGCCGCCGGCCTTCTTGATGGCGAGCGCGCCGGCGGCGCCGTCCTTGCCCATGCCGGTCATCACCACGCCGACGCAGCGGCGGCCGTAGACCTTCGCGGCGGAGAGCATGGTGACATCGGCGGCGGGGCGGCACCCGTGCATCGGCGGCGCGTCGGTGAGCGAGACGAGGCCCTTGTCGTCGATCTCGACGTGTTTGTCGCCGGGCGCGATCAGCGCCAGCCCGGGCATCGGTCGATCGCCGTGCGCGGCTTCGCGCACCGTGAGCTGCGACTGCGCGTCGAGGCGCTCGGCGAGCGCGGCGGTGAAGTGCGCGGGCATGTGCTGCACGATGAGGACGGCGAAGCGTAGATCGCCCGGCAGGGCAGGGATGACCTCCGAGAGCGCGGCGGGCCCGCCCGTCGACACGGCGATCACGCACAGACGTGGCAGACCGCCCGGCAGCGTCGTCGTGCCGACCGCCCCGGAGATCGACGGCGTCGACGCGCGCACCTTGGGCGCGGACGCCACGGTCGCCGCGCGCGGTCGCGCCGCGGCCGCGACGGTCAGCTTGCGCGTGAGCTCGTCCGCGATCCTGGTCAGGTCGGCTGACACCTCGCCGGCCGGCTTGGTCACGAAGTCGACGGCGCCGGCGGCGAGGGCCTCGAACGTCTCCTTCGCGCCCTGGCGCGTGTGCGCCGAGAACATGACGACCGGCGTCGGCCGCGTGCGCATGATCTCGCGCACCGCCTCGGCGCCGTTCATGCCGGGCATGTTGAAGTCCATGGTCACGACGTCGGGGCCGAGCGCCTTCACCTTCTCGATGGCCTCGCGCGCGTCCTTGGCCTGGCCGATGACGTCGAAGCCGGCCGCGGTCAGCGTGCGTGCGATCGAGCCCCGCATGAACGCCGAGTCGTCGACCACCACCACGCGCACCTTCTTGTCGCTCATCACTTCACCTCTTCTTCGGCGGCGAGCGCCTCGACGACCCACCCGGTGACGGGATGGCCGACACCCTTCAGCTCGAGGCCCGGCATCGCACGCACGCGCGCGCGGTCGCCGAGCACGTCGCGCGTCGATTGACTGATCAGCACCTCGCCGGGCGGGCAGCGCGTCTCGTAGCGGTTGGCCTGGTTCACGGTGTCCCCGATGACGGTGTAGTCGCGACGCACGAAGCGCGAGCCCAGGTCGCCGCGCACGAGCGGCCCGGTGTTGACGCCGATGCGCATCTCGAGCTGGATCGATTGCCCGGCGTTGAAGGCCGGCATCGCCGCCTGCATCGCCAGCGCGGCGCGCGTGGCGCGCTCCGACGGCGTCGGCCGGTCGCGCCGCGGCGGGAACACCGCCATGATCGCGTCGCCGATGAACTTGTCGATGTCGCCGCCGTGATCCTTCACGATCGGGCACATCACGTCGAAGTACGCGTTGAGCAGCTCGATGACCTCGCGCGGCGACAGCTTCTGCGACATCGGCGTGAAGCCGACCAGGTCGGAGAACATGACCGCCATCACCTGTTCGTCGGCGCGCACCGCGTGCAGCTCGCCGGCCTCGGCGCGCTCCTCCGCGGCCTTGCGCGCGCCCTCGGAGATGAAGAGCGACGACGCCTCCTTGTAGGCCATGAGGCGTCGCTCGGCGAGCGTGCGCTCGACCATGGCCACGCACTTGTCCTGCGCGAACGGCTTCACCAGGTAGGCCGACGCGCCGGCGGCACGCATCTGCGCCATGTCGCGCTTCGAGTCGCGCGCCGTGAGCATGATGACCGGCACCTGGCGCAGCTCGGGATCGCGGCGCAGCGCGTGCACCAGCTCGAAGCCGGTCATCACCGGCATCTCGTAGTCGCTGACGACGAGCGCCGGCCGCTGCGCGCGCGCCTTGTCGAGCGCGACCTGGCCGTTCTCGGCCGTGACCACGTCGAAGCCCTGGCGCGCCAGGCAGTCGGCGACGTAGTGGCGCTGCGCCGGCGAGTCGTCGACGACGAGCACGCGCTCGCGCGACGCCGGCATCCCGCCCGCGACGAGATCGTGCACGCGCGTGATGAGCTCCTCGGGGATGACGGGCTTGACCAGGTAGTCGTCGGCGCCGGCGTCGAAGCCGCGCTCGAGGTCGGCCGACTCGCCGAGCGAGCTGCAGATGAGGACCGGCAGGTGCGCGGTCCCGTCGCCCTCCTTGAGGGCCTTGCACAGCGCGTAGCCGTCGAGGCGCGGCATCTCGACGTCGGTGATGACGAGGTCGGGGCGGCGCGCGCGGATGAGCTCGAGCGCCTCGGCGCCGTCGTTGGCCGAGATGACCTCGTAGCCCTCCTCCTCGAGGATCGGCACGGTGTGGCGGTGGATGAGCGGCGAGTCGTCGGCGAGGACGATGAGCTTCTTGGCGCGCGTCGACGCGCCCAGCACGTCGAGCACCTCGGCGTCGGCGAACGGAGCGAGCAGGAAGCCGTCGGCGTCGACCTGGTGCGCGGTCGAGCGGTCGCGCGCCGCGGTGCCGACGATGATCGCGGCCACCGGCTGGGGCCGCGCGCGCAGCTGCGCGATCAGCTCCCCGAGGTCGCGGTCGGGCAGGCGCCGCGGCAGGATGGCGGCGCGGGGCGCGAGCTCGTCGAGGCGCGCGTCGAGCTCGGCCGCCGAGGCGACCGCCGTGACGCGATAGCCGAGCGGGGTGAGCGGGCGCTTCACCATCGCGGCGAGCACCGGCTCGTCGGAGACGACCACGACGTTCATGTCTGTGCCTCGCGGCTGGCGCTCATGGGGTCTCGCTCCCACCGGGCGGCGGCCCGTCGTCAGCCTCGCCCGCGCCGTGGCCGAGCAGCTTCTTCACGGCGCGGAGGAGCAGCTGGCGGTCGTGCGGCTTGGTGATGTACTCGTCGACGCCGGCGTCGAAGCCGCGCACGCGGTCGATGCGCTCGCCGCGGCTCGTCACCATGACGATCGGGATGTTGGCGTACTGGGGGGTGGCGCGCAGCGCGCGCGTCAGCTCGTAGCCGTCCATGCGCGGCATCATGACGTCGGTCGAGACCAGGTCGAACTGGCGGCTCCTGGCGAGCTCGAGCCCGTGCTGGCCGTCGACGGCGGTGGTGACCAGATAGCCGGCGTCGGCGAGGAGCCGGCGCAGCGACTCGCGCACGATGTCGGAGTCCTCGACGAGGAGCACCTGCGACGCGGCGGCGCCGGCGCGCGCGCGGCCGCTGCGATCGCCGGCAGCGCGGCGCGGTGCACCGGCCGGCGCCTCGAGGGCGCGGCGGATGACGGCGGCGACGTCGAGGATGAGGGCGCAGCGGTCGCCCAGCAACGTCGCGCCCGCGACGCACGGCACGCCGGCGAGCAGCGGCCCCATGGACTTGATCACGATCTCCTTCTTGCCGAGCAGGTGATCGCAGACCAGGCCGTAGGTGACGCCGCTCTGCTCCGTGAACACGATGTGCAGCTGGTCGGCCTCGCCGTGATCGTCGAGCTCGAGCACGTCCTCGAGGCGGATGAGCGGCACGTGGCGGCCGCGCACCTCGACGACCTCGCGCTCGCCGACCATGCGCACCTCGCCGGGCGCGATGACGAGCACGCGCAAGACCGAGTCGAGCGGGATGGCGAAGGTCTCGCCGCCGGCGCGTGCGAGGAGGACCTGGATGATCGCGAGGGTCAGCGGCAGCTTCAGCACGAAGGCGCTCCCGTGGCCGGGGGTGGACTCGACGTCGATCGTGCCCTTGAGGCGCGTGACGATGGTGGTGCGAACGACGTCCATGCCGACGCCGCGGCCGGACACGTGACTGATGGTGGCGGCGGTCGAGAAGCCGGCGCGAAAGATGATGTCGAGCGCGGCGCGGTCCTCGAGCGCCTCGGCCTCGTCGGCCGTCATCAGGCCCTTCTCGACCGCCTTGGCGCGCAGCTTGGCCGGGTCCATGCCCTTGCCGTCGTCGCTGATGCGGATCTCGACCTGGTTGCCGCGGTGCGACGCCGACAGCTTCACGACGCCCTCGGCGGGCTTGCCGGCGGCGACGCGCACGTCGGGCATCTCGACGCCGTGATCGACCGAGTTTCGCACCAGGTGCATGAGCGGCTCGTCGAGCGCCTCGACGAGGAGCTTGTCGAGCTCGGTATCCTCGCCGACCAGCTCGAGGCGCGCGCGCTTGTTCAGCGTGGCGGCCAGGTCGCGCACGGTGCGGACGTGTTTCTTGAAGATGCCGCCGATCGGCACCATGCGCAGGCGCATGACCTGCTCGCGCAGCTCGGACGAGATGGCGTCGAGGCGGTCGGCGCCGTGGTCGAGCTCCCCGCTGACGTCGCCGAGCACGCGTTCGATGCGCGAGAGATCATCGGTCAGGTGCGCGAGGCCCTGGCGCAGGGGCACCACGCCGCCATCGCCCACCGCGACACGTGCGCCGCTGACACGCCGCGCGATGGCGCGATCCGACGCCAGCTCGCCCGCCACGGACGAGAGCGACGTGATCGCCGCGCGCAGATCGTCGCGGCCGAGCACCAGCTCGCCGACGAGGTTCAGCAGTCGGTCGAGCTTGTCGAAGTCGACGCGGATCGTCGCCTTGGCGGCGGCCGTCGCGGCGGCGTGCGCGCCGGAGACCTCCGCCGCCGACGCGCCCTTCGACTCGCCCGGCGGCATCGCCACGAGCGGCGCGGCGGGAACCGCGATGCCGCCCGAGGTCGGATTCCGCAGCCGCGTCACCACCGGCCCGGGGTCCACGGTCACCGGCTGGCGCGCGCGCGCCTGTTGCAGCATCGCGCGCAGCGCGTCGAGCGCCGACAGCAGCGCGTCGACCACCGGGCCGTCGACGGCGCGCCCGGCGTCGCGCACCTGACCGACCAGATCCTCGGCGGCGTGCGCGAGCTGGTTCACGGGGCCGAGGCCGACCATCGCCGAGCTGCCCTTCACGGTGTGCAGATCGCGAAACACGTCGCGTACCAGATCCTCGTCGCCTGGCCGCCGCTCGATCTCGACCAGCTTGCCGGCCAGATCCTCCAGACGCTCGCCGGCCTCGTCGAAGAACAGGTCGATCATGTCGTCGTCGACGGTCGGCACCCACGTGTACGCGCCGGCCGGCGCCGGCGCCGCCTCGACGACGACCTTGGTCGGTCCGCTCCGCGCCGCGGGCGCCACGACCGACGGCTTCGCCGCGACCGCGAGATCCGCGACCAGCTCCTCGATCGCCGCGCTGCGCTCGTCGATCGGCAGGCCCTCGACGCGCGCGCCGCTCTTGTCGGGATGCGCGAGCTGGTCGACCGCCGCGCGCAGCGTCGCCAGTCCCGACTTCAGCGCCGCGATGCCCTTCTCCTCGAGCAATCCACCGGCCACGCCATCGAGCGCGCGCTCGCACGCCAGCGCCAGCCGGCCGACCTCCTCGGCACCCACCAGCACGCTCGACATGCCGAGCCGGAACGCGACGTGCCCGAGGCCGGCCGCGGTCTCCTTGTCGAGCTTGCCTTCGGCCGCCGCGAGCACCTCCACGTCGTGGACCGCCGCCGCGACGAACAGGCTCCACAATTCCACTCCACTCACGGGGATTCCTCCAGCCCGACCCGCCGCAACCATCGCTTCACGCCCGCGCGCGTCGCGCGCAGGACCAGCACCACACCGGCCGCCTCGGCGGCGGCCTTCGCGCGCCGCAGCGTCACCGCGACCTCGTCGGGCACGACCTCGGCGCCGTCGAGATCGATCTCCACCTGCTTCAGCCCCGCGCCCTTGAGCGCCTCGCCGATCTCGCGACCGAGGCCGCCGCAGTCGCCGGTCGCCACCACGCGCCTGACGCCGACGCCGCTCGGGCTCGACGGCGGCTCCGGCTTCACGAGCGTCGGCATGGGCGTCGTCGAGCGCGACGACGGCTGCGACTGGATCGGGATGCCGACCACCGGCGTCCTCGTCGGGAGGCTCGAGCCTGTCCCTCGCTTCACGTAGATCGTCACGTCGCCGGCGCGCACCGCCTCGAGCTCCACCACGTCACGCAGCTGCTCGCTGTAGCCGACGAACAGCCAGCCGCCGGTCTCGAGCGCGCCCACCAGCTTCTGCACCGCGCGCTTGCGCGCCTCGCTCGCGAAGTAGATGAGCACGTTCCGGCACCACGCCACCTGGCACCCGCGCGGGGCGTCGCCCTCGACGAGGTTGGCCTGCTCGAAGGTCACGCGCTTCGCGATCTCCGGACGCACGCGGATCTCGTCGGCGTCGACATGCTCGAACGCGTCGCGCCACTCCTCGGGCACGTGCCCGAGCGCCGCCCGCGGATACCGCCCGCGCGCCGCCACCGCGAGCGCGTCCTCGCTGACATCCGTGGCCACCACCGTCACGCTGTGCTCGGGCAACACGCGCGACATCACGATCGCCAGCGTGTACGCCTCCTCGCCGCTCGCGCACCCCGCGCTCCACACGCGCACGTTCCGCCGCCCGCGCGCCGCGATCGCAGGCGCGACCACGTCGACCAGCGCCTCGACCTGCGACACGTGCCGGAAGAACCGCGTCTCGCCGACGCGCACCGCCTCGACCAGCTCGTCGAGCTCCACGCGCCCGCGCGGCGTCGACACCAGCTCCACGTACTCAGCCGCGCTCACGCCGAGCGCCTCCATCCGCGCGGTCGCGCGCGCCTCGACGACCCACGCCGGGAGCTCCAGCCCGGCGCGCTCGGCGAGTCGCCGCGTCAGCCCGGCGACGATGTCGCGCGGCAGCGCCACGCATCAGCCTTCGCGCTTCACCCGCGGTGGCAGCTGCTTGGCTTCCTTGTGCAGCAGCTGCCGTCGCTCGTCCTGTCGCGCCGCACCGACCCGCGAGCCGTCGAGGTTGAACCCGCCGATCGATTGCTCGAGCTGATACGCCAGCTCGTGCAGGCGCTCGGCCTGCACCACCGACTCCTCCGAGCCCGTCAGCACCTCGGTCGCGATGTGCTGCACCGTATCCATGTTGCGCGCGATCTCGTCGCTCACCACGGCTTGCTCCTGCACCGCGTGCGCCGTGTCCTTCACCACGGTGATGAGCTGCCCGAGGCCGGTCAGCGTCGACGTCACCAGCTGCGATCCGGTGTCGACGTCGCGCGTCCCCACGTCCATCGACGCCATCGCCGCCTGCGTCTGCTCCTTGATGGTCTGGATCAGCGCCTCGATGTCCTTGGCCGACTGACCCACGCGCCGCGCCAGCGACGACACCTCGTCGGCGACCACCGCGAACCCGCGGCCCTGCTCGCCGGCGTGCGCCGCCTCGATCGACGCGTTCAGCGCCAGCATCGAGGTCTGCTCGCTGATCTGGCGGATCACCTCGACGATGTTGCCGATGCGCTTCGAGCTCTCGCCGAGGTCGCGCATCTTGTCCGCCGCGTCGTCGACCGAGCGCCGGATCTGCTCCATGCGCTGCACGGCCGAGCCGATCGCGGTGTTGGTCTGCTCGGCGACCTCGGTCGCCTGCGCCGCGTTCGACGCGACCTGCTGGATCGACGCCGACAGCTCGGTCACCGCCGCCGTCGAGCCGCCGATCTTGGACGTCTGCTCCTTCAACCCGCCCAGCGTCTGCTTCGACGCGGCGCTGATCTCCGCGCTCGACGCGCCGACCTGGAACGCCGCCGATTGCACCTCGGTGGCCAGGCCGTGCACGCGCTGGAACACCTGGTTGATGTTGTCGGCGAGGTCCCCGGTCTCGTCGCGCGAGTCGACGACGATCCGCTGCGTCAGATCGGTCTCGCCGGCGAGCAGGTCGCGCGACTGCCGCACCATCTGCTTGATCGGCCGCGTGATCCAGTACGCCATCAGGCTCGCGATCACGAGCGACAGCCCGATGCCGACGCCGATCTGCAGCCACGGGATCCTCGCGCCCGGATCGTTGACCGCGCGCCGGCTGCGCGTGATGAACAGCTGCCCGATCACGGTGCTGTCGAGGCCCTTGTAGCCCTCGAGCTCCTCGAAATAGAAGTCGATGTCGCCGTCGCGCATGCGCAGCACGTCGCGCACGTCGTCGCCGACCTTCATGCGGACGAACTTGTCGGGCTGCATCGCCTTGCCGAGCTCGGGCCACCGATCGCTCGCCACGGCGGAGGCCAGCACCTTGGTGCCCTGGAGGAGGGTCACGCGCAGGCGCAGGTCGGCGTTGTCGTCGCTCTGCTCGGCATACTCCTCGAAGTAGCGCTGCACCTTCACGCCGAGGAGCAGGCCGCCGACCACGGTCTCTCCGCGCTTGATCGGAACCGCGGAGACCTGGAACGCGTTGCCGTCGACGAGCTGGACGCGATGCGCGAACAGGTTGCCCGCGCGCGCCTTCTCGACGGCGGCGAGCTCGGCGAGATCGTCGGCGCCCACCGGCGAGCCCGAGGGCGCCCACGCCAGCGCACCGTTCGCCGTGAAGATCACGAACAGATCGGGATTGAGCCCGTACTTCGACCCCAGCCGGTCGTGCATCGCCTTGGCGAGCGTCTTCAGCTCGGGCGGCGGCGGCGGCACGGCAGCGGCGCCCGCAGCCTCGGGGGCGGCGGGGGGCGGCGGGGGAGGTCCCAGCGCCGCGGCGAGCTCGGCATCGCCCGCGAGCATCTCCGCGGTCGCGGTCATGGCGCGGCCGACGCGGTCCTCGTAGCCGTGATAGCGGCGCATGTGCTTCATCAGGAAGTTCCCC
This sequence comes from Kofleriaceae bacterium, assembly GCA_035525615.1. Classification (GTDB taxonomy): domain Bacteria; phylum Myxococcota_A; class Polyangia; order Haliangiales; family Haliangiaceae; genus UBA2376. Next base: position 21,564 of record DATLEB010000017.1, on the reverse strand, counting down.
TGACTGCGCAGCCGCGTCGCGTCGCGCACGAACCACGTGCCGCCGGCGATCAGCAAGCCGGCCAGCACGAGGCAGCCGACCAGGAACTTGAAGAACATGGGGAAGCGAAGCGATTTGCGGTTCATGCCGGTTGGCTCTCCTCGCGGGTCAGCGCGCCGAGGCGCTCCGAGCTGAGCAGGGCTTCGAGATCGAGAATGCGGACGGTGCCGGTGGGAGTCGCGACGATGCCGCGCAGGATCGCGGCGACCTCGGGCTGCAACCCGGCCGGTGGCGGCTCGATCGTGCTCTCGTCGATGGTGCGCAGCTCGCACAGCCGCTCGACCAGGATGCCGGCGACCTTGGCGCCCCGCTCGGTCACGACGATGCGCGCGTCGTCGCTGACGATGGTGCGCGACAGGCCGAGCAACACCGAGAGGTCGATGGCCGGCACGATCTCGCCGCGCAGGCTGAAGATGCCGGCGAGCCACGGCGGCGTCAGGAACACGTGGCTGATCGGGAGCAGCGGGAGCGTCTCGCGCACGTCCGCGATCGAGAAGGCCAGCTCCTGCCGGCGAAGCTCGAAGCAGACGAGGCGGAGCTGCTTGCCCGCCCCTGTCGCAGGGCCCTCCATGTGCCCAGAAACTAACACGTAGTCGGGCTAGCGATGCTCCGCCGTGACCGTTCCCGACGGCCGGCCGGCCTCGAGATAGGCCTGCGCGCCCGCGTCGGCGGCGAGCGTCGCCTTGAAGAACGCGGTGACGTACGAGGCCGCGATGCCGCGGCCGGTCGCCGCGTCGAGATACGTGAACGCGCTGCCGTCCGTCTGGCGCTCGCCCGCGCCGCAGCCCGGCGCGAACCCGTCGACGACGCCCACCAGATCCGACACCGACCAGTGACCCGCGTCGGCGACCTCGAGCTTCCACGCCGGTCCCGGCGCGCGCATGTAGTTGCCGCGGATGAGCTCGTTGCCGAGCTCGGTGATCGAGTTGTCCTCGCGCGCGACGAGGAAGCCGAGCGGCATCGGCAGCGACGTGATCGTCACGCCGGGCAAGAGCGGGTTCTCCATCGGCGCCGCCAGCCCGAACGCCGCGCCCACCGTCGTCGCGTTGCGCTGCGCGTAGAGGCCCGCCGTGACCGAGCCGAACGAGTGACCGAACACGCCGATCGGTCCGCTGTCGAGCCTGACCGCGGCGCCCTGTGCCAGCTCGGCGGCGTGGTCGATCGCGAACGCGAGATCGGCGACGCGCAGCTCGAGGGTCGTGGTGTCGAGCGGCAGCCCGTCCATGTCGATCTGATCCCAGAGCGTGTTGCCGGTGTGATCGACGGTGACCACCGCGAAGCCATGGCTCGCGAGGCGCGCCGCCACCGTCATGCTCGAGAACCGCGTGCACTCGTGGCAGTGCGAGAACGCGATCAGCGGGAACGGGCCGGGAGCTGGCGCCGGCGTCCACCGCGCCGCGATCGTGCGCGTCGTGCATGCCGGATCGGCCGCCTCGACCAGCGCCGTGAACGCCGCCCGGTGCGCCGGATCGGCGAAGTCCGCGATCGCGATGCTCCCGCCGCCGCCCTCGGCCAGCGCGGGATACCAGAGCTGGAGCGTCAGCTCGCGCTGCCGCGCGTCGTCGGTGAGCGTCATCTCGACGACGCCGGCCTCGTACGCGCCGGCGGTCTCGACGGACAGGTCGGGGGCCGTGCCACCGTCGCCGCCGCAGGCGACCAGGCCGAGGATCGAGACGAGCGTCAGGGCAAGCGAAGAAACCGCGGAGCTACGGCGCATGTGCCGCGAATCCTATCGTAACGAAGTGTGAAGCGGCGTGCGCCGTTGGCGGCCCTGCGCTACACGGATCCCGGTGCCCGGATCCGTCGTCCTCGCCGCGTTCGATCTGACCAAGCGCTACCGCGCGCGCACGGTCGTCGATCGGGTCTCGATCGCCGTCGAGAAGGGCGACGTCTACGGCTTCCTCGGGCCCAACGGCGCCGGCAAGAGCACGACCTTGCGCATGCTGCTCGGCCTCGTGCGCCCGAGCGGCGGCCGCATCGAGCTCTTCGGTCAGGCGCTCGGCGACCGGCGCGCGCTCGCCCGCGTCGGCGCCATCGTCGAGTCGCCGTCGCTCTACACGTACCTCTCGGGCCGCGACAACCTGCGCATGCTCGCCGACCTCTCGGGCGGCGCGCCGGCGTCACGCCTCGAGGAGGCGCTGGCGCGCGTCGACCTGCGCGATCGCGCCGACGATCCGGTGCGCATCTACTCGCACGGCATGAAGCAGCGGCTGGCGATCGCGGCCGCGCTCCTGCCGCGGCCCGAGCTCATCATCCTCGACGAGCCCACCAACGGCCTCGATCCGATGGGCATCCGCGACATGCGCTCGCTGGTACGCAGCCTCGCGGCCGACGACGGCATCACGATCCTGCTCTCGTCGCACCTCCTCGCCGAGGTCGAGCAGGTGTGCAACCGCGCCACGATCATCGCGCGCGGCTCGCGCATCTGGGAGGGCGAGGTCGCCGGCCTGCTCGCCGGACGCCGTCGCGTTCGCCTGCGGGCCCGCCCGCTCGAGCGTGCGCAGGCGATCGCGCAGACGCTCGGCGTCGACGTGCGCGAGGTCGAGCCCGGCGTCCTCCACGTCGCGCGCGACGGCGCGCACGGTGAGGTCACGCCTGCCGCGCTGGTCGCGAAGCTCGCCGCCGCCGGCGTCGAGGTCGACGAGGTCGTCGCCGAGGCACCGACCCTCGAGGAGATGTTCGTGTCCATGGTGGAGGAGGCCGCGGCATGATCTTCGTGCGCCTCCTCCGCTGGGAGCTGTTCAAGCTCTATCGCCGGCCGTCGTCGTACATCGGCTTCATCCTCTGTCTCGCGTTCTGCGCCGTCACGCTCTTCGGGTTCGGCTGGACGCAGTACAAGGGCAAGGAGGTGCAGGGCCTCAAGCTCGACGCTAGCCAGTACCTGAACGGTCCGTTCTTCGCCAACTTCGTCCTCAACATCGCGTTCATCGCGCTCCTGCCGCTCGTGGTCGCGACCGTCGCCGGCAGCCAGATCGCCGGCGAGGCCAAGGACGGCACGTTGCGCGCGCTGCTGGTGCGACCACCGTCGCGCGCCACCGTCTTCCTCGCGAAGGCGGTGGCGAGCCTGCTCTGGCTCGAGCTCGTGATCGTCTTCCTCATCGCGCTCGCGCTGCTCGTCGGGCACGTGGCGTACGGTGGCGGCGATCTGCTGGTCTACATCTGGGAGTACAAGAGCGCCGGCTTCTGGCGCGTGGAGGCGGGCGACTGGCCGATCGTGTTCGCGCTGTGCGCGCTCGGCGCGGGCGTCTCGCTCGCGGTCATCGCGTCGGTCGCGATGCTGCTCTCCGCCGTCACCGACAACCCGGTCGTGGCCCACGTCGGTACGCTCGGCGGCTTCTTCATCTCGACCGTGCTGCAGCGCCTGCCCGAGCAGGTGATGGGGAACAGCTTCAAGGAGCTCCTCCCCACGACGCACATGAACTTCTGGCACGAGGTCTATCGCTGGGCCGATCCATCCGGCGACGGCATGAACCGCTCCCGCGTCATCGAGGACTTGCTGTGGTGTGGTGGCCTCACGGCCGCGTGCTTCGCCGCCGGACTTCTTATCTTCGTGCGGCGCGACGTCACGTCCTGACGCGGTACGCCGGACCGTGCCATAGTCGGCGAATGCCCGAGGCGCCACGCCCAGGGGACCTCATCGGGGGTCGCTATCGACTCGTCGAGGTCGCGGGTCGCGGTGGCATGGCCGACGTGTGGCGCGCCGAGGTCGAGGGCGACATGGGGTTTCGCCGCGTCGTCGCGGTGAAGCAGATGCACCCGGCGCTCGCGGTGCAGCCCAACTACGTCGACATGTTCGTCGAGGAGGCGCGCCTCGGCGCGCAGCTCGAGTCGCCGCACCTCACCGAGGTGCGTGACTTCGTGGCCGAGGACGGCAACTTCTACATGGTGATGGAGTGGATCGAGGCCGTCGATCTCGGTTCGTGGACGCGCTGGCACTACGAGCGCGGCGAAGGTCCGCGCTGGGAGCTCGTCGCCGCGATCGGCGTCGGCATGCTGCGAGGCCTCGCGGCGGCGCACGAGCGCCACGGTCCCGACGGCAAGGAGCTGCCGGTCGTCCATCGCGACGTGTCGCCGCACAACGTGCTGCTCACGACGCGCGGGCTCGTGAAGGTGATCGACTTCGGGCTCTCGCTCGCCGTCGATCGCGAGACCGAAACCACCGACCCCGGCGTCGTGAAGGGCAAGATGTCGTATCTCTCGCCCGAGATCGTGGGCGGCGGGCGCCCCATCCCCGCGTCCGATCAGTTCGCGGTGGGGTCGGTGCTTTGGGAGGCGCTCGTCGGCCGCAAGCTCTTCGACGGCGCCAACGACTACGAGACCTACGTGCGGCTGCGCGACTGTCAGGTGCAGCCGCTGCGTCCGCTCCGCCCCGACGTGCCGTCGGACTTCGCGGCGCTCATCCATCGCGCGCTCTCACCCAAGCCCGACCAGCGATTCCCGAGCACGCGCGAGTTCGCGCGTCAGATCGGCACCGCGCTCAAGAAGGTGCAGCTCCGCAAGGACCTGCACCACATGCTCTCGAAGTCGGTGACCGAGGCGCGCAACGCGATGGGCATGCAGTCGCGCACCGGCGATCTCTCGGCGCTCACGCCCATCGCCGAGCTCCGTCCCGAGGAGCCCGCCGCCATCGGCGAGCGTCTGCGGGGCCTGCGCCACAAGCTCCCGAACTTTCTCGGCGGCGGCCGCAAGAAGGCGTAGGGCGGTGCCGTCGGCTAGTTCGTGCCGGCCGCCGTCGGCGCGGCGGGCTCGGCGATCACGCGCGACGGCGGCATCGAGAGGATCGGCAGCTGCTCGCCGGCCGCGACGCGCGCGCGGCGCTCGTTCTCGAGCTGCGCGGCATCGGCGTAGCGATAGAGGTCGCTCATCAGGTCCGTGGCGAGGTCGGGCGCGAACGTGCCGACCAGCTTCGACGTCATCGCCGCGATCTTGTCGTCCTGGTACCAGACGTTGTTGCGCTTGGTGGCCTGCACCGCGCGGCGCGTCGTGAACATGAGGGTGCCGGTCTTCACGTCGAACATCGTGGCCTCGATGTAGCCGTACACCTCGTGCTGCTGGCCCGGGAGGAAGAGCGCGCCCACGCCGGTCGCGTAGCCCGCGGCCCAGCGGTTCGCCTTCTTCCTCTTCGCGAGCACCTCGCGATAGAGGATGACGTAGCGCAGGCGATAGCGCGCCGCGACTTCACGCAGCGCCTCCATGCCGAGCGCGCCCGACGGGATGGGCATGATCTCGGTGATGAGCGAGAAGGGCTCCGTGCCGCGCAGCTTGCGCACGAACGGCGCCACGCCGGCGGGCACGTGATAGTCGGGGCTCGGTCCGCGCCAGTCGGTGGCGGTGAGCACGGGGATGATGCCGACGCGCGCCGGGAGATCGAGCTCGATCGGCGCGGCGAGGATCTTCTGCAGATTCTCCTCGGTGAGCTGACCCTGCGGATCGCGCGCGAACACCGACTTTTCGAGCGGCGGCGGCAGCTGCGCCGGCGCGGCGGAGACGGGCGCCTCGGCCATGCGGGCCGAGGCCATGGTCATCTTCCTTCCGGCGCAGCCGGCGGCGACGGCGGCGAGCAGGACCAGGGCGAACGAACGGCGGACCAGTGTCGATGCGTGGCGGATGCGGGGCGTCACGGCAGGCTCCTTTTCGGCGCCGGGACGTCGACGCCGTTTACGCCCCCAAGAACGCCGGCGGGGCGGTGTCCCTTACACCTGCCGGAGCAGGACAACAGGCAACAGGCAACGGGAGTCGCAACCATGGCGGGGTGGGGCGATCGCTGCGGAATGGAGAAGACTACTTCCCGTCGACGTACGCATACGTCAGGACCAGCGGGCCCTGCCGCACCACGACGAGATCCACGTGCCCGGTCGCGGGCAGCTCGAACGACACCTCGATGTCGTTGGGCTCGTCGTAGTACGTGCCGTCGCGCGTGCGTGCGAGCGCGAGGCCGGGCTGACCGTTCGGCTTCAGGAAGAGGCCGGCGCCGGTGCCGGTCGTCAGCTCGAGGCGCGCGACCGACGCGATCGTCTCCGGCGAGGTGCCGACCCGTTGCAAGGTTGCGATCGCCTCGTCGGTGATGGCGTACGTGCCGATCACACGCGCGACGATCGCGATCGCGGCGTCGCGATCGGCAGGAGACTCCGGCTGCGTGGGCGGCGGCGTGCCCGTCGCGGCGGCCGCGGGCTCATGCGATGCCGGCGCCGTCGCGCGCTGACCGCACGCCGCGATCGCGACGACCATCGGCGCGGCGAGCCAGCGCCAGCGACGGATCACCCGTCGAGCGTGCCGGAGAACGTGCTGCCCTTCGTCGAGACGGCGCGCGTGCCGTTCGAGCGGCGGCGCTCGCCCCGCGGTGCGGGCGGCGGGGGCGGAGTCTCGAGCGTGGCCATGGCGGCCAGGATGATGGCGGGGTCGATCGTGCGCATAAGATGATGGGGGAGCGAGGGACGGAGGGGAGGGAGCGAGGGAGGGACCGCTCTTTACGGCCGATCGCCAGGGCGCGCAAGTGGCGATTGGAGTAGCCGTGGGGTAGTCAGAAATCCCATGGCAAGTCACGGCACTAGCTGACGCAGATGCCAGGTCGTGAGGTGCGTGCGGCGGTCGGAATCGACCTGCGCGCGCCGCAGGTGCAGCGCCATCTGAACGACGGTCAGGAGGAGGCCCAGGTTCGCGCCGATCAGCACCACGAGCGTGCCGGTCGGATTGCTGTGCAGCACCCACGATCGGATGTGGATGCCGGTCGCGTCGATCGTGAACGTGCTGGGCAGGACGCCCTGCCACTCGAGCAGGAGCGGCAGCAGCAGCACGGTGACGCCGGTGACGAGCACGGGCGTCGGCGAGAAGCGCAGCGGCGACGCGAGGAACGTGAGCGCGGACGCGGTCACGAGCCCCGGCGTCATCATGAGCGGACTGAAGAACATGCTCGACATGAAGCCGAGCGACGCGTCGAGCACGACGGCGAACAGGTAGAGGCCGCTGCTCGGCGGCGTGCGCGTGCGCGACAGCGCGTACGCGAACACGGCGTTCGCCGTCGCGCTCACGGCCATGAGGCTCGGGATCGTCCAGTCCTTCACGCCGACCCACAGCAGGCCGGGCAGCAGCGCGAGGTACGCGAGGTACGCGAGCGTCGCGGCGAGCATGTAGCGCTTGTGCAGCGCGTGATTCGCGTCGTCGATGCTGGCGACCACCTCGGGCGGAATCTCCTCGGGCGGCTCGAGCAGCAGGCGACCGACGAGCGTGGCGGCGTCGCGGTTGGCGGGATCGAGCGCGAGCGCGCGGCCGGCGGTGCGCATCGCGTCCTCGCGCTGGCCGCGATCGAACGCGGCGCTCGCCGCGGTCGCGAGCTCGACCGCCATCTCGCGGCGGCGCGCCAGGTCGCGATCACCGTCGAGGTAGCGCTGCACCGCCGCGTGCAGGTCGCGCGCGCTCGGCGTGCGTTCGACGGCTGCCGGTGCCGTCGCGCGCGCACACGCGTCGTCGAGCTCGGGCGCGATGTCACCGTCGGGGCGACGCGCCGCGGGATGTCCGGGTTCGGCCGAGAGCGCCGCGGCGAGGGCGGCCATGCCGCGCGGCAGCATCGCCTCGAGCGTGAGGATCTCGAACAGGATGCAGCCGAGCGCGTAGACGCCGACGCGATGATCGATCACGCCGCCGCGCGCCTGCTCGGGCGCCATGTAGCCCGGCGTGCCGAGCACCGAGCCGGCCGCGGTCTCGCCCACGACCGAATCGAGCGTGTCGAGGTCGCTGCGCTGGATACCCGCGCCCGACCGCGGCTCGTCGTCGCCGATCTTGGCGATGCCCCAGTCGAGCACGTACACCTCGCCGAAGTCGCCGAGCATGAGGTTCTGCGGCTTGAGATCGCGGTGCACGACCCCGCGCGTGTGCGCGAACTCGATCGCGAGACAGACGTCGGCGAGCCGCGCCAGGAGCGTGCGGCGCGGCCATTGCGCGAGCGCGTCCACGTCACCCGCGCGCTGGCGATCGAGGATCTCGGCGAGCGTGCGGCCCGCCAGCTTCTTCATCGCGAAGTAGGGGACGCCGCGCGCGTCGAAGCCGAGGTCGTGCACCGGCACGATCGCAGGATGATCGAGGCGGCCCTGCACGCGCGCCTCGCGCAAGAAGCGCGCGACCGCCTCGGGATGCGCACCGTCTTCGCCCGCGATGAGCGACTTCACTGCGACATCTCGTCCCACACGCTCGTCGCGCGCCACGCGCACCACGCCCATGCCGCCCTTGCCGATGATCGGCCCGAGCGCGTAGCGCTTTGCGTCAACCGCGGTCGACGGCGCGACCTCGGTTCCGGAGGTTGGGCCACCGCCCGTCGGGGCGGCGAGGGTCGGCGCCGTGCCTTGCGCGCCATCGGCGAGCGTCGGCGCAATGGCGTCGTCGCGGGACCCTCCCATCGCGTGGATCGTACATGAGCGGGGCTCGCTTCGCGCGCATCCGTTTGTTAAGGTGCCCGCCGATGAAGCTGGCGACCCTTCGAGATGGCTCGCGCGATGGCCGGCTCCTGGTCGTTCGCAAGGACGGCCAGACCGGCGCACCGGCCCCCGCGCCCTGGCGCACCATGCAGGCCGCGCTCGATGACTGGGATGCGGCCGTGCCCGCGCTGCGCGGCCTCGCCGCGGAGCTCGACGGCGACCTGATCGACGGCATGGCGATCGAGCCCGAGCGCTTGATGGCGCCCTTGCCGCGCGCGTACGAGTGGGTCGACGGATCGGCGTACCTCAATCACGTCATCCTCGTGCGCAAGGCGCGCGGCGCCGAGCCGCCCGACACGCTCAGGACCGATCCACTGGTCTATCAGGGCGGCTCGAGCGAGATGCTCGGTCCGCGCGAGCCCGTGACGCTGCACGACGCGGCGTGGGGCCTCGACTACGAGTCGGAGGTCGTCGTCGTCCTCGGCGACACGCCGCTCGGGACCACGGCGGCGACGGCGGGCGCGCACGTGCGCCTCGTGATGCTCGCCAACGACATCACGCTGCGGAACCTGGTGCCGATCGAGCTCGCCAAGGGCTTCGGCTTCTTCCAGAGCAAGCCGGCCACCGCGTTCTCGCCGTTCGCCGTCACGCCCGACGAGCTCGGGGACGCGTGGCAGGAAGGTCGGCTGCACGCGCGCGTGCGGTCGACATACAACGGCAAGGTGATCGGCGATTGCGACAGCGGTCCCGAGATGCACTTCTCGTTTCATCAGCTGGTCGCGCACATCGCGAAGACGCGGAAGTTCACGGCGGGCACGATCGTCGGCAGCGGCACGGTGTCGAACGCCGACCGCGCGCGCGGCGTGTCGTGCCTGGCCGAGCGCCGCATGATCGAGACCATCGAGAACGGCAAGCCGACCACGCCGTTCATGAAGGTGGGCGACACCATCGAGGTCGAAGCGTTCCTCGCCGACGGGACCAGCCCGTTCGGCGTCATCAAGCAGGAAATCGTGAAGCCCATGGCTCCGGAACGGAGTGCGAAGTGAAGCTGCGGCTCCACAACTACTGGCGCAGCTCGGCGTCGCATCGCGTCCGCATCGCGCTCGGCCTCAAGGGCCTGGCGTGGGAGTACGTGGTCGTCAACATCCTCGAGGGCAAGCAGCACGACAGCGCGTACACGGCCAACAACGCCATGGCGCAGGTGCCGACCCTCGAGATCATCGAGGACGACGGCCGCACGCACCACCTGACGCAGTCGCTGCCGATCATCGAGTATCTCGACGAGCGCTTCCCCGAGCCGCCGCTCTTTCCGACCGGGCCGCGCGCGCTCGAGGATCGCGCCCGCGTGCGCGCCATCGCCGAGATGGTGAACTCCGGCATCCAGCCGCTGCAGAACCTGTCGACCACGAACGCCCTCGGCAAGGTCGGCGGCGACGTGAAGACGTGGGTGCAGGGCTTCATCACGCGCGGGCTCGAGGCGATCGAGCGCGAGCTGTCGCGTTCGGCCGGCGCCGGCCGCTACTGCGTCGGCGACACGCCGACCCTCGCCGACTGCGTGCTCGTCCCGCAGATCCACTCGGCGCGCCGCTTCGCCGTCGATCTGGCGGCGTTCCCTCGCATCTCGGCGATCGGCGCCGCGTGCGAGGAGCTCCCCGCGTTCTCCAGCTCCGCCCCTGACCGCCAGCCCGACGCCGTGAGGTCCCCATGACCAAGCTCGCTTCCCTCGGAATCCAGCGCATCGAAGGCATCCACTGGTACGTGCACGACCTGGCGCGCAGCCGCGCGTTCTATGTCGATCGCCTCGACCTCGCCGAGACCTGGCGCTCGACGCCGGCGCTCGAGCAGGAAGGGCGCCAGCGATCGGTCGCGTTCGAGGGCGGCGATTTCCACATCGTCTGCTCGTCGCCGCTCGACCGGACCAGCCGCGCCGGCCGCTTCCTGGCCAAGCACCCCGACGGCGTGGGCACCCTCATCTTCGGGGTCGAGGACGCCGAGCGCGCGTTCAAGCTCCTCGAGGAGCGCGGCGGCACCCCCATCGACGAGATCCAGACGTACACCGACGACGGCGGCACGCTCCGCCAGTTCTCGATCACCACGCCGTTCGGTGACACCACGTTCCGCTTCCGCGAGCGTCGCGGCTACACGGCGCTCTATCCCGGCGCCGAGCCGGTGGCGCCGCCCGCGACCACCAACCGCTTCGGCTTCCAGGCCATCGACCACGTCACGTCGAACTTCCAGACCATGAAGCCGGCCCTGCTCTGGATGGAGCACGTGCTCGGCCTCGAGCAGCTGTGGCGGGTCGAGTTCCACACCGTCGATGTCGACCCGGCGCGCACGACCGGCTCGGGCCTCAAGTCGATCGTGATGTGGGATCCGGCGAGCGGCGTGAAGTTCGCCAACAACGAGCCGTCGCGCCCGTTCTTCAAGCAGTCGCAGATCAACATCTTCAACGAGGAGCTGCGCGGCGACGGCGTGCAGCACGTCGCGCTCGCCATCGGCGACATCGTGTCGGGCGTGCGCGGGCTGCGCTCGGCCGGCGTGAGCTTCATGCCGACGCCCGGCGCCTACTACGACATGCTGCCGCAGCGCCTCGAGCACAACAAGATCGGCGCGATCGACGAGGACCACGACATCCTGCGCGAGCTCGGCATCCTCGTCGACGGCGACCACCACCACGCCTACATGCTGCAGATCTTCCTGAAGGAGGCGGCGGGCCTCTACGGTGACCAGAAGGCCGGCCCGTTCTTCTACGAGATCATCCAGCGCAAGGGCGACAAGGGCTTCGGCGCCGGCAACTTCCGCGCGCTGTTCGAGAGCATCGAGCGCGAGCAGCTCGGCGCCGCCCCGGTTTCGCCGAGGCCGGCGGCGCCGGCTCTGGGCGGCGGCGCCGGGGGCGGGAAGTAGCGATGCTGGATCGCGTGGCGCGCGGCGATCTCCCGCGCAAGCACCACACGCAGCTGCGCGGGCCGGGCGGTGAGCTCCGCTTCGAGGAGTGCTTCACGCGCGACGGCTTCGACGGCCCGTTCACGATCATGTATCACCTGCGCCGGCCGCACCTGCAGAAGCCGGCGACGGTGAAACACGGCTGGTCGTCGCCGACGAGCGGCGAGCCGCGCGATCTGGCGAAGCGTCACTACAGGAGCGTGGAGGTCGGACACGGCGGCGCGCCGGTCGACGCGTTCGTGCCGATGCTGTGGAACGCCGACCTCGTCTCGGGCGTCGCGTTCCCCGATGCGGCCGACCCGGTGTACGTCGCGAACGGCGACGGCGACACGCTGGTCTACGTCCACCAGGGCGGAGGCTTGCTGCGCAGCATCCTCGGCGATCTGAAGTTCCAGCAGGGCGACTACGTCTGCGTGCCGCGCGGCATGTTGCACCGCTTCGTCCCCGACGCCGGCGCGCAGCACTGGTTCTGGCTCGAGTGCGACGACCTGCACCTCTTGAAGCAGTGGCGCAACGCGGTCGGGCAGCTGCGCATGGACGCGCCGTACTGCCACCGTGACTTCCGCCGCCCGGAGCTGGTCGGCCCGATGGACGAGGGCCTGCGCGAGATCGTCGTGAAGCGCGCCGGTCGCTGGCACGGCTTCACCGTCGACGAGTCGCCGCTCGATGTCGTCGGCTGGGACGGTTCGGTCTATCCGTGGGCCTTCCCGATCCTCGCCTTCCAGCCGCGCGTCTCGTCGGTGCACCTCCCGCCGACGTGGCACGGCACGTTCGGCGCGAAGGGCGCGCTCATCTGCAGCTTCGTGCCGCGGCTCGTCGACTTCGCGCCCGACGCGATCCCCTGCCCGTACCCGCACAGCTCGCCTTCCTGTGACGAGATCATCTTCTACTGTGAAGGGAACTTCACGTCGCGGAAGGGGGTCGCGCCCGGCAGCATCTCGCATCACCCGGCCGGCATCCCGCACGGGCCGCACCCCGGGAGCTACGAGAAGTCGATCGGATCGACTCGAACCGACGAGCTCGCCGTCATGGTCGACACCTTCCGTCCGCTCAACGCCACGCGCGCCGCGATCGCCGTCGAGGATCCCGGCTACATGGCGTCGTTTCTCTGAGCCGGGAGGCACGTTGCCGCGCCGTGCCTGGCCGGGCCTGTGCCCGTGGCGCGTGGCCGGGCTGATGTCCCATGGGGACACGCTCGGCAAGTATCCGGACCGCGGTGTAGGTGACTGGCGCCACGCTTGCAGTTGCGGCAGGCATGATTGACACCCGTGGCGTCGAGGTGGAACCCTTCCAGCCGATGTCCTCGCTCGAGGGCACACGCCAGCTCGGGAGGTACCAGCTCCTCCGTCATCTCGCGACGGGAGGCATGGCGGAGATCTGGCTTGCGGGGCTCGACACGTCGCGGAAGCACGAGTCGGGGCCGTTCCGCTTCAGCTGTCCGACCCATGCCGTCATCAAGGTGATCGCGCCCGAGCGCGCGAAGGACCGCCAGTTCGTCCAGATGTTCCTCGACGAGGCGCGCGTCGCGGCGACGCTCTATCACCCGAACATCGCGCAGCTATACGAGGTCGGGTTCGAGGACAAGACGTACTTCCACGCCATGGAGTACGTGCACGGCGAGAACGTACGAGCCGCGATCGAGCGCTCGATCGTGGTGCGCAGGCCGACGCCGCTCGCCGCGACCCTCGCGATCGGTCGGTCGATCGCGGCGGCGCTCCACTACGCACACGAGCGCAAGGGCGCGACCGGCGAGGCGCTCGACATCGTGCATCGCGACGTGACGCCGTCGAACATCATGATCGCCTGGGACGGCGCGGTGAAGCTCGTCGACTTCGGCGTGGCGCTGGCGTCCGGACGCGCGGCGCAGACGCGCACCGGCGTGGTGAAGGGGAAGCTCGCCTATATGTCGCCGGAGCAGTGCCGCGGCGTGAAGGTCGACCGGCGCACCGACGTGTTCGCGCTCGGCGTGGTGCTGTACGAGGTGTCACTGCAGCGGCGCGCTTTCCGCGGCGACAGCGAGTACCAGACGATGGAGCGCATCGTGCGGGGCGACCTCGCGCCGCCGAGCAAGGTGATGCCGGGATTTCCGCGCGGACTCGAGCAGATCATCCTGCGTGCGATGTCGACCGACCTCACGCAGCGGTACGCGACGGCGGCCGAGATGGCCGCGGCGCTCGAGGCGTTCGCGAAGGCCGAGGGCTTGCCGGACGGGAAGGGCGCCATGGCGGCGCACATGCGCGCGCTGTACGGCGAGCCGCCTGCGCCGGGTGTGCCGGTCGCGCCGCCGGCGCTGGTGCTCGAGTCGCTGCGAGCGCCGTCGTCGCCGCCGGTATCCGTCGAGCTGATCGAGCTGACGTCCGAGAGCGGCGCGGGCGAGACGAGCAGCAGCACGAGCGACACGCGCGAGTTGCCGGCGGCGGTCGCAGCGGCGGCGATGGCGCCGCGCGTGGCGACCAACGTCATGGTGCCGACCGGGCCCATGCCCGTCGTGTCGGGCCCGAGCCCGACCGGCGCGATGAACGCGCAGCGGCCGACGCAGTTCCCGTTCGGGACGCAGCCGATGAAGCCGAGCCGCATGCCGTCGGAGACGCTCGACGGCAGCGCGCTGGCGAGCGGCGCGGCGATCGCGAGTGGCGTCGCGGCGCGCAGCGGGACGCGCGCTGTCACGGTGTCCGTCGCGCCACGCTCTCGCGCGCCGTGGATCATCGCGGGCGCGGTGCTACTCGCGGGCGTCGCGGTGGCGGCGGTGATCGTATTGACGAGCGGGGGAGGCGGAGCGAAGCCCGGCGCCGCACCGTCAGCCGCAACCGCAACCGCAGCCGCAGCCGCAACCACAGCCGCAGCCGCAGCCGCAACCGCACCGTCCCCGTCCCCGTCAGCCGAAACCGAAACCGAAACCGAAACCGAAACCGAAACCGAAACCGAAACCGAAACCGAAACCGAAACCGAAACCGAAACCGGATCCCGATCCGGATCCGCCTCCGCCTCCGCCTCCGCCTCCGCCTCCGCGACTCCCTCCCTCTCCGCCACCATCGCGCTCACCATCACCGCGCCCGACGGCCCCGCCGAGGTCTCCGTCGACGGCACGCGCGTCGGCACCACGCCATACACGCATCAGATCGAACGCGGCCGGGCCCGCCACAAGATCGAGATCCGCCGCTCGGGCTTCGCCACCTTCCGGAAGACGATCACCGCCGACCAATCCCAGGCCATCGAGGCGATCCTCGTCCCGCGCAGCGCCGTCGCGCCGGCCCTCAAGCCCATGCCGGTGGAACCGCCTCCTCCCGCAGGGGTGGAAGGCGCCTCCGGGGCCGGGTCGGCTAGTACAAATGACGACCTGTCGGGCGCACGGTACTGACGGGGAGTTGACAGCGTGCGACGCCGAATGAAACGATTTTAAGGTCATGCTCGTGCGGGGGGCTTCAGCCCCAGAGCGTCTCGGGCGCTATGCGATCAGCTCCCACCTCGCGAGCGGCGGGATGGCGGAGATCTATCTCGCGACCGCGCCCGATCAGCGTGAGCCCGTGGTGGTCAAGGTCATCACGCGCGAGCGCGCGACCGACCAGAACTTCATCCAGATGTTCCTGGACGAGGCGCGCCTCGCCGCGACCCTCAACCATCCCAACATCGCGCGCCTGCTCGAGGTCGGGAAGGACGGACAGGTCTACTTCATCGCGATGGAGCTGGTGCGCGGCGAGACCGTGCGCGCCATCCTCGAGAAGAACGCGCGCGCCAAGCACCCGGTGCCGTACGCCGTCGTGCTCGGCATCGCGGCCAAGGTCGCGCAGGCGCTGCACCACGCGCACGAGCGCAAGGGCCTGAACGGCGCGCCGCTCGATATCGTGCACCGCGACGTCACACCGGCCAACGTGATGGTCGGTCACGACGGCATCGTGAAGCTCCTCGACTTCGGCATCGCGCGCGGCAAGGGCCGCTCGATGGAGACGTCGTCGGGCACGGTGAAGGGCAAGTTCGCGTACATGGCGCCCGAGCAGTGCCTCGGCAAGAAGGTCGACCGGCGCGCCGACGTGTTCTCGGTCGGCATCCTGCTCTACGAGCTGTCGACGCTGCGCCGCGCGTTCCGCGCCGAGACCGACTACGAGACGCTGCAGAAGATCGTGAAGGGCGAGATCGCGCCGCCGTCGTCGCTCGTGCCCGACTACCCGCCGGCGCTCGAGGCGCTCATCCAGCGCGCGATGTCGGTCGATCTCGAGCAGCGCTTCCAGACCGCCGCCGAGATCGAGGCCGCGATCGAAGCCGTCGCCGTCGAGCTCGGCGGCATCGCGGGGCAGCCGCAGCTGCGCGCGTTCATGGCCGAGCGGTTCCCGGAAGGCGCGGCGGAGGCCGGCGCGGTCATCGTCGAGGAGGTCGAGCCCGCGATCCCGCGCACGCGCACGCCGAGCGCGCAGCCGAGCTCGGGCGCGGTGCCGTCGTTCTTTCCGTCGCTGGTGCCGGCGCCGCCGCGCGAGCAGCGCATCACCGGGGGGCAGAGCGTGCTGTCGGGCTCGGGACCATATCCGGTGACGACGCCGACGCCGACGCCCGCGCCGCCGATGCCGATGCCAACGCCGACGGAGTCGTCGCCGTTTCCCGGCATCGGTCCCGCGCCGGTGCAGAAGACGATGCTCGGCCACCTCGCCCCGCCCGGGATGCCGAGCCCGATGCCGACGCCGGATCCGCTCGCCGGGACGCCACCCGCACCGGTGCCGGTGCCGGCGATGCTCGTCGCCGCTGGACCGGTGTCGCTGCCGGCGCCGCCCCAGCCGGATCGCGGCCTGCCGTGGGCGCTGCCGGTCGCGCTGGTCGCGATCGCCGTCGTGACGCTCGCCGTGATCGCGGCGATCCTGCTGACCTGATCGTGATCGCGCGGCGCGCTACTTGAAGCGCGTGATCCACACGGCGAGCGCGGCGCCGAAGCGCGCCAGCAGCTCGCGCGTGCTGGCGTCGGTGAGCACGCCGTCGGCGTCGAAGCGGTCCTGCGCGCGCGGGATGATCACCTCCGGCTGCAGCATCGCCGGCGAGTTCGTGAACACGAGGATCTGGCGCAGGTGCAGCTGCGCGCGCATCCCGCCGCTGATGCCGGTCGCCGCGCTGATGATGCCGACCGGCTTCCCGCGCAGCGGCGACGTCGGCGGCGGGCGCGATGCCCAGTCGATCGCGTTCTTGAGCACGCCCGAGATCGAGTAGTTGTATTCCGGCGTCGCGATGACGAGCGCGTCGGCCGCGGCGATGGCGTGCTTCCATGCCGCGACCGGCGCCGGCTCCGCGGCGTTGTCGGGATCGAACGTCGGGATCGCGCCGAGCCCGTCGAAGAGGTCGAGCGCCACGCCCTCGGGCAGCGTCTCTCCGACCGCGCGCAGGAGCGCGCGGTTGTACGACGCCTTGCGCAGACTGCCGGCGACGCCGAGGAGACGGATGGTCACCCCGACGAGCTTACGCTAGCCCACGACGGGCAACACGCCGCTCGCTTCGATCTCGGCCACGCGCTGTCCGTCGTTGACGCGCGCGGTGAGGAAGCGGAACTCGTCGGGGATCGTGACGCCCTGGAGCCCGAGCGCGCTCGGCGCCTCGGGGTCGGCGTAGAACGTGCGGCGCGCGCCCTTGTGGAAGTTGCCCGACGAGCCGAGCTTCATCGCGATCGAGTTAAGCCCGAACGTGATGCGCAGGAAGAAGAGCAGATCGGGCGGAAGGTTCATGTCCTTCGTGTTCTCGACCGACGCGTAGTGCTTGGCGCGCGCCACGTACTCCTCGGTGAACGTGAAGGTCTCGCTGATGTAGGGCTCGAGGTGGTAGCGCCACGTCTCCCACATCACGTTCTTGTCCCAGGATCGCCCCGGGCGCACCAGCCCGATCTTGTGCACGTACTCCTCGTGCGTCGTGCGATCGCCCTCGAAGATGGCGCGGAAGAAGCGCTTGATGTCGCGCATCGAGTCGGGCGCGAAACGCTTCACGCAGCCGAAGTCGATGAACGTGACCGAGCCGTCGTCGTGGAACAGGTAGTTCCCCGGGTGCGGATCGCCGTTATAGACCAGGTGACAGAACATCGAGTCGAAGACGAAGTCGGCGATCGCAGCCGACGCGATCTTGCGCTCGCGCGCGTCGGCGACCTTGTTGAACTCGTAGAACGTGAAGCCGCGGACGTATTCGCTGGTCAGGATGCGGCGCCGGCTGTGCGACGTGTACACGCGCGGCACGCGGATCATGGGGTGACCCTGCCACAGGTGGCGGAACAGCTCCTGGTTGCGCGCCTCGATGCGGTAGTCGAGCTCCTCGAGGAGACGCTCGCGCAGCTCGCCGAGGACGGCGCCGAAGTCGACGGCCTTGTTGACCATCGCGGCCATGACGCCGAACCGATCGATCGACGAGAGGTCGGCCTCGATCGCGGCGTCGACGCCGGGGTACTGCACCTTCACGACGACGTCGGTGCCGTCGAGCAGCTTGGCGCGGTGCACCTGACCGATGGACGCGGCGGCGAGCGGCACCTCGTCGAACGACTTGAAGTGCTTGCCGAGGTCGCTGCCCAGCTCCTTCTCGACGACGCCCCGCGCCAGCTGGAAGTCCATGGGGGGCGCGTCCTGCTGCAGCTTCGACAGCGCTTGCTGCGCGGCGGGCGGCAGCGCGCCGTCGGCGAAGCTGACGATCTGGCCGAGCTTCATGAAGACACCCTTCATGTTGCCCATGAGCGCGGCCGCCTCCTCGGCGGTCTTCACGCGCGCCTTCTCGTCCATCTGCTTCTTGCGCTCGCGGCTCGCGAACACCATGCGCACGCGCAGGATGGCGCGACGGATCTGTCGCCGTACGAGCATCCGCCCGAACAGCAGGCTGCGCCCGTCGGTGATGATGCCCGCCTGGTTGCGCTTGCTCGCGAGGCGGGCGGTGTAGAGACGCCACGCCACGAGCACGGTTACGAGCACCGCGACGATCACGGCGAGTACGACCCACATCTGGCGCAAAGCTACCAGGAAGGTATGGTTCGCGGATGTTCTTCCGCGCCGATCCTCGCAAGCTCCGCATGCCCAACGCCGACGAGGCGCTCCCCGGACGCGCCGCGAAGATGCCGGTCAGTGAACGTCATACGGTGCTCGGAAACCGGCTGGCGCCGCCCTATCCCTTGGCGGCCGGCCTGAAGGAGGCCATGTTCGGCATGGGCTGCTTCTGGGGAGCCGAGAAAAAGTTCTGGCAGGTCGCGGGTGTGTGGTCGACGGCCGTCGGCTACGCGGCGGGGCTGACGCCCAACCCGACGTACGAGGAGGTCTGCTCGGGGCGGACCGGCCACAACGAGGTCGTGCACGTCGTGTGGGATCCAGCGGTGGTGAGCTATGACGCGTTGCTGAAGGTGTTCTGGGAGAACCATGACCCGACGCAAGGGATGCGTCAGGGCAACGACATCGGGACGCAGTACCGGAGCGGCGTGTACTGCTACGGCGACGAGCAGCTGGCGGCGGCGAAGCGGTCGAAGGAGGCGTACGAGGCGCGGCTGAAGGAGGCCGGGTACGGCGAGGTGACGACGGAGATCGTCGCGGCGCCCGAGCTGTATTACGCCGAGGACTATCACCAGCAGTACCTGCACAAGAACCCGGCCGGGTACTGCGGGATCGGCGGGACAGGTGTGGCGTGTCCGATCGGCGTCGCGCGGTGAGGCGGACGTGAAGCGGCAACCGGGACTCGTCGGTTCCGTTGCGAAGAGCCGCCGCGCGTGGATGCGCGCGATGCGCGAGCGCGTCGTCGCCGCCGCCGCCGCGGCCGAGGAAGGTGGCGTCGCGCAGGCGATGGTGCTCGTCGAGCAGTTCCGCGGCGTGAATCCCGTGGACCCATGGGTGCGGCTGCTGGACGCGAAGAACCTGACGGCGCGACGTCTGTTCGGAAGTGCCGAGGCGCTGCTGCGCGCGATCGAGACGCCAGCCGAGGTCAGCCCCGAGTCGCAGAACGAGTGGCGGTACGTGTGGCTCTACCGGTGGGCGAAACTGTGGGACATGCGCGGCGAGCGCGAGGCGGCCGAGGCGGCGTACCGCGAGCTGACCGAGGTCGAGGCGGCGCAGGCAGGGGGCTGGATCTTTCTGGGCGCGTGGCTGGCGCGGAATGGGCGCCTCGAGGAGGCCGAGGCCGCGCACCGGCGTGCGACGTCGCTCGCGGGAGACGTGGACGAGGCGTACTTGAACCTCGGGCTGGTGCTGCGGGCGCAGGGGAGGCTCGAGGAGGCAGCGGGGGCGCTGGAGCGGGCGCTCGAGCTCTGCGCCGAGTATCCGGAGGCGTCGGTGGCGCTGGCGGATGTGCGCGCGGCGATCGCGCTGCGGCGCGAGCACCAGGCGTAGCGCGCTCGGCGCTCAGAGGAGCGGCAGCGTGCCCGTGATGGCGTCGATCTCGGGCGCGTCGGCGGGGCCGATGGCGAGGCACGTCTTGGTCGGGATGCCTTTGAACTCCGTGTGGCCGGCGTCGACGATGACGGCGCAGGGCAGGCCGGCTTCGCGGGCGCGCGCGGCGATGCCGTCGAGCTCTGCCTCGGAGCTCACCGAGACGCAGACCTTCTTGAAGCGTCCGCCGAGCCAGGCTTCCATGCCGGGCGTGCAGGTGAACGTGAACGTGGCCGGCTGCTGGGACGTGTCGGCGCTGGCGAGCGTGCCGCGGTCGAGGAAGACCTTGAGCGACGCATGCGCGCCCTGGGCGATCATCTTGCCCTTGCGCATGTTGAGATCCTTGCGCATCACGATCACTTGCTTGGCGTCCACCGGCGCAGGATAGCAGCGGGGCTCAGTGTGCGGCGGCGAGGTGACGAGGGTGGCGAGTTGTGACGAACCTTGCCCACGTGGGCCAAGACGCGAGCGACCCCGCATGATCGCGTCGCGGCCCGCGTCGTCAGTGCCGGCGGTCGGTCCGACGGCCCGCAGCGCAGCGCGAGCCGAACGCCACGCTCGAACGCTTCCGCGGTGACGCACGCGTCGCGCTCGGGTTGCGCGCCATCGACGATGCCGCGGCCGCGGGTGTTCATAGCCTCGCCAAGACCTGCTGCGCCGCCAAGGGCATCAACTGCGACCGGACTCGCCGCCCTTGATTGCGGCTGGTCGGTCGATGTGCGGTGAGCGCTGCGGCCGCCGTCGCTGTGGGGCCTGCAGCGGATCGATGCGCTCGAACACGAGCTCGTCGGGCGCCCGGCCGGTGATGCTGAGGTATCCCTCGTGCAGCGCGGCGTGGTGCGCGAAGCAGAGACAGAGGAGGTTGCTCGGCGAGTGGTCGATGCCCTCGGCGCGGAACCGGATGTGGTGCACCTCGATGTGGCGCGTCGACCGGCAGCCGGGCACACGGCAGCGGCCGCCGTCGCGGCGCCAGACCAGCCGCGCGGTTGCGGGCGGGACGTTGCGCGCTGCCGGGGTTGGCGTGTCCGTGTCAACCCGCCCGAGGTACTGCGCGTTGCAGAGCGCTTGCTCGAGCGCGGACGGCGAGATGTCGAAGGATCGCCCGGCGGCGTCGTGCGTCGCGCGCTTGCAGGACTGACAGATCGTGATCGCGATCTGATAGGGCGCGGGTGGTTCGCTGCGCGGGCGGCGGGCCTGGTGCGGGTCACGGGGCGAAGGTGCGGCGTCGATCGCCGTGCCCACGTGGGCACGCGGCTCGTGGGGATGATCGCCCGGAACGGCGGCACGGTCGGCGGAGCCGGTTTCGGTTTCGGTTTCGGTTTCGGTTTCGGTTTCGGTTTCGGTTTCGGTTTCGGTTTCGGTTTCGGTTTCGGTTTCGGCGTTCGCGGTGTCTGCGATGCGTTCGTCGCGAAGGGCGCCGGCGCATAGCGTCGCGATCAGCTGGTCGTCGGTCAGCGGGTGGCCGACCTCGTCCTCTAGCAAGCGCGACGCGTCGCGGAACAGCGCGAGCGTTCGCGGCGTCAGCTCGAGCGTGATGGGGCGGAGCGCGAGGTCGGGTCGCGGTTCGTCTTCGGGATCGTCGCCCGGTTGGTGCCCGGAGAGCGTCTCTTCGATCTCGCGCAGCGAGAGCCCCGAGATGCGCTCGATCCAGCGGCCTTCGTTCCACGGCTTCGCGACGCGGCTGACCTCGCGGACGGCGGAGTAGGAGAGGCGGGCCGACTCCAGCTCGGCGCGCAGCCCCGGCAAGCTTTCGAGCGCACGCGCGACGCGCAGTCGCTCGCGTGCCACGCGAGGGCCATGCCCCAGAACGCGTTCGACATACT
>DATLEB010000299.1:0-16439 GCA_035525615.1 Kofleriaceae bacterium | reverse complement strand
GCGCGCTTCGCGTGGCTCGCGCTGCGTCCTGGCTCGGGCGGCGAGAGCCCGACCGACGCGATGCTGCGCGACGGCGTGTTCCTGATGAACCTGGTCGCGTGGGGGATCGTGATCCTCGTGATCGTGTACTGACGGAGACGGATCAGCGGTAGCTGCTCACCTTCAGATCGCATGCCGCGCCGATCTCCGCGCACCAGAACACCGAGGCGCTTCCGTCGTCGGCGGTGACCAGCCGCAGGTCGGTGCTTCGTTGCGGCATGTACGCGATCGGCACCGCCGGCTTCCATCCTGTCGTGGGTTCGTACCGGGCCGTCACCAGCGCCAGCTCGCCGGCGTCGTGGTCGAGCCACACGGCAGTCACGTTTCCACTGCCGTCGATCGCGACGCGCGGCGAGCTCGGATAGCTCCGCTCGTCGAGCCGCACCACCGGCCCCCATCCCGTCGCCTGGATGTATCGGCGCGCCCAGACCGAGTAGTTGAACGCGTCGTCGAGCTCGCTCCACACCACGACCAGCCCTCCGCCCGCGATCGCCACGGCCTCGCGGTCCCAGATCCAGTCTCCATCGGCGACGAGGACCGGCGCCGACCACACGCCACTCGCCGAGCGCCGCGCGCTCAGCTGCACCGGGCCGCCGTCGTAGCTCGTCCACACCGCGAGCGTCTCGCCCCCGTCGACGGCGACCGCGGTCACATCGGTGCCACCACCGCGCGCGGCGTCGATCACGGCCGGCTCGCTCCACGAACCGTCGCCGGTGCGGTAGCTCGACCAGAAGCTGTTGCTGGTGTTGCCGGCCAGCCCCCAGTACAGCTCCGTGCGGTCGCCGACCGCGACCAACGACAGCGTGCTCGCCGCCAGGGTCGGATCGGCGTTGCGTGCGATCGCGTCGAAGCTCTCCGGCGCGTCCCACACGCCGTTCGCGGCCTGGCGCCGCACCCAGCGATAGGCGACCTCCTCGTCGTGTCCGGGGTTGTCCTCCGACCACAAGACGGTGACCGCGCCCGAGGCATCGACGGTCACCGTGGGCGAGCCTCCGAGCGGCGCGTCGCGATGCGTCGCCTCCGACGGAGGGCCCCATCCGCTCGCGCCGTCATACCGGCTCACCCAGATCGAGGCGTCGTCGCCGTCATCGGAGGTCTCCCGCACCGCCACCACATGACCGCCGTCGCCGACGAGGAGCTGCGGCCACCAGAAGCCGGAACCGGGCGAACCGAATCGTTCGGGGGGCTGCCAGGCACCGGCCGCGTCGCGATGTCGCGTCCACAGCGGCGAGGTCGGGTACTCGCCCGTGTTCCAGAGTAGGTGCGTCTCGCCGGCCGGGCCGGTCGCGGCGGCGAAGAGACCACGGCTCGCGTGCCCGTCGAGGAGCGTGATGTCGTCCCAGCCATGGGCCGCGGTCGTGAAGCTCCACGTGAACGCCCGGCCGAACGGGACACCGTTCTCTGTCTGCAGCGTCGGTGCAACGGTCGCCATGTACACCGCGGAGCGCGCCAGCGGCGCATCGGGCACGAACCGCGCCTGCCGCGGATACTCGTCGTACTCGATGCGCCCCGCCACCGGCGCGCCGTCGCGCGTGAGCGAGAACGTCGCCGGGGTGATCGACGCCGGCGCCATCCGCTCCATGAACGTGATCTCGATCTTCACGCCCAGCGCGACGTCGGTCGCGTCGTCCGCGGGGTCGACCACGCGCACGCCCGGGTGTGCCGCGGTTGCATCGGCGGACGACCCGCCATCGGTCGTGGCGCCGGCATCGAGCGCGCCCTCGTCAGCAGGCGCCGCGGGCTCGCGGCAGGCCGTGCCCGAGAGCACGGTGAGAACCACCAGGGAGCGGGCGCGCATCGCTCGCGGTCGTGCATCCCATGTGCCGCGCTCGGCCGGCCAGCGCCGGCCCGCATCCCGACGACACTGCACGAGCGGTGACGCGCGGCCATGCGCGCGCCCGCCCGCCGGGCTTCGGTGCTACAACCGACGCAGGCCATGGCCGACGACAGCCGCGACATCGTGCGCCGCAAGGCCGACCACATCGAGGTCGCGGCGTCGGGCTCCGCGGATTTCGCGGAACGCACCACGCTCCTCGAGGACGTGCACCTCGTCCATCAAGCGCTCGCCGAGATCGCCGTCGAGGAGCTCGACCTCTCGGTCGAGATCGCCGGCAAGAAGCTCCTGGCCCCGATCGTCATCACCGGCATGACCGGTGGCACGCCGCGCGCGCGCACGATCAACCGCGACCTCGCGATCGCCGCCAACCGCGCCGGCATCGCGATGGGCGTCGGCTCGCAGCGCGCGATGGCGGAGCACCCCGATCTCGAGGCGACCTTCCAGGTGAAGGACGCCGCGCCCGATCTCGTGCTCTTCGGAAACATCGGCGTGGTCCAGGCGCGCACGATGGGCGTCGCCAAGGTCGCCGAGCTGGCCAAGCGCATCGGCGCCGACGCGATGGCGGTCCATCTCAATCCCGCGCAGGAGATGATCCAGGAGAACGGCGACCGCGACTTCCGCTACGCGACCGACACGATCGCGCGGCTGGTCGAGCAGCTGCCCTGCCCCGTCATCGTCAAGGAGACCGGCTGCGGGCTCTCGCTGCAGGCCGCGCGTCGCCTCGCCTACGTCGGCGTGAAGACCGTCGACGTCGCCGGCGCCGGCGGCACGAGCTGGGTCGCCGTCGAGGCGCGCCGCGCCGCCGAGGGCTCCGCCGCCAAGGAGCTCGGTACCGAGCTGTGGGACTGGGGCCTGCCGACGGCGGTGAGCACCGTCGCGGCGGCCGCCGCCGGCGTCGAGGTGATCGCGTCGGGCGGCCTGCGCTCGGGGCTCGACGTCGTGCGCGCCATCGCGCTCGGGGCACGCGCCGGCGGGCTCGCGGCGCCGGTGCTGCGCGCGCAGCGGGCCGGTGGCGTCGACGCGGTGAGCGACCTGCTCGCGCGCGTCACCAGCTCGATCCGCACGGTGATGTTGCTCGTGGGGGCGCGCAAGCCGATCGACCTCCAGGCGGCGCCGCGCCACATCGGACCGACCCTGCGCGGCTGGCTCGACGATCTCGGCCTCCCGGCACCCGGCCTGACGGCACGGCCGTGACGTCGCGCGGACACGGCAAGGTCATCCTCGTCGGCGAGCACGCCGCGGTGTACGGACACGCCGCGCTTGCCGGCGCGCTGGCGTGTGGCGTGACCTTGCGCGCACGTGCGAGCGATCAGCTCTCGCTCGACGTCGACGGCTGGAACGTGCACGTCCGGGCCGGCGAGGATCATCCCGTGGCGCGCGCGCTCGAGGCGGTCGCCCGCACGCTCGGGGTCGAACGCGCCGCGCTCGCGGGCGCCGGTGACGTCCCACCGGCCGCGGGACTCGGCTCGTCGGCGGCGCTCGCGGTCGCGCTCTCGCGGGCGCTCGCCGCGCACCGCGGCAAGGCCCTCGACGACGCGGCCATCGAGGACGTCGCGAACAGCGCCGAGCGCTGCTTCCACGGCAACCCGAGCGGCATCGACGTCGCGGTCGCCGCGCGCGGCGGTCTCGGGCTCTATCGCCGCGGGCACGGGCTCTCGCCGATCGACGCGGCGCCGCTGCGCATCCTCATCGGGCTGTCCGGTCAGCCGCGTTCGACCGCGGCGATGGTCGAGCGCGTCGCCCAGGCCCGCGCCGCACGCACCGCCGCCGTCGACGCCGAGCTGTCCGCGCTCGGAGACGCAGCCCAGCGCGCCGCCGCGATCGTCTGTGCGCCCGTCGTGGACATCGCCGAGCTCGGCGAGATCTTCACCGACGCCCACGCGCGGCTCTCGTCGCTCGGCGTGTCGGCGCCGGTGCTCGACGCGATGGTCGCCGCGGCCGCCGGCGCGGGCGCGAGCGGCGCCAAGCTCACCGGCGGTGGCGGCGGTGGCGCGGTGATCGCGCTGGCGCCGGGCCGCGAGGATGCCGTGATCGCCGCGTGGCGCGCGATCGGCAAGGATGGCTTCGTGACCGACGTCGGAGTACGCGCATGACTGCAACTCGCTCTGCCACCGCGCGCGCCTGCGCCAACATCGCGCTGGTCAAGTACTGGGGCAAGCGCGACGCCGCGCGCAACCTGCCGGCCGCCGGCAGCCTGTCGCTCACGCTCGACGCGCTCACCACGGTCACGACCGTGCGCTTCGACGACGCGCTGCTCGCCGATCAGATGCTGCTCGGTGGCGAGCCCGCGCCGGCCGCGGCGCTCGCGCGCGCCAAGACGTTCCTCGATCGCGTGCGCACGCTGGCCGACGTCACGAGCCGCGCGTCGATCGACACGGTCAATCACTTCCCGACCGCGTCGGGCCTCGCGTCCTCGGCGTCGGGCTTCGCGGCGCTCGCCCTCGCGGCCACCCGGGCGGCGGGCCTCGAGCTCGACGGCCCCACGCTCTCGCGCCTCGCGCGCCAGGGCTCGGGGTCGGCGGCGCGCTCGATCTACGGCGGCTTCGTGCGCATGAACGCCGGCACGCGCGCCGACGGCGAGGATTCATACGCGCATCCCGTCGCCGCGACCGAGCTCTCGTCGCGCGTGCGCATGATCGTGTGCGAGGTCGGCGGCGGCGCACCCAAGACCCACGGCTCCCGCGACGCGATGGAGCACTGCGCCGAGACCTCGCCGCTGTACGACGCGTGGCTGGCCATCGTGCCGCGCGATCTCGCCGCCGCTGAGGACGCCGTGAAGATGGGCGATCTGTCGGCGCTCGGCACGATCGCCGAGGCCAACGCGCTCGCCATGCACGCGTCGGCGATCGCCGCGCGTCCCGCCATCATCTACTGGCAGCCGGCGACGCTCGCCGCGCTCGCCGAGGTCCGCGCGCTGCGCGCCGCCGGTCGCAGCGCGTGGGCGACGATGGACGCGGGCCCGCACGTGAAGGTGCTCACCTCCGCCGACGACGCGGCCGAGGTCGCGCTCACCATGGCCGCGGTCCCCGGCATCACGGCCGTCACGATCGCCGCCTCGGGCGGCCCCGCCGAGATCATCACGTGACGCCTCGCGCGACGGCGCCGGGCAAGGTGATGCTCGCCGGCGAGTACGGCGTGCTCGACGGTGGCCTGGCCGTCGTCGCCGCCGTCGATCGCCGCGCCGTCGCCCGTCGCGTCACGGGGCTCGGGCAGCGGCCACCGCTCTCGGAGTTCCTCGTCGCCGCGCGCGAGGTCGTGCGCGTCGTCCTCGGAGACGACGCCGCGGCCACGTTCGACAGCATCGAGGTCGACACGCGCGCGCTCTCCGACGGCAACCGCAAGCTCGGCCTCGGCTCGTCCGCGGCGGCGACCGTCGCGGCCGTGCGCCTCGCCGCGGGCAACTCGCCCGACGCGGATCTCCCGCTCATCATCCGCCTCGCCCTCGACGCACACGCCCGCGCGCAGGCTGGCCGCGGTGCCGCCGGCAGCGGCGCCGATGTCGTCGCGGTCGCGCACGGCGGCGTGATCGGCTTCCGCTCCGGCGCGGTGCGGCGGCTCACCGTCCCGGCCGGCCTGCGCATCCACTTCGCGTGGACCGGCGCGCCCGCCGACACCGCGACGCTGGTCGCCGCCGTCAACGTCGCCCGGGCCGCCGCGCGCGCCGCCGCCGCCGGCCCCGCCAATCCGGTCGACGCCGCGCTCGCCGCGATCACCGGCGCCGCCGAGTCGCTCGCCGACGCCTTCGATGCCTCAGACCCCGCGGCGTGCGTCGACGCCTTCTCCGCCGGCGCACGCGCGATGGACGCGCTCGCCGCCGCGACGGGCGTCGCGCTGGTGCCGCCGTCGGTCGCCGCGCTCGCCGCACGCCTCGCGCCGCTCGCCGCGGCCTGCAAGACCACCGGCGCCGGCGGCGGCGACGTGCTCGCCATCGCCGCGCCCGCATCGATCACGACGTCGGCGCTCGACACCGCCATCGTCGAGACCGGACTGTGGCCGCTTCACCTGAGCGTCGATCCGACGGGCGTGGACTTCGTTACCGGCGACTAGTACGGTCGCCCTCATCATGCCGTCGTCGCGTCTGCCGGGCCTCTACACCTTGACGGTGGCCGAGCGCCGCCGCCGGGTCGCCCAGGCCGCGGGCATCGACCTCGCCGACCTCGGCGCGCTGGACGGTGGCGACGGCGGACTCTCCGAGGACGACGCGGCCGGCATGATCGAGAACGTGCTCGGTCGTCACGCGCTGCCCTTCGCGGTCGCCACCAACTTCGTCGTCGACGGCACCGACGCCCTCGTCCCGATGGCGGTCGAGGAGCCATCGGTCGTCGCCGCCGCTTCCAACGCCGCGCGCATGGTGCGCGGCGCCGGCGGCTTCACGACCGTCGTCGCGCCGGCCATCGTCACCGGCCAGATCCAGCTCACGCACGTCGCGGACGTCGACCGCGCCGCGGCCGCGCTCACCGACGCGGCGCCGCAGCTCCTCGCCCGCGCGCGCGAGCTGTCGCCGCGCCTGTGCGCGCGCGGCGGCGGTCCGCTCGCCGTGTCGGCGCGCATCCTCGCGCGCCCGCCCGGCCCCGACGGCGGCGTGATCGTCGTCCACGTCGACGTCGACTGCTGCGACGCGATGGGCGCCAACCTGGTCAACACGCTGTGCGAGCGCCTCGCCGAGCCGGCGGCGCACCTCGCGAACGCGAAGGTCGGCCTCCGCATCCTCAGCAATCTGTCCGATCGCCGGACAGTCCGCGTCACCTGCCGCGCGCCCGACGCGGCGCTCGCCGACGAGCGCTGCGCCGGCCCCGAGGTGCGCGCGGGCATCGCCGCGGCCTCGCGCTTCGCCGAGCTCGACAGCTACCGCGCCGTCACCCACAACAAGGGCGTGATGAACGGCGTCGACGCCGTGCTGGTCGCCACCGCGCAGGACTGGCGCGCGGTCGAGGCCGGCGCCCACGCCTTCGCCGCCCGCTCCGGCACCTACCGCCCGCTCGCGGTCTGGCGCGAGGACGGCGACGGACTGGTCGGCGAGATGGAAATCCCGCTCGCGGTCGGCACGGTCGGCGGCGCGCTCCACGTCCACAAGGGCGCCCGCCTCGCCCTGCGCCTGGCCGGCGTGGAGACAGCGCCGCGCCTCGCCGCGCTCGCCGCCGCCGCCGGACTCGCGTGCAACCTCGCGGCCTTGCGTGCGCTCGCCACCGACGGCATCCAGCACGGCCACATGGCGCTCCACGCCCGCGCCATCGCCCGGGCCGCCGGCGCCCCGGCCGAGCTGGTCGACGACGTCGCCGACGCCCTGTCAGCAGCGGGAGATGTCCGCATCGAGGCGGCTCGTGTCATCCTGCAGTCGCTCTCCGCAAAGGACTCCCCGTGATTCACCGCATCGGCGATCGCAAAGCCCAAGCCACGGCCGTCCCGCTGCCGCCGAGCCTCGAGCTCGACGCTTGCTACCGCTACTGCGAGGCCCTGTGCCGCGCCCGCCACCACAACTACCCGGTGGCGTCGATCTTCACGCGTTCCGCGCTGCGCAAGCACGTGTTCGCGATGTTCGCCTTCGCGCGCGTCGCCGATGACTTCGCCGACGAGGCCTCGTACGAGGGCCGCCGTTCCCTCGAGCTCGATCGCTGGGAGGAGCTCCTCCACGAGACCTACTACGGCCGCCCGCCCGAGCACCCGGTGTTCATCGCGCTCGCCGACACGGTCAAGCGCTTCTCGCTGCCCATCATCGAGTTCACGCAGCTGATGTCCGGGTTCCGGACCGATCTCGAGGTCCGCCGCTACGCCACGTGGAGCGACCTGCGCAGCTACACGCGCCAGGCCGCCGAACCCGTCGGCCACCTGCTCCTCTACATCGGTGGCTACCGCGCGCCCGAGCTGCACGCCTACGCCGACGATCTGTCGAGCGGCCTCGCCGTGGCGCGCCTCCTCCAGGACATGCCCGCCGACTGGGAGCGCGGCCGCGTCTACATCCCGGCCGAGGACCTGCGTCACTTCGGCGTGACCGAGGCCGACATCGCCAGCCGCCGCTCGAACGCCCAGGTCGGCGCGCTGGTCCGCTACGTCGTCGCCCGCACGCGCGCGCTCCTCGAGCGCGGCCGCCCGCTCGCCGACCTCGTCAGCGCCGACCTCGCCGTCGAGCTCGCGCTCATGTGGCACGGCGGCGCCCGCATCCTCGACAAGATCGAGCGTGCCGGCCCCGACCTGTTCAGCAACCGCCCGCGCATCACGTCCGCCGACAAGGCGATCGTCGTCACGCGCGCCGTCGCCTGGCGCGGCGAGACCCTCGGCCCGCGCGCGCTCGCGCTCCTCAAGCGCACCCTCGGTTAGAAGTCGATATCGAACGCGACGCGCGCGCCGAGCTTCACGGTCGTGACGTCGGCGCCGCCCGGCGCGTTGAACGTCCGCTCCCACGACACCCCGAGCGCCGCGCCCGGGAAGAAGAAGCGCGTCCGCAGCGCGCGCCCACCGACGGAGAACCCGAGGTGCGCGCCCTGATCGAGCCGCTCGAGATCCTCCTCGGTCGTGCGCCCCAGCCAGCCCGCCTCGACCTCCCAGTACGCGTTGGTGAGCGTGCGGCGATAGACCAGCGGCGCGACGACGTCGAGCCCGAGCACGAGGTTGCCGCGGTTCCCCATGTCGTCCTTGGGGAACGCCGCGGTCGCGCCCAGCTCGAGCCCCGCGTACAGCGCCGAGCGCGCGTCGAACACGCGCCCGAGCAACATCCGGCCCGCGCCGCCCGCCGAGAAGTCGGTGCGATCGCCCTCGTGCACGATCATCCCCTTGCCGCCGCCGCCGAGCGTGAGCTGCCAGCGCCCGTCGGAGATCTGGCGGCCGCGGAACGGTTCCTCGATCTCGACCCAGAACGGACAGTCGTGCGGTGCCGCGCCCTCGGCGCGCGCGAGCAGGGCCCGCACGCGCGTCAGCTTCACGAGCACGGAGACGCGGCTCATCTTGCGACCGCGCGCGCGATACACCTCCTCGACCGGACCGCCGTTCACCGCGATCTGCTCGTCGAGCCACGTGGCCAGCGAGCGCCGCGCCAGCGGATCGACGCGGCACACCGAGCCGAGCGCGTCCGACAGCAAGCCGTCGAGCTCGAGGCGATCGATGTTCCAGCCCGCGGTCCCGGCGACCGTCACCTGCCGTTCGAGATCGCGATAGAGCGCGGACGTGCTCGGATCCGTCGGATGCACGGAACGCGCGCACGCCGCCACGCCAAGCACAGCGACGATGACCGAGGTGATCGCCGCGAGCCGCATGGCGCCCTCAGGCCACCTCAGGACAGCGCGAGCCAGCTCGCCGTCGACGAGGCCAGCTTGCGCGCGAAGCTCTGCGGGAAACACTTCAGGACGTAGTCGACCGCCTGCTGCTTCAGCTCGGCGTCGAGTGATTCCGGAACGTCCATGACCCCATCGTCGGGGTTGGGCCGCACGCCGAGCCGGACGATCTCCGTCAGGCGCAGCACGTGGAGCCGGTTCATGAACAGCGCGTACGCGATGCCCAGGAACATCTCCTCCTGGGCTGGGTCGAGGGCGGCCGACATCGACCCGAGGGTTATCACGGCTTTCGGCGCGCCGCGAGAGCCTGGAGCCTCGCCTTGAGCTCGGCCTCGTACCCGGAGTCGGTTGGCTGGTAGATCGGCGTCCCGATCAGCTCGGCCGGGAGGTAGTCCGCCGGGACGTATGCCCCCTCGAAGTCGTGGGGATACTTGTAGCCCTGGCCGTGGCCCATGGTCCTGGCCAGGGCCGTGGCCGCGTTGCGAAGCTCGGCGGGGACCGGGAGTGCCCCGCGCTCGCGCACCAGCTTGCGGGCGGCGGCGTAGGTCGTGAGCGCCGTGTTCGACTTGGGGGCGCACGCCAGGTAGACGGTGGTCTGGGTGAGGACGAGCGCGCCCTCGGGCAGGCCGACCAGCTCGAAGGCCGCCAGCGCCGAGGTCGCCACCACGAGCGCCTGGGGATCGGCGTTGCCGACGTCCTCGGACGCGAAGATGACGAGGCGGCGCAGGAGGAAGCGCGGGTCCTCGCCCGCCTCGAGCATCCGGGCCAGCCAGTAGGCCGCGGCGTCGGGATCGCTGCCGCGCATCGACTTGATGAACGCGCTGATGACGGCGTAGTGCTCGTCTCCGGCCTTGTCGTAGGCGAGCGCGCGGGTCTGCGCCGCCTCGATGATGTGGGCTCGCTCGACCTCGCCGGGGCGCGCCAGCTCGACCGCCGCGTCGAGCACGCCGAGCGCGCGCCGGCCGTCGCCGCCGGCGAGGGCCGCGATCTCGTGCAAGACCTCGTCCGCGATCCGGACGTTCTGTCCGCCCAGGCCGCGCTCCTGGTCGGCGAGGGCGCGCCGCAGGATCTGCAGGAGCGCGTCGTCGGAGAGGGCCTCGAGCCGCACCACCCGGGCCCGCGACAGGAGCGCCGCGACCACGCCGAACGACGGGTTCTCCGTCGTGGCGCCAATGAGCGTGATGGTCCCCGCCTCGACGTGGGGCAGGAGCGCGTCCTGCTGCGTGCGAGAGAACCGGTGGATCTCGTCGATGAAGAGGAGCGTCTTGCGGCCGAACTGGTCGCGCCGCTGGGCCGCCTCGGCCACCGCCTCCCGGACTTCCTTCACTCCCGCCTGCACGGCGGACAACGTGACGAAGTGTGCGCGGACCGCCTCCGCGAGAAGGCGCGCGAGGGTGGTCTTTCCGGTCCCAGGCGGCCCCCAGAGCAGCAGCGACGGGAGGTTCTGACCCGGGGCGAGCTTGCCGAGGAGCCGCCCGGCGCCCAGCAGATGTTCTTGCCCGATGAATTCCGTCAGCGATTGCGGACGCATGCGTTCGGCGAGCGGCTGGTTGAGCCGCCGAGCCTCTGCGTTGCGTGCGAACAGGTCCATCGCAAGACTGCCGTGACGCTGAACCGAGGTGAGGTTTGGCGTGTGGGTGTCATGGTGTCAATGCTGTGGGCTCGCGACAGCGCCTGGTGACGCAAAACCCGGCCAGGGCAGTGGTCGGGTGGGGAGGCCCGATCGCCTCTTTCGCGCAGTTAGCCTGAGCGAAGCCGGCCAGACCGCGTGGCACTTGCCTTGCTTTACTGACGGGCATGTCGGCGCTCGAGCACGTCTACCAGTACCGATTGCTGATCGGGAAGAGTGCGTCGGGTGCCGGGCTCACGATCGACGAGATCGAGCAGCTGGTCGACCTCGAGGCGATGTTCGCCGCGAGCGAGGCCGATCGGCGCGCCGCCGATGGTCGGAAGTTCAGCCGACAACGCGTCGACATCACCGGCGTGCTCCGCGGCGGCAAGCTCAACGACTCGGTCACCATCTCCGAGCTCGCGCCCGGCGGTGTGGTGTGCCGTTCCGCACCCTACGCCGAGCCCGGCGACGCGGTGGAGCTGGTCATCGAGGACGACGCGACCTGCTGTTCGTATCGCTTCAAGGCGAAGGTCCTGTGGCTGCGCGAGGAGCACGAGGGCGATGACTTCGTGATCGGCCTCGAGCTGGTCGGCACGCCCGTCATGATCCACTACGGCCAGAAGCAGACCACCGAGCCGCTGTTCACGCGCATCGCGGCCTGACCCGCGCGCGCGCCGCCGACCTGCTAGCCTCGAAGGCGTGCAGCGTGTCGTCGTGATCCTCGGCTTGGTGGCCGTGACATTCGTGGCTGCTTGCCCGGTGCCGGTGCCCATTCCCATCAAGAAGGGAACCGATCGCAAGAAGCTCGAGCGCCACAACCTGGGCATCATCACGCCCGCGCCGCTCGAGGCGACCAGCCCGTGGAAGGGCGAGCCGCGATCCATGAAGGTTCGCGTGCAGGTGGACGAGGACTTCCGTGCGCAGACGATGCGCTGGAAGCAGCAGATCGACGAGCAGTTCGACGATGCCAACCAGTTTCTCGTCCCGGCGCTCGGCATTCGCCTCGACGTGGTCGCGTACGAGCACTGGCCAACACGCTCGGCGAGCAAGACGGTCCCCGAGCTGCTCACGGAGCTGCACACGCAGGATGCCGGCGACGACGTCCAGTGGGTCGTCGGGTATGTCTCGTCGCTGTCGATCGTGTCGGCGACGTTCGAATCACTCGGCGCCGCCGATCTTCTGGGCAAGCACGCCGTCATCCGTGGCTACGCCGAGAACGGGGAACGCAAGTGGCTGGATGACAACTTCCCGCGCGTGACCAAGGCGGAGCGCGAAAGGGCGCACGACGCTCGTCGTCGGCACAAGCAGACCACGATCTTGATCCACGAGCTCGCTCACAGCCTGGGCGCGCTCCACGAGAGCGACGCGGGATGGATCATGTTTCCGCAGTACTCGGTGACCGCGACGACCCTCTCCGACCAGTCGCGCGAGCTGATGCAGATCGCGCTCGAAGAGAAACTCAAGGCCACTGCCGATCAGGACATGAGTCGTCTCGCCGGGCGGCTCGTGGCGTACTTCGACGCCAACCCGTGGGGTGGATGGGACGAAGAAGAGAAGCAAGAGCTCGGTGTCACGCTGCGGCAGATCATGGACAGTGGATCTCCGACGGGCAGCGGGCACGACGTCTCGGTGCCGGCGGCCGCGTACGACCAGATGCAGCGGGCGCAGCGGCTAGCGGCGCAGGGCAAGCCCGACGAGGCGCTGGCCGAGCTCGAGGCGCTGGTCGCGGCGTATCCCAGCACCGCCGAGATCCGCCAGGCGATCTGCGAGGTGCAGATCGGCGCGAAGGGGCCGGGCTCGGAGCAGGCGACGGCGGCGTGCACGCGCGCGTCGGAGATCACGCCCGACGATCCGCGGCCGTACGTGGCGCGCGTCGAGGCATACGTGCGCGCCGGCGATCAGAAGTCGGCGATGCCGCTGCTCGCCGAGGTCGAGAAGCGGGCCGGCGAGCGCGCGCCGGTGTGGGATCGCGTCGCGGAGATCTACCAGGCGACGGGGCGCATCTCGCAGGCGGAGGCCGCGGCGCGACGCTCGATGGCGATCAGCAAGGCGCCGTCGCATCCGCTGATCGAGTGGTCGTCGCGGACGCGCGCGCGGTACGGGCTACCGCCCGACGCGAAGCGGTGGAAGATCGCGCCGGCCGACGAGGGCGACTACATCGCGGCGGTGCGCGAGCTGCTGGACCTCATCTACGCCGGCAAGATCCCCGAGGCGCAGGCCAAGGCGCGCGCCGCCGAGAAGCGCTGGCGCAACGCGCCCGGCATCCTGGGCGCACGGTGCGATCTGCACCTGCGGCAGGGCGACACCGCGGCGGCGAAGAAGCTGTGCGCGCAGGCGATCGCGGGGTGGAGCGGCGCGGCGTGGGCGCACTACCTCGAGGGCGTGATCGCGCTGCAGGAGCACAAGGACGCGCGGGCGGAGAAGTCGCTGC
The DNA here is from genome assembly GCA_035525615.1 of Kofleriaceae bacterium. GTDB lineage: Bacteria > Myxococcota_A > Polyangia > Haliangiales > Haliangiaceae > UBA2376. The sequence continues at coordinate 3,255 of DATLEB010000299.1, read as the reverse complement.
GCGCGGCCGTGACGGCCGATCCCGAGCTGGGACAGGCGTATCGCGCGCTCGGCAAGGCGCTGTCGCGGCAGAAGAAGGACGCCGACTGGTCGGCGCTCGCCGCGACGTACCAGCAGAAGTTCGGCCAGGCGCTGCCGCGCTGACGGGCCGACGTCGCCGCGTATAATGCGCACGTGAGCATCCTCCGCCGCTGGCTGTCCGCCGACTATCGGGCGGCGCGCTCCGCCGAGGCGGCCGGCAACCCCGAGGCCGCGGCGCAGCACTACGCGCTGGCCGGCGACTTCGAGGCGGCGGTGCGGATGCACCTCGCGCGCGCGGCGCGAGCGCCCGATCGCACGGCGGAGATCGCGGCGCTGCGCGATGCGCTCCACTGGGCCGGCGACGATCCGGCGCTGAAGAAGCTGGCGTCGGGCGCGCTCGGACGCGCGCTGCTCGCCAAGGCGCTGTCGGAGGGCATCGCCACGGCGCGCGATCACGACAAGGTGCGCGAGGCGGCGGCGCTGTTGCTCACGGGCGGTGAGCATCGCGACGCGGGCAAGGCGTTCGAGCAGCTCGAGGACTTCCAGGCGGCGGCGAACGCGTACTCGGCAGGCGGGCTGGTCGAGCAGACCGAGAGCGCGCTCGCCGCCGACGAAGAGAAGAACCAGAGCGACCACCACGCGCGCGAGGCGTTCGCCGACTACGAGCTGCACCTGCGGCTGGGGCGGCGCGACGACGCGCGCGCGTCGCTCGAGAAGTGCCTCGAGCTGGCGCCTTCGCGCGACCGGCGGCGGCTGCTCGACGATCTGCTGGCGCGGCTCATCACGTCGGGCAAGGTCGAGCTGCGGCCGCGCGGCGGCATCCCCGGGGTGGTGGCGAGCGCGGGCCCGGTCATCGGCGTCGGGCGCGACGCGCTGTGCGACCTGGCGCTGCGCGCCGGCGGCGTGTCACGGCGACACTGCGAGATCGACGTCGCGGACACGCCGCGCTTCGCGGTGCGCGACGCGGGCTCGCGCAACGGCACGCTGCTCGGCGGGCTGCCCATCGCGGGCAAGGTGCCGCTCGCGGATCGCGGCACGCTCGAGCTGGGCGAGGACTGCCGCATCGAGTTCGCGGTGGGCGGCGAGCCGCCGGTGCTCGCGTTGACCGTACAGAACGGGCTCGATCGCGGGCGCAAGGTCATCGCGGCGCGGGCCGGCGACCGGATCGACCTGGCGCCGCACGGGCTGCCGTGCGACGTGGTCTTCGTCGACGGTCGGCCGTGGCTGGGGCGCGCGGCGGGCTCGTTCAAGCTCGGGGATGGCGTGATCGGCCAGGGTCGCGCGCAGCTCCTGTCCGGCGACGTCGTGGTGATCGACGGCACCGAGATCGACGTGGTCGCCTGATGCCGGCGGTGGGTCGTGGCTGAGAGACCCGGCTTCTTCGCGCGGCTGTTCGGCAAGAAGACGACGCAGGAGCTCGCCGCGCCGGCGCCGACGGAGCCGTCCGTGTTGCGCAACGAGGACGACACGTGGCTCGAGCAGCTCGTCATCGCGTGCGGTGACGGCAAGCGGCTCGACGACGTGGCCGGCGTCGACACGCTCGCGCACATCGACAACCTGTGGAGCGGCGGACACGAGCGGCTGGCGACCGAGTGGCTCGAGAAGCTCATCGCCCTGCCCTACGCGACGGAGAGCGCGGTCGCGGTGCTGCGCGCGAAGCTGGTCGATCGCCTCGACGAGCGGCGCGAGCTCGAGCGCGGGCTGGTGCACCTCGAGGCGCTCACGACGAGCGATCCGCACGCGGTGCGGGCGCACTACCTCCTCGCCGAGCACCACCGCAAGCAGGGCGACGACGTCGTCGCGCTGCGCCACTACGAGGCGGTGCTGGCGCGCGACCTCGACTATCCCAACGTGCGCGCGCGCGTCGATCGCCTGCGGGCGGCGCGGGGGCTGGCGGCGCCGTCGGCGGGCGAGACCGTCGCGGGCGCCGACGTCGTCGGGATCGCGGGCGGCGCACGCTACCGGCTGGTGCGCGAGCTCGGGCGCGGGGCCACCGGGGTCGTGTATCTGGCGCGCGACGCCGAGCTCGAGCGCGACGTCGCGGTGAAGCTGTTGCACCCGCACCTCGCCGCGGCGCAGCAGCAGGAGGCGCTGTCGCGCTTCTTCCACGAGGCGCGCGTCATGGCGTCGTTGCGCCATCCGAACGTCGTGGCCGTGCTCGATCTCGAGGAGAAGGCGCGCCGCATCGTGCTCGAGCTCGCCGCCGGCGGCACGATGCGCGAGGTGCTGCGCGATCGCGGCCCGCGCCCGCTGCGCCGCGCGCTCGAGCGCCACGGCCAGCTGCTGACGGCGCTCTCGGCCGCGCACCGGCGCGGCATCGTCCATCGCGACGTGAAGCCGGGCAACCTCATGTTCCGCCGCGACGCCGACGGGCCGGGCGTCGAGGTCATGCTCGGCGACTTCGGGGTCGCGCACCTCCCGGACGCGAGCGGCGCCATCGGCGCCGAGGCCGCGCGCAGCCGCCGCGCCGCCGAGGCCGTTGGCACCCTCGCGTACATGAGCCCCGAGCAACGCCGCGGCGAGGCGCCGCGCCCCGCGGACGATCTCTGGGCCGCCGCGGTCGTGCTGTACGAGATGCTCACGGGCCGCCACCCGTGGTCGCGCGAGGTCATCCTCGGCGGCGCCCGCCCCGCCGACGACTTCCGCCTTCCCGCCGCGACGCTCGCCGCCGCGCCTCCCGAGCTCGCCGCGGCGGTCCAGGCCCACCTGGATCACCTCGTCTCGAGCGACGTGGCCGCGCGCCCGTCCACCGACGACGCCCTCGCCACCGCCTCGTCGCTGCGCGCCGACGCGATCATCGCCGGCCTCAACTAGCGGCACCGAAACCGAAACCGAAACCGAAACCGAAACCGAAACCGAAACCGAAACCGAAACCGAAACCGACCCGGCACCGGGCCGAAGCCCGGCAGCGGTCCGGGACCTGGCGGCTAGGCAGCCTTGCGGATGATGCCGAAGAGCACGCCGCCGAGCCGGTTGGCGACCGCGGCCGGCTCCGCGACGAGCGCGTCGCCGACCCAGCCCCAGGCGACCGCGACCTGGAGGTTGCGGCGCGCCTCGCGGCACTCGCCGAGCGCGATCCCGAGCACGGGCCGGCTGTCGCGACCGGCGCGGCCGTGAGCCTCCGCGATGTTCAGCGCGGTGCCGCTGCCGGCGCGCTCCAGCTCGTCCGCCAGAGCGGCATGCGGCCCGCTGCGCAACGCGGCGACGACGGGCCGCAGCGCGTGGATGAGGTCGA
>DATLEB010000292.1:0-14041 GCA_035525615.1 Kofleriaceae bacterium | reverse complement strand
CCGACCTCGAGGGCATCCACCTCCTCGACGCGCAGAGCGGCGCCGTCATCAGCCGCCTCTCCCGGCTCCCCGCCGTGGGCGACCTCGCGATCACGCCGGACGCTGCCTACGCGATCGGCACGTCGGGAACGAACTGGGGCCAGCGCTGGGTCTTCGTGATGCGCCTCAGCGGGCCGGGACTCAGCGGATCGGGACGATGACGACGCCGTCGCGCACGTAGGCCGACGACGGCAGCGCCTTGGCGGTCGCCTTGGCCGACGCGGCCGCGGCGGCGACGTCGGCGAACGACGCCATGCCCTCGAGCGAGACCGCGGCGATCGAGACGCTCATGATCGGGAACTGGCGCTCGACGCCGTAGCGGTCCTGGGCCTGGATGTGCCCGCGCTTGCGATCCTCGCGATCGTAGTAGAGGGGGATCAGGCGATCGAAGCGCTGGAGGAAGGCGCGGCAGACCGCGTCGGCGCGGTCGCCGTCGAGGACGAGCACGAAGTCGTCGCCGGCGATGTGGCCGATGAAGTCGCCGTCGCCGCCGAGCTGGCCCACGACCTCGCGCATGAGGTCGCCGGTCTGGCGGATGACGGCGTCGGCGCGCGCCAGCCCGAAGTGATCGTTGAACGCCTTGAAGTTGTCGAGGTCGAGGTACGCGCACACGGCGTGGTGGTCGCCTTCGCCGATGCGGCGCTCGACCTCGGCCGCGATGGCTTCGCCGCCGGGCAGCTGCGTGGTCGGCGACGCGCCGAGCTCGCGCGCCTGTCGCGCCAGCGCCTTGCCGACGCGCGCGACGAGCTCGACGGCGTCGAACGGCTTCACCACGTAGTCCTCGGCCCCCGAGCGGAAGGCGCGCACCTTGTCGGCGGTCTCGCCCTTCGCCGAGAGGAAGATGATGGGCGTCATGCCGGTCTGCGCGTCGGAGCGCAGCCGCTGCGCCGTCGTGAAGCCGTCCTGCACCGGCATCATCACGTCGAGGAGCACGAGGTCGGGGCGGAAGCGGCGCGCCTCGGTCAGCGCGGTGTCGGAGCTGCCGACGTCGCGCACGGAGTAGCCGGCCTGGCTCAGGATCTCGCGGCAGATGGCGCGCACCGACGCGTCGTCGTCGACGACCAGGATGCGCTGCGCCTCGCGCCGGCCGGCCTCGAGCAGGACGCGCGCGCACACCTCGTGGAACGCCGCCGGTTGCACCGGGCGCTCGAGGCATTCGTCGGCGCCGGCGGCGAGGAGCTCGGCGTGACGCGAGGGATCGGCGAGCGCGAGCACCGCGGCGTTGCGCGTCTCGGGATCGTGCTCGAGGATCGCGACGAGCGCGGACGCGTCGGGGATCTTCTCGCCGACGATGACGAGCGCCATCGGCTCGGAGCGCGCCGCCGCCAGCGCGCCGTCGACGTCGGTCGTGACCACGACGTCGTGGCCGGCGGCCATGAGCAGGCCCTTGAGCAGGTACGCGGAGTGCGGCTCGTCGTCGACGACCAGCGCGCGCACGGCGTCGGTGGTCGGTCGCTGCACCGGCTCGCTGCGCTGTTCGACCGGCTCCGCGGTCTGCGCCGGCAGCGTGAACACGAACTTCGTGCCCTCGGCGCTCGATTCGACCCAGATGCGGCCGCCATGCGCCTCGACGACGGCGCGCGAGATGCCGAGGCCGAGGCCGGTGCCGGCGACGCGACGCGGAACGGCGTCGGGCGGCGCGAAGATGCGCTCGCGGTCGGCCTCGGCGATGGGCTCGCCGTCGTTCCACACCGACACGCCGACGGCGTCGGCCACGACGGGTGGACCGAAGACGTCGACGTCGACGCGCCCGCCCGGCCCGGCGAAGTTGATCGAGTTCGACAGGAGATTGCCGAGCACGCGGGCCAGCTTCTCGGGGTCGCCCGTGACCGCGACGTCCTCGACGCCGGTGGTCACGCGCAGCTTGGCGCCGCGCGCCTTGGCGGCGTCGCGATAGCGATCGACGACCTCGCGCGTGAGCCGCCCCATCATCACGGGCACGCGATTCAACGTCAGCGGCCCGGTCGCCGCGCGCGCCGTGTCGACGAGCTGATCGATGACCAGGCTCATGCGCGTCGCCGCTTGCCGCGCCATCTCCACGTACCGCGTCTGCTTGTCGGTGAGCTCGCCGGCGTATCCGGTGAGCACGATGTCGAGCGCGCCCGCGACCGACGTCAGCGGCGTGCGCAGCTCGTGCGACATGATGCGCACCAGATCGCCGTGACGCTGCGCCAGGTCGCGCGTCGCGCCGAGGTCGCGCAGCACGACCACCGCGCCCACCGTCGCGCCGGCCGAGGCGGGGTCGGTGATCGGCGTGACGATCGAGTGCAGCAGCTGTTCACCGATGCGGATCTCCTCGCGCACCTCGCCACCCTCGGCGCCGGCGATGAGATCGAACGGATAGAAGCCGAGCTTCTCGGCGAGGAAGCGCGTCGTGATCGCACCTTCCCCGAGGCCGAGGAACTTCCGCGCGGCGGCGTTGACCAGGACCTCACCCGTTCGGGTATCGGCCACGACCACTCCGTCCGCCATCGCCTCGAAAGCACGCGCGAGCTTGGCGCCCTGGGGCACGCGCGCATCGTATCAGGACTGATCTCGCGACGCCGAAACGCGGAGATCGGCGTTCGCAACTGGCGAGAAAGACGTGTTGGCGCACACACACACGGGCCACATGTCGGGCCGGGTAGAGACAAAACCTCAATAGCGAAGCGTACTTACTTCGTGCAGAGTGCCCGCGCGTCCAGCATGAGCGAAAAATTCCAGGAACAGCGTGTCGGTTCGGAGCAGGAAGTCTTCGGTCCCTATGTCGTCCACGAGAGGTTGGGCGTCGGCGGCATGGCGACCGTTCATCGCGCGAAGGAGCGCGGCATCGAGGGTTTCGAGCGCATCGTCGCGCTGAAGCGTTTGCTGCCGCACCTCGCCGAAGACGCGAGCTTCGTGAAGTCCTTCGTGCGCGAAGCGAAGTTTGCTTCGATGCTGCAGCACGCGAACATCGTCCAGCTCTACGAGCTCGGCCGCGTCGGCAGCACCTACTACATCTCGATGGAGCACATCGACGGGCGTGACGTCCGGCGCATCCTCACGCAGGCGCGCAAGGCGTCGGGGCCGCCGCCGGTGAACGTCACGCTCTCGCTGCTCATCCAGCTCTGCGACGCGCTCGAGTACGCGCACGCGCGCTGCGACGAGAACGGCGCGCCGCTCGGCCTCGTGCACCGCGACGTGTCGCCGTCGAACCTGCTCGTGACGAAGTCGGGACACCTCAAGGTGATCGACTTCGGCATCGCGAAGGCGCAGTCGGCGCAGCTCCGCACGCAGGACGGCAAGGTGAAGGGCAAGCTCGCGTACATGGCGCCCGAGGCCATCACGGGCAAGGAGGTCGACGCGCGCTCCGACATCTTCTCCGTCGGCGTCATCGCGCACGAGCTGCTGACGGCGCGCACGCTGTTCGCGTCGAAGAGCGAGTTCCAGACCCTCATCAACGTGCAGCGCGCCGACGTGCAGCCGCCGTCGGCGTTCAACCAGGCCGTGCCCGCCGAGCTCGACGCGATCGTCGCCAAGGCGCTCGCGCGTGATCCGGCGGAGCGCTACGCCAGCGCCGGCCTCATGCGCGACGACCTGCACGGCGTCCGCATCCGCTACCAGATGTCGGCGACCAATCGCGAGGTCGAGGCGTGGTGCGCGTGGGCGTTCGGGCTCGACTCGTCGAGCCGCAGCTTCTCGGGCTCGCTGCCGGCCGTGGCGCCGGTCGCGGGGTCGAAGGATGACGACGAGGCGGCGCAGGTCGCCTGGGGCGGCGCTCAGGACGCAGCCGCGCCGGTGGTGCACGAGCTGCCCGATCGCGGCAGCCAGAGCAAGTCGGTGTCGGTGCCGCGCGTGCCGGTGTCGCGCGCGTCGTCGTCGATGTCGATGTCGTCCATGTCCTCGCTCTCGTCGATCGAGTCGCCGGCGTTCGGCGACTCGCTCGTCGCGCCGCGCAAGGGCGGTAGCGTCGCGCGCCTCGCGGCGCTGGGCGCGGCGGTCGTGCTCCTGGGCGCCGGCGGTTTCCTGCTTCTCGGACGCGGCGGCAGCAAGGCCGCGGCGTCGAGCGTGGCGCGGCCGGAGGCGGCCCGCGCCGTCGAGGCGATGGCGAGCCTCAAGTTCATCGTCGAGCCGGCGGACGCGACCGTGAAGATCGCCGGCATGGAGCCGCACGTCGGCGTGCCGTGGAAGGTCGACCTCGATCCCGGCGTGGTCCAGATCAAGGTGAGCCGCGACGGGCATCAGTCGTGGGAGACCTCGGTCGAGCTGTCGTCGGGTGAGCAGCAGACGATCCGCGTCGCGCTCGCCGAGGCGGTGGGCGATCCCAACCTCGCGACCCTCGAGATCGGGTCGCAGCCGGCGGGCCTCGACATCATCCTCGACGGCAAGGCCACCGGTCAGCAGACGCCGTGGAAGACGCAGCTTCCGTCGGGCGCGCACACCGTGCAGCTGCGCGACGCCGCCGGGGCGGTCTCGTGGAAGCACACGTGGAACGCCGAGGCGCGCACGCTCTACGAGTTCAAGCCCTCGATGGACGCGGCCAAGCAGAAGGAGCGCGTCGAGCGCGAGCGTCTCGCGGCCACCGGTCGCGCGCCTGCGCAGCGAGCGGTCGCGCCGCAGGGGGGCGGCAGCGCCAGCGCCCTCGAGGCGCTCATGGAGTCGGCCGGCAGCGGCAGCTCGTCGGGTTCGGCCGAGGCCGCGCCGTCGTCCGCGCCGATCGAGGCGGCGCCTGCGCCTGCGGCGCCGGCCATGGCCGCCGATCGCAAGGCCGCACCGTCGGAGACGGCGCCCGCGCCCGCGCCGGCCAAGGCCGCGCCCGCGCGCGTCGCCGCGGCGGTGCCCGCGCCGTCGACGACGACCGCGCCGACGAAGGCGGCGCCGCCCAGGGCCGCCGTCGTGGTCGCGCCCAACGCCGTGAAGCGCACGTCGGGCTCGCTGCCGACGCTGAAGACGGTGGTTCGCCCCGGGATGGAGGTGCCGAAGGCGCTCGCCGCCAAGATCTGCATCAACGAGAGCGGCGGCGTGACCTCGGTGCAGGTGCTCAAGGTCACCGGCGAGCTGGCCCAGGCGTTCGCGTCGTCGATCCGCACGTGGCGGTACACCGCGTACAAGCAGGGCGGCGTCGCCACGCCCGCGTGCTTCGTGAACTCGTTCCAGCTGCAGTGACGGTCGGCCAAGCCGCTACGGCGCCGCGTCGGGTCACTGCACGTCGAGAATCCACGTGTCGCCGAGCGGCGTGCCGGCGAGACCTCCGAACACGACGATCCCGGACGACGCGGTGGAGTACGCGGCCGCGCTCTCGTCGAGCGATGCCGGGCCTGCGTTCGTGACCGTCTTCGTCCAGCCGGTGCCGTTCCACTCCCAGACGTCGGTTCCCGTGAGAAGCACGACCGTGGAGCGCGACGGATCGTGCACCAGCGTGGGTTCGCTGCCCGGCGGTGTACACGGTGCGGTCGTCCGCGGGGTCCACGTCAGCGTCGTTTGATCCCAGGTCCACGTCTGGTTATCGGGACCGCCGAACAGCACGGTGAGACCTCTGGTGACGTCGAACGCCATCGCGTGATCGAGGCGCGGTGACGGGGACGTCGCGGGCGTGCGGTCGGTCCAGGTCGAGTTTGCGGTGTTCCACTCCCAGGTGTGTCCATCGACGCCGACGCCGCCCAGGAACCCGCCGAACAGCACCGCACGGTCGTTCACCGTGTCATAGGCGAGGCCGTGGTCATGCCGGAACGACGGTGAGCCCGTCGTGGAGCGCGACGACCACGCGGCGCCGTCCCACAGATAGGTCGACTGCGTTCCACCGCCCGAGGTGTATCCGCCGTACATCATCACGCGGCCCGCGGCCTCGTCGTAGACCATCGCCGCGTCGCTGCGGGGCGTCGGTGGGGTTACCACCGTCCTCTGCGTCCACGTGGTCCCGTCGAACTCCCAGGTATCGCCGAGCAGGTCGGCGTTGGTCGGCCCGGTGCGTCCGCCGAACAGGACGACTCGCTGCCGCGTCGGATCGTACGCCATCGAATGCCCGTAGCGCGCCGGTGGCGACGTCGTGGGGGTCAGGCGCGTCCAGGTCGCTGACACGCCCGTGCAGGGGTTCGCGTCCACCGGGGCATCCACCGCAGGCGTGCCGTCGGTGATGGTCGCGTCGCGGTCGGTGCCGTCCGCGTTCGGCGCGTCGATGTCGCTGTTGCCGGAGACGCACTGGCCCTGAACGCACGTGAAGCCCGACGGACATTCGCCGGTCGGGCAGGTGGGATTGTCGAAGCTCGGGTTGTAGCAACCGCCCGCGAGGGCGACGCCGGCGAACGTGGCGGCGGCGAGGAGCGCGCGGTGCATCAGAAGCCTCCGTGCACGGCGATGCCGCCGCCGCCGGTGACGAGCAGCGGGGCGAACGCCGTCGACTCGGCCTGCTTGCCCTTCGAGCGCCCCATGAAGAACATCACGGCGCCGCCCACGACGAGCGCGCCGCCGGCGGCCGTGAGGATGACCATCTTCGACGAGGCGGCCTTGCCTTCCTCGTCGCGCGCCTCGGTGAACGGCGCGCCGGGCTCGGACAGCTCGTCCGCGATCGACCGGGCCTGCATGCCGAAATAGATGCCGGCGCCAAGCGAGACCACGCCGACGCCTCCCGCGATCATTCCGCCGAGGCGCAGCCAACCGCCCGCCGATCCACCGCCGTCGCGACCGGGCGGCGACACGCCGACGCCGATCGCGGTCTCGTCGTCCGTGGGCGGCGCCTCGAAGGGGGGCAGGGCGTCGCGGCGCGCCTCCTCGATCGATTGCGGACCTTCGGCGGCCTTGCGGGCCTCCTCGGCCTTGCGGGCTTCCTCGGCCTTGCGCGCCTCTTCGGCCTTGCGCGCCTCCTCGGCCTTGCGCGCCTCCTCGGCGCGCACGCGCTGCTCGAGCGCCGTGAGGAGCTCGCGCGCGGTCCTGGCCTGTCCGCCCTTCGGCTCCTCGGCGAGATAGCGCTTGTAGAGATCGATCGCCTCGGGCCCGCGCCCGGCCAGGCGATGCGCCTGCGCCATGTTGAAGAGGAGCACCGGGTGCGGCACGAGCTCGTACGCCTTCGAGTACATCTCGAGCGCGGTCTCGTAGTCGCCGGCGGTCTGCGCGGCCTGGCCGGCGTCGACGTACTCCTTCGCTGCCTTCTTCTTGTCGGCGGCTTTGGTCGGCTGGGCGTACGCGAGCTCCGATGCCAGCGGCAGCGACGCGACAGGGACGGCGACACCGAGCAGGGCCGCGAGCATCGAGGTGCGCATGCGCCTCGATAATACGCCCGTTGCGCGCTCAGGTGCCGGTGCGATGGAAGGTGCGCTCGAGCTGGGCGTACGTGCCGCCCTTTGCCACGAGCTCGTCGTGCGTTCCGCGCTCGACGACGCGCCCGCGATCGAGGACGACGATCTGATCGGCGTGACGGATCGTCGACAGCCGGTGCGCGATCACCAGCGTGGTGCGGCCGCGCATCAGCTCGTCGACGCCTTGTTCGATGAGCTCCTCGGCCTCGGGGTCCACGTGCGCGGTCGCTTCGTCGAGGACGAGGATCTCGGGGTCGCGTACCAGCGCGCGCGCGAACACCAGCAGCTGGCGCTCGCCGGCGGAGAACGCCGAGCCGCGGTCACCCACCGGCGCGTCGAGCCCCTCGGGGCGGCGGGCGAGCAGACGATCGAGCCCGACGCGCGACACGGCGCGCGCGACCTCCTCGCGGCTCGCCGTGCGGCCCGCGGCGACCGCGCCCAGCGCGACGTTGTCGAACACGCTGCCGGCGAAGAGCGCGGCGTCCTGGGACACCACCGTCACGCGGCGCCGCAGCTCGGCCGGCGGCATGCTGCGGATGTCCTTGGCGCCGACGGTGATGGCGCCGTCGCCGATCTCGTAGAGGCGCGTGAGCAGCTTGATGAGCGTCGACTTGCCGGAGCCGGTCGCGCCCACGATGGCGACGGTCTTGCCCCTCGGGATCTCGAATGACACGCCGCGCAGCACCGGCTCCTCGCCGTACGCGAACTCGACGTGGTCGAACGCGACGGCCGCGTCCGAGCGGTCGCGGCTCGAGAGCTTGGTCTGCGGCGCGTCGGGCTCGGCGGTGTCGAGCAGCTCGACGATGCGCTCGGTCGCCGCCATCGCGCCCTGCATGACGGCGTACTTGGCCGAGAGGTCGCGCACGGGGATGAAGAACTTGTTGATGTACTCGATGAACACGACCACGAGACCGACGGTCGCGATGGTCTCGCCCGAGGCGCCGAGGTCGCGCGCGGCCCACCACGCAACCAGCGCGATGGCGAGGATGCCGATGGCCTCGACCAGCGCGTACATCGCCGCGTCGGCCCGGATCGACATGAGGTACGCGTCGCGGTGGCCGGCGTTGATCAGGTCGTACTCGGCGGCGGCCGCGTCCTCGCGCCGGAAGATCTGCACGACCTTGATGCCGAGCAGGTGCTCCTGCACGAACGCGTTCATGGCCGCCAGCCGCACGCGGATGACGCGGAACGAGGTGCGCATCGCGTGGCGCGCGTAGTTCACGAGGATCATCAGGAGCGGTAGCGTCGTGAACGTGAGCAGCGTGAGCTCCCAGTCCATCGAGAACATGATGGCGGCGATGGCGATCATCTTGATCGCGTCGGCGAAGAGCGTGACCACGCCGGCCGCGAACATCTCGTTCAGGCTCTCGATGTCGTTGGTCATGCGCGTCATCAGGCGACCGACCGGCATGCGATCGAAGAAGGCGGCGCGCCGCCCGAGCACGTGGTCGTAGATGGCGAGTCGCAGGTCGTGCATCGAGCGCTGCCCGAGCAGCTGGATCGCCCACTGCTCGAAGAACGACGACGCCGACTGCGCGGCGACCAGCCCGAGGAAGACCAGCGCGAGCACGCCGAGGCCGTCGGTGTCGCCCATCGCGATGTGATCGACGATGGCCACCTTCACGACGTAGGGCTGCGCCAGGTCGAGCGCGATGGTGAGCGGGATGAGCAGCGCCGAGACGATGAGCAGGCGCCAGTGCGGCACGACGAAGCGCGCGAGCCGCTTCATCAGGCGCATGTCGTACGCCTTGCCGAGGTTGGCTTCGCCCGCCGCGGCGCGCGTGGGCTGCGCGGCCGGGCTCACGAGGCCGCCTCCTGCTGGACGTTCTGCTGCTGCTGCTCGAGCTGCGTCCGGTAGAGCTCGGCGTAGAGGCCGCCCCTGGCGAGGAGCTGCGCGTGCGAGCCGGTCTCGACGACCTTGCCCTCGTCCAGGACCACGATCTGGTGGGCGTTCTTCACCGCGGCGACGCGGTGCGAGATGAGGATGGCCGTGCGCCCCGACAGCACCTTCTGCAGGCGCTCGAGGATGACGCGCTCGGTCTCGGCGTCGACCGATGACAGGGAGTCGTCGAGGATCAGCAAGCGCGGATCGCTCGCGATGGCGCGCGCGAGGGCGACGCGCTGCCGCTGCCCGCCCGACAGCGTGATGCCGCGCTCGCCGACCACCGTCGCGTAGTGGTCGGGCATCGCGGCCAGATCGCGCGTGAGCCCGGCGACCTCCGCGGCCGCGGTGATGCGTGGATCGGCGGCGCCGTCGGTGAACGCGGGGATGCCGAGGTGCGGCGCCAGCGAGCCCGTGACGCGCTCGAGCTCCTCGGCGCGCGCCTTGGGGATGCTCGATCCGGCGCCGTAGCCGAACGCGACGTTGTCGGCGATCGTCGTCGAGAACAGGAACGCCTCCTGCGGCGCGTAGCCGATGGCCTGGCGCAGATCCGCCAGCGTCAGCGACGTGACGTCGCGCCCGTCGAGGAACACGGTCCCGGGCGGGATGTCGATGAGGCGACAGATCGCCTCCACCAGCGTGCTCTTGCCCGAGCCGGTGCGCCCCACGATGGCGGTGGTCGTGCCCGCCGGCACCGCGAACGACACGCCGTCGAGGATCGCGCGCCCGCCCATCGCCACCTTGAGGTCGCGCACCTCGATGCCACCGCGCTGCTCGCTCGCCTCGAGCCTGCCGCCCTCACCGTCGACGACGGTCGGCTTCTCGTTGAAGAGCGTCTGGAGCCGGCTCCACGACGCGCGCCCGCGCTGCAAGAGCGACAGCATCCAGCCCAGCGCCAGCGTCGGCCACACCAGGCGCGCCAGGTAGCCGGTCATCTCCACCAGCTGCCCGAGCTCGATCTCCTTGCGGATGACGGCGCGCCCGCCGACGTACAGCACCACGATCGACGACAGCGCTCCCAGCGCCGCGAACGCCGGTCCGAGCTGGCCGCGCACGCGCGTGAGCGCCATGTTCTTGTCGAGCAGCTTCTGCGACGAGAGGCGGAAGCGCTCCTTGCGCACCTGCTCGAGGCCGTACGACTTGATGGCCTGGATGGACGTGAGGTCCTCCTGGATCTCGTTCGACAGCGAGCCCAGCTGCGCCTGCACGGCCTGGCTGGTCTTGTAGACCCGCTTGCCGAACATCTGCCCGAGGAGCGCGATGGTCGGGTAGGGCAGGCACGCCCACAACGTCAGCCACGGGTCGACGCGGATCATCATGACGAGCACCGTCATGAACGCGACGAGCGTGTTGATGACGTTCAAGATGCCGGCGCCCCACATCGCGCGCACGGTCTGCACGTCGTTGGTGAGGCGCGACATCACGTCGCCGGTCGGGTGCGCGCGGTACCACGGCAGATCGAGCCCGAGCAGGTGGCGGAAGAGATCGCTGCGCAGGTCGTACTCGGCGGCGCGCGCGGCGTTGAAGATCCAGACGCGCGAAAGGATGCGCGTGATCGCCGTGCCGAACGCGAACGCCACCATCAGCGCCGCGAGCCGCGGCACCTCGTCGTGACGGCCCTTGGCGAGCGCGTCGACGGTGAGCCCCGTCGTCACCGGCACCCCGAGGAAGAGGATGTTGGTGAGGAACAGCATCACCACGCCGCCGGCGATGGCGGGGCGATACCTCATCACATAGCCCCATGCGCCCGACGTACTTGCGGCAGGGGGTAACGGCACTGACCGAGGCTTACCCTCTCTCCAGCTCGCCCGCAAACCATGCGCGCAGGACTTCGGTGTGTGTCGGGAAGGCGAGATCGACAGGCTCGTTGACGACGAGGCGCTCGAGCACCTCGCTGTTCGGCGCCCACGCGCCGAGATCGCCGAGACCTGTGATCGGCGGCGCGATGCCGAAGATCAAGACCACGCTGCCGTCGGGCGGCGAGACGGTGCGGGCGTGGCGGACGCCCGCCGGATCGATCTCGACGCCGGCCTCCTCTCGCACCTCGCGCGCGCCGGCCTGTTGCCACGTCTCGCCGAGATCGATGAAGCCGCCCGGCAGCGCGAGCTTGCCGACCGGCGGGATGTTGCGGCGGATGAGCAGGACTCCGCGGTCGACCGGCACCAGCAGCACGGATACCGGTGACGGGTTCTTCCAGCGACCACAGTGCGCGCACGGTTGGTTGTTCGATCCCACGTGCTCTTGATAATCCGGATTGCTATCCAAGTGCTCGTTTCGTCACGGCCCTGCGTTGTTTGATCGCGCGATGCGGGGGTAGCATCGGCGACCGGGGCACATGGCAGATCTTCTCCAGTTTCTCGCTCTCCTCGACAGCGATCCTGATGACGCCAACGTGCTCGCCGCGCTGGCCGACTCTGCCAACCGGGGCCTCGACCAGCACGGCGCGCAGGCGCTGGGCCACGCCAAGAAGTCCCTGCGCGAGCGCGGTCGCCACGACGTCGCCTTGCGGCTGCTCGATGTCGAGCTCGCGGCGACCAAGGGGCCGCGTCGCGCCGACCTCTTGGTCGAGAAGGGCCAGCTCCTCGACGAGGATCTCCTCGACGAGCCGGCCGCCGCGCGCTGTTACGAGGAGGCGCTCGGCGTGCGTCCCGACGACGAGGTCGCCGCCGAGGCGCTGCAGCAGATGGCGCTCAACCGCGCCAACGAGAACTGGAAGAAGTTCGCCGCCAAGTTCGTCGACGAGGCCAAGTCCTCGACCGATCGCAAGCTGACCACCAGCCTCTTCCTCACCGCCGCCGAGAACTGGGCGCGCTACGCCCCCGGCAGTCCCGAGGTCGAGCAGTACCTGCGGCGCTCGCTCGACGCCGATCCGCACAACCGCAAGGCGGCGACGCACCTCGAGCGCTTGCTGCGCATCGGCGCGCGCTGGCCCGAGCTGGCCGCGCTCCTCGAGGCGCGCGTCGATGCGGCCTCGACGAAGGAGGAGCGCATCGCGGCGCTCCTGGGCATGGTCGAGGTGCAGCAGGTGCTGGGCGAGCACGAGCGCGCCCTCGAGACCGGCAAGAAGGTGCTGGCGATGGATCCGGCGCAGCCGCGCGCGTTGCGCCTCCTCGGCGACGCGTTCGAGCAGCAGCAGAACTGGCAGGCGCTGGTGATGCTCTACTCCGGCGCGCTCAAGGCCAAGGGCGACGCCGGCGACATCGGACTGATGATGCAGGTCGGCATGACGCTGTGGAAGCGCCTCGACGACCTGGACGGCGCCGAGGAGTACTTCCGCCGGATCCGCAAGCAGGACGCCGCGCATCCGGCCGCGCTCGACTTCTACCGCGCGTATCACCACGGGCGCGGCGAGGGCCAGAAGCTGGTCGCGATCCTCCGCCAGGCCGAGAAGGCGCTGCCGCCCAACGATCCGCGCCTGCGCGCGCTCGCGCTCGAGATCGCCGAGGTCTCCGAGGTGCAGCTCGCCACGCCCGACAAGGCGATCGACGCGTGGAAGCAGCTCCTGCGCAGTGATCCCACGTCGACCGAGGCCAAGGAGGCGCTCAAGCGTCTCTATCGCAAGGCCGAGAAGTGGAACCCGCTGCTCGATCTGCTCAAGGACGAGATCGAGAAGCTGCCCGAGTCGGACGTGCGCGGCCGCGTCGACCGGCTGTACGAGGTCGTCGCGATCTATCGCGACAACCTGCGCCAGGACCCGATGGTCCTGAACACGTACAACGCGATCCTCAAGCTCGATCCCGACGACCGTCGCGCCGTCGACGAGCTGGCCGACAAGTACCGCGCCATGGGGCGCTGGCAGGACCTCATCGGCGTGCTCGGCAAGAAGGCCGAGATGCCGGCGGTGCCGGTCGCCGAGCGCTCGGCCATCCTGCGCGAGACCGCGGACCTGTGGATCGATCGCTTCGGCAACTACGCCCAGGCCATCCGTCCGCTCGAGCGCTTGCTCGAGCTGGCGCCGTCGGACCCGTCGCTGATCGGCGACGCGGTGGCGCGGCTCAAGGACATCTACACGCGCCGCCGGCAGTGGCGGCAGCTCATCGGGCTCCTCGGCAAGGAAGCCGACGCCGCCGAAGGGCAGGACCGGCTCCACAAGCTGTCGGAGATGGCGCGCCTCGCCGCCGAGCGCGTGGGTGACACGCGGCTGTCGATCGAGATCCACAATCGCGTCCTCGGCGAGCATGCCGACGGCGGAGACGAGGAGACGCTGGCCGCGCTCGCCAACCTGTACGAGCGCGAGAAGCGCTGGCTGGCGCTGGCCGAGATCCTCGGGCGTCAGCGCAAGCGCGCGCAGAAGCCGCAGGACGCGGTCGCGCTGCTCGAGAAGCAGGGCGCGCTGCTCGCCGATCGCGTCGGTGCGCCGGCGCAGGCGGCGGAGGCGTTCGCCGACATCCTCAAGCTCGATCCGGGCCACACCAAGGCGCTGCGCACGCTGCGCGAGCTCTATGCGGCGGCGCAGGACTGGGACGGCCTCGAGCGGCTGTACGGCGGCTTGAACCAGTGGGACGAGCTGTCGGATGCGCTCGTCGCGCTCGGTGATCGCCAGGACGATCGCACCGCGCGGCTGGCGCTGTTCCGGCGCGCGGCGGCGGTGGCGGAGAAGAAGGGCTCGATCGAGCGCGTCGCGCGCACGTGGGAGCGCGTGCTCGCCGTCGAGGCGACGGACCTCGCCGCGGCCAAGGCGCTGGCGCCGGTCTATCAGAAGGCCGAGAAGTGGTCGAAGCTCCTGCCGGTGCTCGAGGTCATCCTCGCGCACGCGCAGACGCCGGCCGACAGGCTGGCGCGGATGTCCGAGATCCGGGCGCTGTGCGAGGCCAAGCTGGGCTCGCGCGCGCTGGCGCTGACGTGGACCGGGCGCGCGTTCGATCTGTCG
>DATLEB010000283.1:0-16330 GCA_035525615.1 Kofleriaceae bacterium | reverse complement strand
CCGCGGCACACCATCGTCGTGTGATCGAATTCCAGGAAGCCTCGCTCCGTGCACCGGATGCCCTCGGAGCTCTTGAACGTGCACTGTCCCTCGTCCCGTTCGTACACGGTGCGCCGAACGTCCGCAGGAACGTAAGTCGGATCCGCGTCCTCCGGTCGCGGCTTCGCGGCGCGCGGCCGATCGGTCACGCCGAACTTCTGCTTCTCGAGCTTCGCGAGCAGCGCATCGAGCGCGGCGTCGATGATGACCTCCAGGTCGCCCGACGGATTCCGGTGACGCATGAGCGCCTTGGCGCGCTCGAGCTTGTCGCGCGTCCCCTGGCTGATCGTCGTCTGCAGTCCAAAGCGCTGCGGCGACAACGGCTTCACGCGTGCTGCCGGCTCACCGCGTTGCTCGCCGTTTGGCCCTGGGGCCAAACCCGCCGCCGGCTCGTGTCTCGGCCCGGCTGACAGCGGCAGGAGTGCGTCCGGCACGTCGGGTCGCGGCGCCAGCCGGGCGACGATGATCTCGATGTCCTTCTTGCGCCGATGCGTGGCCTCGACGATGAGGCTGTCGACGTTCTCGTCGGTGAGATGCGGCGCGAGAACAGCGACGCCGCTCACGTGCAAGCGCCCGTCCGCGACCGCGTCGAAGAGCTGCGGGAACTCGCGCGCGGCGCGCGCGGCGCGGACGCGCTTGTAGGCGCTGTCTTCACTCATGTTCAGTGCCGTCACGCAGTACTCGTGCATCGTCGAGTATGCGGCCGGGCGGAAGAGCTGCCGCGCATCCACCTCGCCAAGGTGTGCGAGCAGAGCCGCGATCGTCCGCCGGTCTGTGGCGACCAGCGTCGCGAGCTCGCTCAGCAGATTCTCATTCGTCATGTGCTCGAGTGCATATGCGCGCATGACTTCCTCTACCACGCGAAAAAACGAGCCCTCAGAATGCTCGTGGCGCGACGAGAAGGTCTCCGGACGCGAATTCCTCGTCGAGAACCGAGAAACGCGCACCAGGCGCCGCACAACGCATTCTGGCGTCGATCGCGAGGCCATTGGCGACCACGCACTCGCTGTGCTTCTGGATCGTGTCAATGCGAAAGCGAATCGCAACGAGCGAATTCTCGCGACGAGATCGACCGCGTCACTCGAGCAGAGAGACGCGCTCGCGAGCTCGACGCCCTCACGGTCGCGCGCCGACCCATGCGAAGTGAGGCCACGCCTTTGCACAGGGCAGCTTGGCCCCAGGGCCCAGGGCCAAACGTGTCGCCGCGATCGGCACAACCCGCGCGCTTCGATCGACCGTCAGCCGGCGCCGTGTTCGTGGCGCATCGCACTCTCGCTCGACCACGGACCCGCTGACACGCGGCCACGGTTTGGCCCCAGGGTCCCGGGGCCAAACGCGTGGAACAGGTCGATGCTCGAGCGCGACGTAAGAGGCTTCATCGAGCTCGTCGCCGGTCGACTCGCGACCGAGGGTGCAGAGTGCACGGATCGCGGCGGCTCGACGACGCGCCTCGCATTTCTCTTGACGCGTTGCGAGCGTGCAAGGAGTGCGGATTCGCGAACCTCGAGAAATCTTCGTCGAGAAACGCGTCAGCTCGTGCTGGCTGCACGATGACGGCGATTTCGAATTCTCGCGAGCCCGGAGGGCGTCGCGGCGCGCTGCGGGCATTCTGAGAGCACAAAAAATCACGTGGTAGAGGGAGACAAGACCGCATACGTCCTCGATCACATGTCGAACGAGAAGCTGCTACGGGAGCTCGGCTCGCTGGTTGCGGCCGACCGAGAGGCGACCGCGCTATTGCTCGCGCACCTCGGCGAGGTGGATGCGCGGACGCTCTACCGGCCGCTCGCGTACTCGACGATGCACGAGTACTGCGTGTGCGCGCTGCGCATGAGCGAAGACAGTGCGTACAAGCGGGTTCGCGCGGCGCGCGCGGCGCGGCGATTTCCGCAGCTGTTCGACGCGATCGCCGATGGGAGGCTGCATCTGAGCGGGGTCGCCGTGCTGGCGCCGCATCTCACCGACGAGAACGTCGACGCACTCATCGCGGAGGCGACACACCGGCGCAAGCGCGACATCGAGATCATCGCCGCGCGGCTGGCCCCGCGGCCCGACGTGCCGGACGCGATCCTGCCGCTGTCGCCCGCCGCGGAGACCGCACCGGGCGACGGAGCGCGCGAATCGGCCCCAGGGCCAAACGGCGATCCTCCGGCGCGTGTGCTGCCGCTGGCGCCGGAGCGGTTCGGGCTGCAGGTGACGATCGATCAGGAGACGCGCGACAAGCTCGAGCGGGCGAAGGCGCTCATGCGTCATCGCAATCCGTCGGGCGACCTGGCCGTCGTCCTCGACGCGGCGCTCGACGCGCTCCTTACCAAGCTCGAGAAGCAGAAGTTCGGTGCGACCGATCTGCCGCGCCCCGCGAAGGCGCGCTCCGCAAACGCGGACCCGACCTACATCCCGGCGGAGGTTCGGCGCGCGGTGTACGAACGCGACAAGGGGCAGTGCACGTTCAGCAGCGCTGACGGCATGCGCTGCACCGAGCGCGGGTTCCTGGAGCTCGATCACTCGACGACGGTGTGCCGCGGTGGGCAGCCAACCGTCGAGGGCTTGCGGCTCCGCTGTCACGCGCACAACCAGTACGCCGCGGAGCAGGCTCTCGGTGAGGACTTCATGCGCGCCAAGCGCGCGGCGGCCGCCCGCGACCGCGACGTCACGCGCGCCTTGCGCGGCCTGGGCTTCAAGGCCGACGAGACGAACCGCGCGATGAGCAGCACGGCGCAGGCCGCCGCGGCCACGTTCGAGGAGCGGCTGCGCGTCGCGCTCGCCGAGCTCACGCCCAAGCGTGGCAGCCGCTGCTCGGAGGGCAGCCGCGACGCCGCGTCCCTGTGGACGACCGCGTTCGAGCCCCCGCTCTACGCGCTTGAACCGGTCACCTTCACCGCGGCGGGGTACTAGTTCCGTACTAGTTCAGGGCATACGACGTGATGCGACTGACGCGGCTCCCATCCAGCGCGCTCGCCAGGGTAACGATGACAGCCGGATGCTCACTCGTCTCCGGAAGCGTCTCCACGTCGAGAAAATGAAATCCCGCGGGCGCGACATGTCGCCCCAGTGTCTCGCCGTTGGAGCTCAGGACCCTGACCTCGTATTCGGCCAGCGTGATCAGGTTCTCGCTCATCGCTGCGAGCCGGCACACCCCACTCGGGGCGGCGACCACGAGGTCGGGCTGATCCGCCCATCCGATACGGCCGACCCTTTTTCCATCTCCCTCGATGATGACCAGTGAGTGTGCGAGCTCGGGCTCCACACGGACGGAACCTGCGTTCATACGGCGCATCCGATCAAGAGCCCGTCGCCACGACCGATTCTCCTGCAGGGCGCGAAAGCCATCGTCCCCAGTCGTGATCCCCGTGCTCGCGTCGATCGACGCGAACGAGAAGGACTCCGCGTCGTGCAGCCAGAGCGTGCCGTCGCGCCAGTCGTAAGGCATCGCGAACGTGGAAATCCACCCGGGATGCGAGATCACTCGGCGCGTGCCTTTCGCGAGCGACAGAAGGCACCCTCGCTGGGCGTCGTCGTCGAACGTCGCGACCAGGTCTCCATCGGCGCTGAAGGCCCATCCGTTCACGATACCCGAGGCTGCGTAATCAGGGGAGAACGCGACACGCGAGTAATCTTCGCCGCTCCTCGGATCGATCACTCGCACGCCGCGATAGTCGTCGTTCACGACCACGTGCGGCGCGTTGGGGCGACGGTGCATCCGGTAGATGTCGCCGCGAACATCGAACGAGAACGTCTCGATCATGGCGTGCTGTTCAACCAGATGTCGACCGGCCGACCCTCGGCTTCAGGGCCCTGGCTCCCGGCGGACGTGAGGTTCCTGGAAGCGTCCACGCACGCTGGCGTCAAGGATCGGCCAGCACACGTTCCCGCGAGCGGTGACGGCGCAGGCGACCTCATCCTTGCTGATCGATACGCCTGTCACGCCGCTCGCAACCTTGGTCGGTGCAAATGCCGGAATCGGCCCCTGCGCGGAGGGGACACTACCGCCCCAGCAATACAGTTCATCGTTGACGAGAACCGCGCAGGTTTGCGCAGAGAACGCGTGCAGTTCGCGGGCGCGTGTCGGAAGCGCCGTCTTTTGCGGTTCAGGCACGACGAACCGTGGGTCTACTCGGGGGTCCTTGATCTCTCCGTAGGCGTTCTGTCCCCAGCAATAGACGCCGCCCTCGTGGGAGCGCACGCAGACTCGTGCGACTGTCACGTCCATTTCGGCGATACCTTGAACGCCTTGGAACTGTTGAGGGGACGTGACGGAGCGAGCAACGTCTTCTCCGTCGAACAGAGGCGGAACTTCGCCGAGCACCGACGCAACGTTCAGGCCCCAGCACCAGAGTTCACCTTGCGCGGTCAACCCGCAGGCGAATGCGTCGTTTGGAGCCAGGGCTATTTCGCTCACCGACTTCGGAAGCCGGATCGTCGTCCAGTCCTTCGATGAGTTTTCTAGGGCTCCGTTGCCGAGTAGCCCACGTTCGTTGGAGCCACGACATCCAACGCGGCCCTGCTTTCGCACGCACTCCACCACTCCCATGCGACCAACCACCCGCTGCTCGGGGTTTGCCCAGTCGATGGAGGGACCCGCTCGTTCGCACGCCACAAACGGAAACACGAGCGCGACCATCGCCCAGCAGCGTCGTGCAGTTGTGAGGCTAATGACGCTGGCCACCCGGGGCCCTCGAATTGGCAGGCGGATTCAGCGCATCGTTGGGCCCCTTAACATCGTCGTATGTCATCAGCTTGAGCAAGGCAGGCTTCTTGGGGTCGCACTTGGTGAAGTCGCGAGCCATGGCTTCACTCCGAGCAGCAGACTGCTTCAAATCTCGCATGTGTGCATCGAGGTTCGCGCCGACCGGCAGCGGGCTGATCTGCTCCATGAGCGCCTTGATGTCGTGTTCGTCATGGATTCCGTACGTATTCGCCGCCCAGCGCACATTTCTCTCGCTCGGCCGAATCGAGTCACCGTCTACCCGGTCCTTGATGCCGGCACCAGGAGATGAGCCGTAGCCGCCATCCGTCCACCAGTTCACCCATGCTTCATAGTGGATGCGTTCCCATCTTGCTTGCGTCCTGAGGTCGGCGCACCCAAGTGCCGGCGAGTTGTCCTCTCGGGCACCGCGAACTCCGGCGAGTCCACGAAGACGCACCTCCACACGGCGATTTCTCGCCATTCGCGCCGGGTCGGCGCGTTCATCAACCAAGTGAACACTCTCTCCTTCGCCGGCTGCAGTGATGCGCGACTCGTCGATGCCTCGGCTAACGAGTTCCTCTAGGAGACGATATGCGCGATCCTCGCTCAATTTCTCGTTGTGCGCGTCAGTGCCGCTGCTACTTGTATGGCCAACCAGCGTGATCGTGACCGTGCCATCCGCCAGCGCAGCGTCCGCAATCATGTCGAGCGTCTTCGCGGCGGAGGACGGTAGCTCCGAAGAACCCACGTCGAACCCCCAGATGCGATAGTTGTCCGAGTCGAGCGACTCCACACCGTGACCGGTGTACTCGCGTTCCGATGCTGCGCTTGTTGACTCGACGTTCGTTGATTCGTCGATCGCCGCTGCATCCATGTGACGTCCTCGATCATCGTTGTCGTGTTCCAAGTCGACGGACGAGACCGGGGCCCAGCCCAAGGGCTTCGCAGCTGCAATCAAGACCTGATACTGGGACCGCACGATCGCGACTTCTCTCGGACGCGGAGTAGCTCGGAGCGAAAGGGAAACGACCGCTCTGATTGCACCATCGAGTTGATGAAGGTCGTCTCGGACGACGGGCAATGCGTCACGCAATGCGTTCGCCTCGTCATCACTCGCCTGTCGCGCCTCGATCGCGTTAGGTAGACTACGGAAACGCGCGTTCTCTACGCTTGCATCAAGATCGTCGATCTTGCGTCGGGAACCAGCGAGACGCTGCAGGTCTGCCCACGAGTGACCGATCAGGTGAATGATCTCGATGCATGCCTCGCTTGGCGAGAGCTCGCTTGTCCGAAGTCGCTTAGCGACTTGTTGCGCCTGCGATGTTGACGCGATGAGGCGCTGAAGGGCGGTGGCGATGCGCACAGTGGCATCCGACTTGGGCGTAGCGGGAGCACCACCCACCTGCCTTTGAACGAGGCTTGGCCGAGACGGTCCGCCGGTCGCCGTTGCGTCCAGTAGTGTTTCTGCCGATTCGCCGCGAACGACCGCATCGGCGACTCGGTCGGCGTTGTCCTCGAACGGATCGCCCTGCCGCCCGACCCCACCGTAGAGTTGGATGCCCCGTCGCTGCTGGACAACGTGGGCGACCTCATGCGCCGTCGTGTGAAGGTCGGGGCTTTCCGCGAACGCGACATCGTTCCCGGTCGCGTAGGCACGAGCACCGATTGATCCGGCCGCGTCGGCGGCAACTCCTCCGACGTGTGCCCGTACATCGGAGATGTCGTGCCGACCAAAGCTCGACTGGATCCTCTCATGGTGAGGAACCTGCTGACCTGCACCCTGTACACCCCTCGCCGCCGTTTCGTGCACGCGAGCGGACTCCAAGTGAAGTCCGAACGCTTCGTCCGCGGCTCGAAGCTGAACAGCTTCGGCTGAATCGGCAGGGCGCGAGGACGATGGCAGTCCCGGCGAGATCGGCTCGATACGGTCCTCCGAGTGCGCTGGAATCGGCAGTCGCTGTGTGCGTGTAGCGCGTCCCGCCGCGATGCTCGGCGATCGCTCGATGCGCGAGTCGATACCGTCGCCACTTGACTCTGGCCGCTGGTCCCGACTCACGGAAGCACCAGATTAGAACCACGATGACCACCAGGACCCAATCGGGAATATCGAGAAAGGATTGTGGGCCGCACTACTCGGCGATCTCGATGTCGGCCACGCGGTCCATTCGCGTTCATGTGCGGTCCTATCGGCGGCGGCGCGGGCGGTTGCCCAAAATCGACAAGCCGTTGATACGGCTCGGGTCTCGCGGGGCGCTCGCGCGGCGGCTGCGCTAGAATCCTGGGCGGTGCGCCGCGGGCTTCCAGTTGCGATCGTCGCCGTCGGGGCCTGCGCGATCGGCACGCTCGCGGCCGCGTGTGGGCCCGCGGCGACGAGGCCGCCTCCGCCGCTCGCGCCGGAGGCGTACGCGCATTACGTGCGCGGGCGGGCGGCGTTCTTCGAGGCGGATTATGCGACGGCGCTGCGCGAGCTCGACGAGGCGCAGGCGGCGGCGCCCGACGAGCCCGGCGTGGCGGTGGCGCGCGCGGAGGCGATGTATCGGCTCGGGATGCGCGTCGATGCGGGGACGCAGATCGAGCTGGCGACGGCGCGATGGCCGCGCTCGCCGGAGGTGTGGCTCGCGGCGGGAGAGATCCATCGCGGCGCCGGCGAGCTGAAGCGAGCGTCGACGGCGTATCACCGCGTGCTCGAGCTGGATCGCACGCTGGCGGCGGCGTACCTCGGGCTCGCCGCGACGGAGACGCAGGCGAAGCGGCCGCACGAGGCGGAGAAGGTCTATCGCGAGCTCATCGCCGCGCTGCCCGAGGCGGTCGACGGCTACGAGCAGCTGGCGCAGATCGAGCTCGCGCGCGGTGACGACGGCGGCGCGGTGCCGCATCTGCGGCGCGTGATCGAGCTCGACGGCGATCGCATCGACGCGCAGCGCGCGCTCGCCGGCGTGCACGTGCGCGCCGGGCGGATGCAGGAGGCCATCGAGCTCACGCGCATCGCGTTCGATCGCACCGGCGGCGACATCGCGATCGGCGCGGATCTGGTGTGGCTCCTCCTCGACGTCGGCGATCGGCGCGCCGCGCTCGACGTGCTCGATCTCTACGACGCGTCGGTGCCGGCAGCGGTGCTCGCGGACGCGGCCGGGATGTACGTCGCGCTCGGCGAGCTCGACCGCGGGCTGGCCGTCGCCGAGGTGGCCGACGCGCGCGGGCGCGACACGACGCTCACGCGCGCGCGCATCCTCGTGAACCTGCGCCGCACGCGCGAGGCGCTCGCGCTCGTCGACGGCATCGACGAGAAGCGCAAGGGCTGGGCGAACGCGCAGGCGATCGCGGTCGAGGCGCTGCTCGTCGCCGGCCGCACCACCGACGCGCGCGCCCGCGCCGAGAAGGCGCTCGCTCGCGAGCCCGCGTACACGGCGCTGGTCGCCGCCGCCGCCGAGGCCGCGCGCCGCGACGGCGACATCGCGGCCGGTCGCGCCATCTTTCGCCGCGCCGCCGCCGCGCACCCGCACGACGCGGAGCTCGCGCTGGCGTGGTCCGGCTTCGAGAGCCGCGCCGGCGATCTCGCGCACGCGCTGGCGCTCGCCGAGGAGGTGCTCACCGCCACGCCCGACGCGGCCGGTGCGATGAACATGGTCGGCTTCGCGCTGGTCCAGCTGAAGCGCGATCTGCCGCGCGCACATCGCCTGCTCGCGCGCGCCCGCGGGCTCGCGCCCGGCGACGCGTCGGTGCTCGACAGCTGGGGCTGGCTCCTGCGCGCCGAGGGCAACCTCGACGGCGCCGACCGCGCGCTCGCGCGAGCCGTGCTCATCGCGCCGCACGAGCCCGAGATCCTCGCGCACGCCGCCACCGTCGCCGCCGAGCGCGGCGGCAAGGCGCGCGCCCGCCGCCTCTACGCGCTCGCGCTCGCGCGCCCCGCACCTCCGGAGGTTCGTCTCGCCATCGCCGCGGCGCTGGCTCCCGACGGCGCTCCCCGCCTCCCGGCGTGTTACGCTCGCGTCCACATGAAGGCGCCCGTCCTCCTCCGCGTTGCTCTCGGTTCGCTGCTGGCCACGGCCGCATGCTCCGACACGCCGAGCAAGGGCTCGTGCGAGCAGCTCCTCGCGCACATCATCGATCTCGAGGCGACCTCGACCGGCGTGAAGGGCACGAAGGAAGAGCAGGAGAAGGCGAAGGCCTCGGTCCGCGACTACGCGGTCGGCCAGAAGTTCGTCGAGTCGTGCACGCGCGAGACGCCCAAGAAGGTGGTCGCGTGCGGTCTCGCGGCCAAGTCCATGGAAGAGATGGCGGCCTGCGACGGCAAGAAGTAGCGCGCGCTCGCGCCGCGCTCGTCGTTCCTCGTCGTTCCTCGCTCAGTTCCTCGCTCAGTTCCGCTGCACGAAGGCCGGGCTCGCCTGCGAGCCGAGCACCACGTTCACGCTCGGCGCGTGCACGACGATGCGACCGACGGCGCCGCCACCGCCGCCGCCGTTGAGCGACGCGTCGCCGCCCATCACCGGCGCCGTCGCCATCACGCCGCCCGCGCCGCCCGCGCCGCCGCCGTTGGCGACCGGACCGCCGCCCATCGCCGCGAAGACGCCGGGCTCGCCATCATTGCCGTCGCCGCCCGGTCCGAGATTTCCGCCGCCGGACGCGCCGCCGCCGCCATTCGACGCCAGCCGGCTCCCCGAATCGAGCGTGATCATCGCCGACGACTGCAGGTAGAGCGCCCCGCCCGCGCCGCCGCCGCCACCGCCCGCCGAGCATCCGCTGTTCTTGCGGCCGCCGCCGCCGCTCACGTCGAGCGTGCCGGTGATCGTGAGGGCCTCGGAGGCGTAGAGCTGTAACGCGCCGCCGCCGCCGCCGCCGAGCGCGCGCGGGCAGTTGCCGGCCGACCCGCGTCCGCCGTGACCGCCGCCAACGAGCGTCGTGAGGTTGGCGTCGCCCGCGTCCTGCCCCGCGATGCCGCCGACCGCGACGCCGGCCTTCCCGCCCGGCGCGCCGTCGCTGCCGTGACCGCCGCCGCCACCGCCGCCGTCGTCGTTGTTCGCGCCCGGCGTGCCGTCGCCGCCGCCCGCGGAGCCGGTGAGGATCGCGCCCGCCCCGTCGTTCGCGCCGCTCGCCGAGGCGTCGATCGCCCCGTTCACGTCGATGCGCCGCGCGATGATGACGAGTGGCAGCGAGCCGGTCACGGCGAGCGTGCGGTTGAGCTCGATGGTCAGCGTGTCGAGTCGCGCCAGCGCGATGAGGTCCCCCTGCTCGCTCGTGATCATCGTGAGCCACGGCGCCGGCGCACCGTTGAACTCGAGCATGGTCGTGTCGATCGTCCGATTCGCGGCGAGCGCCAGCGCGGTCCCGCCCAGCATCTCCTCGGCCAGCGGTACGTGCTCGATCACGCCGTTGGCCGCGTCGGTCGGCACCTCGCCGCCGTCGGCGCGGCCGTCACCGCCGTTGCCGCCGCCGTCCGGGTCGCCGACATCCGCGTCGCCGCTGTCGTCGTCGCCGCACGCACCCTCCGCCTCGCACGCGTGCTGCGTGTCACGCAGGCAGCCGGCGGCGGGCGCTCCAA
Organism: Kofleriaceae bacterium; assembly: GCA_035525615.1. GTDB lineage: Bacteria > Myxococcota_A > Polyangia > Haliangiales > Haliangiaceae > UBA2376. The sequence goes on along the minus strand of DATLEB010000283.1, from coordinate 6,065 downwards.
GCGCCGCCCCGAGGCCAAGCCACACGACGAATCGCATCCCGACGAGCGTAGATCCGCTGCGCCGCCGGCTCAACGACGTTGCGATGACACGACGATGGCAGCTTGTCGACCGACGGCAGCACTGGCGGTGATGCCGTGCCCCCCGAGGCCCACCACCCGCACCAGCCACGGATGCGCCGCATCCCGCGCCACGATCGGCGCGCCGCCCACGAAGGTGCGCTGACAGGCCCACACCCGCGCCAGCGGAGCCTCTGCGAGGTTCCCCGGCAGGCGCGCGCGCACCTCGGCCTCGGCGGCCGTGCGCGCGTCGACGATGCCGGCCGCCACCACGTCGCTGTCGCACGCCGATGCCCACACCTCGGGCCCGGCCGGCCGCACGTACCACTCGTCGCCGTCGACGTCCCACACGATCGGCGCGTCGCCCGCGTGCGCGTGCACCGCCATGATGTGGCGCCGCCGCGAGACCAGCCCGACGCCGGCGACCTGCGCCCGCGCCGCGACCTCGTCGCCCCACGCGCCCGCCGCGACGACGACCTGCTCCACCTCGACGACACCGCGCGCCGTACGCACGGCGACGGCATCTCCGTCGGCGACGACCGCCGTCACCTCCGCGCCGGTGACGAAGCGCACACCGCCGGCGCGCGCCCCCGCGACGAAGCTCTCGACGAGCACGCCGAGATCGATCAACCCGTCGTCGGGAAACCACACGCCGCCGCGCGCGACCTCGAGCCCGGGCCAGCGCGCCGCGACGTCGGCCGCGCCCACCACCTCGTGCCTGATCCTGAAGCGCAACGCTCGCGCGCGAAGCTCGTCGCCAACCGCCGCGCCGGCGAGCAGCACCGCCCCGCGCCCGTCGACGAGCGGCGCACGCGCGAACCCCGCGGGCGGCGAGCGCAGGAACGCCGCACCCTCGGCGGTCAGCGCCGTCCACGCGTCGTCCTCGGCGAGCGCCCGACACATCGCGGCGTTGCGACCGCTGGCGTGGCTCGCCAGCGCGACCTCGCGCTCGAGCACCACCACGTCACGCACGCCGCGCTCGACCAGCGCCCAGGCGGTGGCCAGACCGGCGACCCCGCCACCGACGATGGCGACCGAGGCGCGAGCTGGCAGCGAGTCCACGACCGCTTCTACCGCGACGGATCGGCACCAGCAACCCGACGGTGATAGGATGGATCCTCGTGCGCCGCGTGATGCACATCGGGGGCATGACCGCCCTTCTGTTCTGCGGAGGCGGAGGCTGCGACCGCGAGCCCGAGCCGGAGCTCTGTCCGCCGCTCGCCGAGGGCGACCTCGTCGTCAGCGAGATCCGCGGCGAGCAGACCGTGAAAGACATGATCGTGCAGATGGGCGACCCGCCGATGCCGGTGGAGGTCGACATCCCCGATCCCTACGGCGAGTGGATCGAGCTCTACAACGCGAGCGGCTCGTCGATCGACCTGTACGGCCTGCAGCTTCGCTTCCTCGAGCTCGACGGCTCGAACGAGGGCACGGTGATCGTGCGGCGCCACCTCGACGTCGCCGCCGGCGAGCGCGTCGTCCTCTCGTACTTCCCCGACGGCGATCTGCCGGCGCACGCCGACTACGGCTGGTTCCCGGACTTCCTCGGCTCCGACGGACAGGCGCACTCGCTGTTCGACACCGGCGTCGTCGACGTCTACGCGTGCGGCACGCGCATCGATCGCGTGCGCCCCGACGGTCTGCCCAGCAACGCCACCTGGTCCTTCCCCGCCGAGCCACCCGACGTGACCGCGAACGACGAGTCGCTCACGTGGTGCGACGACGGCACCGGAGCCACCGACACGGAGTACGCCGCCGGCACTCCGGGTGAGGTCAATCGCCCATGTCCATGAACCGCTTCGTCGCGATCGTCCTCGGTGTCGTCCTCGGTGTCGGGGTCGGGCAGGAGCTCGTCGCGTGCGGCCCGCCGCAGAGCGGCCGCTACCAGCGCAAGGCGGCGAAGGACTCGCTCAAGAAGCTCGAGACGCCGGGCCTCACCATCGGCGAGTTCCACCTGACCAAGGTGACCGACGGCGACACCATCCGCGTCGACGGCCTCGAGAGCTCGCTGCGCCTGGTCGGCCTCGATGCCGAGGAGACCTTCAAGAACGACACCGATCGCCGCGCCGCCGAGACCGACTTCCAGAAGTACCTCGCCGACAAGCGCGGCGGCGGCAAGCACCCGGTCAAGGCGGCGAGCCCGCTCGGCGAGCTGGCGAAGGAGTACGCCAAGGAGTTCTTCCACGGCCACACCAAGGTCCGCCTCGAGCGCGACGACGCACGCGAGATCCGCGACCGCTACGAGCGCTACCTGGCCTACGTCTTCATCGAGAAGGACGGGAAGTGGATCAACTACAACGTGGAGTGCGTGCGCGCCGGCATGAGCCCGTACTTCACGAAGTACGGCTACTCGCGCCGGTTCCACGACGAGTTCGTCGTCGCCGAGAAGGAAGCGCGCGAGGCCAAGCGCGGCATCTGGGATCCGACGCTCGAGCACTACCCCGACTACGACGAGCGCAAGGCGTGGTGGGACGCGCGCGGCGAGTTCATCGCGCGCTACCAGCGCCAGATCGATAGTGATCCCAACTTCATCGTGCTCACGCACTGGGACTCGATGCGGCGCATCGAGGAGCGCGTGGGGCAGGAGATCTCGATCCTCGCCACCGTCGGTGACGTCCGGCTGGGCGATCGCGGCCCGACGCGCGTGGCGCTGTCGCGCAAGATGTTCGGCGACTTCCCGCTCATCTTCTTCGACAAGGACGTGTTCGCGTCGAGCGGGCTCACCCAGTGGAAGGGCGAGTTCGTGGTGGTGAAGGGTGTGGTCTCCATCTACCAGAACAAGCACACCAAGCGGAAACAGCTGCAGATCCAGGTCGACCGTGCCGGCCAGATCGTCCTTTCGCCGATTCCCGGGCTGACCCGCCCGGGCGACGTGACGAACCCGACCGACACCGCCGCGGGACTCTGAGAGGATCCGACCATGCGAGCTTTGTTTTTGGCGAGCGCTGGGATTGCCGGGCTGGGCGTGGTTTCGGCGCTGGGCGCGTGTGGCCCGGGCGACGACGGCGGCGGCGAGTGTAGCGGGCTGGTGCTCGGCGATCTGGTGATCACCGAGGTGCTCGCCGACTACGGCGCGCCCAGCGGGGCGAGCGGCGCCGACGAGGGCAAGGAGTGGTTCGAGATCCACAACGCGTCGAGCGCGCCGATCGAGCTCGCCGGCGTGACGCTCGAGCACAGCCGCCCCGACGACGCGGCGATGGATCGCAAGCGCCACGTCATGCGCGCGGTGACGATCCCGGCCAACGGCTACATCACGCTCGGCAACGTGCTGCCCGACCTCGCGCCCGATCACATCGGCTACGGCTACGCCGACGCGCTGGGCGATCTGTACAACACCGGCAGCGGACGGCTCGCGCTCATGTGCGGCACGACGCTGGTCGACGAGGCCACGTACGACGGCGTCGAGGTCGGCCGCACCTTCGCGCTCGACGGCGGCTCGCCGCCCGACGGCCAGGCCAACGACGTGCTCGCCAACTGGTGCACGTCCGACGAGGCCGCGGCGCTCGAGTACGAGCCCGCCAACTACGGCACGCCGGGCGCAGCCAACCCCGACTGCATGGTGGTGCAGCCCGGCCAGTGCGACGACAACGGGACGATGCGCCCGACGGTGCCGCCGCAGGTCGGCGACATCACGATCACCGAGGTGATGCCGGACCCGGCCGCGGTCAACGACACCGAGGGCGAGTGGTTCGAGATCGTCGTGAACGCCGACCGCGACCTCAACGGCCTCGCCGTCGCGGGCGCGACCGGCAATGGCAACGTGCTGATGTCGCCCTCGTGCGTGCGCGTCACCGCCGGCACGCACGTCATCTTCGCGCGCAACGGCGAGAGCAGCATGAACGGCGGACTGCCGGCGGTGACGGGCACGTTCACGTTCAACATGGCCAACAGCGGCGGCACGGTGCGCGTGCTCATGGACGGCACCGAGCTCGACAGCATGATGTGGGCGACCGTCCGCTCGGGCCGCTCGCTGCAGCTCGACATGGGCCTCAGCGCGCCGGCCGACAACGATCTGTCGACCAACTTCTGCGACGGCAACGCCGCGTTCGGCGGCGGCGACATGGGCTCGCCGCGCGCGGCCAACCGCGACTGCGGCGTGAACACCGCCGGCATGTGCACCGACACCGGCACGCAGCAGCTGCGCCCGATCGTCAAGCCGACCGCGGGGCAGCTCGTCATCAACGAGTGGATGCCGGATCCGGTCATCGTGACCGATGCCGTCGGTGAATGGTTCGAGTTGCGAGCGACCGCCGATGTTGATCTCAATGGTCTGCAGGCGGGCGCGGCAAACCTCGGGACCAATCCCCTCATCGCCGCTGGCGGAGACTGCGTACGCCTCTCAAGTGGGGGACTGGCCGTCTTCGCGCGCACCCTGGGAACCGGCAACGGGCTTCCGCCCGCTGTCGTGCCAGCCGCCACGTTCGGGTTTGGCCTTGGCGCGAACGACGCAGGCAGTTTCCAGATCGGTATCGATGGAACGATGCTCACCACCGCGACCTGGACGACGAACGCATCGACCACGAGCGCCGGCTCGTCGTGGCAGGTCGACAGCGATCTGACACAGTGCACTGCCGTGGCCGCTGGCGCCGCCGCGTACAACTCGGCCACGGGCCCGACACGAACCGACTCGGGTACGCCCTCCGTGGCCAACCCGGAATGCCCCTAGTTTCTCTTGTCTGGCCTGCCCCTTCCGGCGAAAAAGGGGGATGCGGCGATGCGTTGGGACGACTGGTCTTGTTCTCGTGGTAGCGGTGACGGCGTGCAAATTCCCCGAGTTGCCGCCCGTTATTGACGACGAAGCGGACGCCGCACCAGACGATGCGGAGCAACCCGACGCTGGCCTGCGCAGCGTTATGATCACGGTTGATCCGCTCGTCGGAAGCGGCTCGGTGGTCGCGAATGTCGGTGGCCTCAACTGCGGGTCCGTTTGCTCCGCAGAGGTGCTCGACGGCGTAAGCATCACGTTCATGGCAAATGCAGCTTCGGGTGCAGCGTTCGTTGGCTGGCGCAACGACGCGGCGAGTTGTGGAACGGAAACAACGTGCGCCCTTACCGTCGCTGGAAGCTCGCTGAACGTAGGGGCGCGATTCGCCACAGTGGGACAGGCTGCCTGGATTCACAAGGTCGGGGGCGCCGGCGCTGATTCCGTCACCAACATCTCCGCCGACGGGAGCGGCAACATTATCTTCGCAGCGAAATTCGTCGGTGACATCAGCTTTGCGGGACAGCAGTACGCGAACAGTGACGGCATCGACACACTGCTGGCGAAAATCTCTCCCGCCGGGGATGTGATTTGGCATCGCGTATTCGGGGGTACAGCGGACGTGATCCCGGCAGGCTTGGCCGTTCGCGCAAGCACGGGCGACATAGTTCTTGGCGGGACCTATCGTGCCTCGGTTGACCTCGGCGGACCGTCCCCGCTGATGCTTCCGAGCGGGGACACGAAAGACCATTTTGTCGCGCAGTTTGGTGCCGACGGTTCTTGGACTTGGCAGCGGCCTATCCGCGTCAGCGACAACGACGACATGGAGTTCGTTGCCATCGCAATGCATCCGTCGGGTGACGCCCTTGTCGTCGGCGATTTTCACACCTCGGTGGATCTGGGCGATGGCCCGCTGGTGAGCGCAGACGGTGAGGTCTACGTCGCCAGGCTGGCCGCGTCGGGGTCATCAATCGTGTGGAAGAAGAAAATTGGTAGCGCGGGCGGATACGCACACGCCACGTCCCTCGCAGTGGCTGCGAGTGGAACCGTCGTCGTGGGCGGTTACTTCGCGGGCCCCTGCTCGATAGGCGGCACCGTCATGAACCCAGGCGGGATCTATGATGGATTCCTGGGCGGTTACGACGGAGACACCGGCAACTTCGCGTGGCAGAGACAGCTAGGCGGAAGTAGCGAGGACCGCGTCACAGCGCTAGCAGGCTGCTGAGAAACCCGAGTTAGAGATCGACTCGGCGATCCGGTCCGGATAGGTTTCCGGGCGTGCGCGGCCACGACGACAAGCAAGCGA
>DATLEB010000273.1:0-8790 GCA_035525615.1 Kofleriaceae bacterium | reverse complement strand
GTTGTCGCCATCGACCTCCAGGATGTCGCGGCAGATGCTCTCCGCCTGCTCGGGGTCGTTGAGCAGGCGGTAGCGCTCGGCCTTCTCGAGCGCGTGCGGGATTCCGTCGGCCGTGATGCGCTTCAGCTCGAAATCCATCGTTGCTGCCTCCCCTGCTCTCTCTACTTGCGGACCGTGATGCCCTTGATCTTGCGCAAGAGCCCCGCGACCGGATCGAAGTAGCGATCCACCACGCGCTCCTTGAGCGGGATGATGCCGTTGTCGGTGATGCCGATGTGCTCGGGGCAGACCTCGGTGCAGCAGCGCGTGATGTTGCACAACCCGGAGCCGAACTCCTTGCGGATCTCGGGGACGCGGTCGTCGGTGTCGAGCGGGTGCATCTCGAGCGAGGCCAGCCGGATCATGAAGCGTGGCCCGACGAAGTTGTCCTTCTCGCCGCGATCACGCACGACGTGACAGACGTCCTGGCACAGGTAGCACTCGATGCACTTGCGGAACTCCTGCACGCGATCGACGTCTTCCTGGAACATGCGGTGCGTACCGTCGGCCTCGCGCGGCCGCGGCTTGAACCGCGCGATGCGCTGGTTCTGCTTGTAGTTCCACGAGACGTCGGTGACGAGGTCCTTGATCACCGGGAACGTCTTCAGCGGCTGCGCCGTGATCGTCTCGGTCTCCTGGAAGATGTTCATGCGCGTCATGCACGCCAGGCGCGGCTTGCCGTTGATCTCCATGCTGCACGAGCCGCACTTGCCGGCCTTGCAGTTCCAGCGCAGCGCGAGGTCGTTGGCCTCGCGCGACTGGATGCGGTGGAGCACGTCGAGCACGACCATGCCCGGGTCGACGTCGACCTCGAACATCTTGAACTCGCCGCCGCTCGCGTCACCTCGCCAGACCTTGAACGTTCGCTTGCCCATGCTGCTTGGTCCTTCGTCCTTCGCTCAGGTGACGTCGCCGCCGACCTTGCCCGACTCGAGATCCTCGATTTTGGCGTTGGCCATGGCGACGAGATGCGCGGGGCCCTCGGGCTTGGGTCGCTTCTCGACCTCCATGCCGTTCGCGCCCTTCTTGATGATGACGTTGTACTTCACCCACTCGGCGCTCTCGCCGGGGTGATCGGTGCGGGTGTGCGCGCCGCGGCTCTCCTCGCGCATCAGCGCGGCGCGGGTCACCGCCTCCGACGTGATGAGCAGCGAGCGCATCGCGAGCGCCTCGTGCCAGCCCGGGTTGTACTGCGAGGCGCCCGGCGCCTTCATGTCGACCGCTTCCTTCTTGAGCTCCTCGAGCGCCGCGACGCCGGTCTCGAGGTCGGTCTTGTTGCGAACGATGCCGACGTTCGCGCTCATGATGCCCTCGAGCTTCTCGTGCAGGAGGTACGGGTTGGCGCCCTTCTCGCGCTTGAGGATCTCGGTGGCGCGCCGCACCGCCGCGACGATCTGCTCGTCGACGGGCGCCGGTGACGACGACAGGCCCTTCACGTAGGCGGCGGCGCCGTCGCCGGCGAGCTTGCCGAACACGATGAGGTCCGAGAGCGAGTTGCCGCCGAGGCGGTTGGCGCCGTGAAGGCCGGCCGCGCACTCACCGGCGGCGAAGAGGCCGGGCACCGTGGTCTGCTGCGAGTCGGCGTCGACGCGGATGCCGCCCATGAAGTAGTGCAGCGTGGGGCCGACTTCCATCGGCTCCTTCGTGATGTCGACCTCGGCCAGCTCCTTGAACTGGTGATACATCGACGGCAGCTTGCGCCGGATGAAGTCGGCGGGGCGGCGCGACGCGATGTCGAGGAACACGCCGCCGTGCGGCGAGCCGCGGCCGGCCTTCACCTCGGCGGTGATGGCGCGCGCGACCTCGTCACGCGTGAGCAGCTCGGGCGGGCGGCGCGCCGTCTTGTCACCTTCGAGCCAGCGGTTGGCCTCCTCGACGGTGTCGGCGGTCTCCGGCGCGAAGCGCTCGGAGATGTAGTTGAACATGAACCGCTCGCCCTTGTTGTTCTTCAGGATGCCGCCGTCGCCGCGCACGCCCTCGGTGACGAGGATGCCGCGCACCGAGAGCGGCCACACCATGCCGGTCGGGTGGAACTGCGTGAACTCGAGGTCCATCAGCTCCGCGCCGGCGTCGTACGCCATCGCGATGCCGTCGCCGGTGTACTCCCACGAGTTCGACGTGACCGGCCACGCCTTGCCGCCGCCGCCGGTGGCGAGGATGACGGCCTTGCAGCGGAACACGACGAAGCGGCCGGTCTCGCGCCAGTAGGCGAGCACGCCGGCGATGCGACCGCCGTCCTTGAGCAGCTCGAGGCCCGAGCACTCCATGTGGAACTTGATGCCCTGATGGATGCCGTGGTCCTGGAGCGAGCGGATGAGCTCGAGACCCGTGCGGTCACCGACGTGGGCCAGGCGCGGATAGCGGTGGCCGCCGAAGTTCCGCTGCGAGATGAGGCCTTCCTTGGTGCGATCGAAGACCGCGCCCCACTCCTCGAGCTCGCGCACGCGATCGGGCGCCTGCCGCGCGTGCAGCTCGGCCATGCGCCACACGTTCAGGAACTTGCCGCCGCGCATGGTGTCGCGGAAGTGCACCTTCCAGTTGTCGCGCTTGTCGACGTTGCCCATCGCCGCGGCCATGCCGCCCTCGGCCATGACGGTATGGGCCTTGCCGAGGAGGCTCTTGGAGATGACGCCGGTGTTCAGGCCGAGCGCGCTGCACTCGATGGCAGCGCGCAGGCCGGCGCCGCCGGCGCCGATGACCATGACGTCGTGGTCGATGGTCTGGAGCTCGCTAACGTCGATCGTCATGGCAACTCAGTTCCAGGTGTTGAGGTCGGTGATCGTCCCCATGGAGACCAGCCGCACGTAGAGATCCGTCACCATCACCCACACCAGCGACGCCCACGCGAACTGCATGTGCCGGGCGTTGAACCAGCCGGCCTTCTTCCACGCCTCGTACTGCATCGTGTTCTTGCCGCACGACATGCAGTCCTTGCGGCCGCCCACGAGGTGGCGCAGCGAGTGACAGCCGAAGGTGTAACAGGCGATGAGGACGACGTTGATGCAGAGGATGATGCTGCCGACGCCGATGCCGTACTCGCCGTGGCGCTTGAACGAGATCAGCGCGTCGTAGCCGAGGAGGAAGATGAACGCGAGCGCGGCGTAGAGCGCGAAGCGGTGCGCGTTCTGGATGATGAGCAGCTTGGTCTCGCCGTTGTACTTGCGCTTGCCGGCGAGCGGACCGACGGCACAGCCGGGCGGCGAGCCCGCGAACGATCGGTAATACGCCTTGCGGTAGTAGTAGCAAGTCATGCGGAAGCTCAGAGGGAAGACGAGGATCAGCATCGCCGGTGACGACGGGATGAAGTCCGGCCACCACGACGGCCACGTGCCGAACCACGCGTGCTCGACCGGCGCGGCGCCGGCGGCGGTCACATCGGTGAAGAGGACGGGCGAGTAGTAGGGCGACAGGTAGGGCGCGGCGTAGTAGTGCTGGGCCTGGAACAGGGCCCACGTCGTGTAGATCACGAAGGTCGTGAACACGACGAAGGTGAAGCCTGGACCGACCCACCACTTGTCGCCGCGCGCAGTTGCGCCGAACCCCTCCGCGTGCCCCCCGGGGATCACGGGTAGATGCGTTGCCATCGCGGTGGACTATAGGGAAGGTCAGACGCTGGGCGCAACGCCGGGGGGGACCCTTCCTGTAGTGTGCGCGACCATGCGAGGACAGATCTGTCGGACGACGCTCGTCGCCCTGTTCGTCGTCTCCGGGCTGTGCGCCACGGTCGTGGGAGCGACGGCCGGACCACGCGCCAAGCCGAGCGCACCGATCGACGTGACGATCGCGGCGCGGCCCACGGGCGGCGCGACGTATGAAGTGACGCTGGTGGCGACGCCGCGGCGCGACGTGAAGGGGCTCGTGCTCGACCTCGACGGGCGGCGCACGGTGATCGGCGCGACCGCGGCCGGGCAGACCCGCGCGGTGACGGCGCGCGTGTCGCTGGGTGCGCTGCGCGGGCGCGAGGTCGCCGGCGGCGCCGCGGTGGAGACCGACAGCGGGCGGCGGCGCGCGGCGGCGAGCGTGCGCGTCGGCGCGGCGGCCGCGGCGGCGGTGCGGCCGGTGCAAGCTGTCCGGCTTCCGGACGGCGAGCTCGCGGCGGAGGTGCGGCAGTGAAGAAGCTCGCGATGCTGTGTGCGCTGGTCGTGGGCGCATGCGGAGGCGACGACGGCGCGAGCGACGGCGACGCGGGCGTGGATGCCCCGGCGTGCTCGCTGCCCGCGACCGGCGCGTGCCAGGGCAACGTGCTGGTGCGCTGCGACGGCGACCAGACGGTGATGCAGAACTGCACCGAGACGATGTCGAGCTGCGGCGTCGGCGACGGCGGCAACGCGGCGTGCGTCGACGAGTGCGCGGTCGCGGGCGTGAGCGACGTCGCGGTGTGCCGCGACAACGCGACCGTGGTCTGCGACACCATCAACGGGCGGCACGCGGTGATCGCCACCGGGTGCGGGTTCGAAGAGACGTGCAGCCAGCCGGGCGGCGGCGCCGCCGCGACGTGCGTCGCCAGCGCGTGCGCGGGCATCGGCCCGGTCGGCCACTGTAGCGGCGACATGCTCGTGCGCTGCGCGAGCGGCGCGCCGCAGACGACCGACTGCGCCGGCAGCGGCATGGTGTGCGGCTACAGCGGCGACGTCGCCGGCTACGGCTGCGTGGCGCAGACCACGCCGTTCGTGGTGACCGGCATCGTGCGCTACGAGGACCGCCCGCCGCAGATCCAGGGCGGGCTCGGCGCCATCACGCCGGCCGTGGCGCGCGGCGCCGAGGTCTCGGTCGTCCGCGATTCGGACAGCGTGGTGCTGGCCACCGCGCACACCGGCGACGACGGCAGCTACACGCTGCGCTACGACACCACGCAGGGCACGATGGTTCACGTCATGGCGACGGCGCGCAGCACGGTCGCGGCGCGCCCGGTGCGCGTGTACCGCGCGCAGAGCATGGTGCACGCGTTCGGCGGCACGAGCTTCGCGGCGGCGGCGAGCGTGACGTCGAACGTCCTCGTCACCGACGCGTCGGGTGCGTCGGCGGCCTTCAACATCCTCGATCAGGGCATGCGCGCGATGGATGCGCTGCGCGCGCTGGGCGAGACGCCGGTGCAGCTCAACGCGCGCTGGGCGCAGGGCTCGACCCAGGGCACGTACTACTCGCAGAGCACGATCTACATGCTCGGCAGCGCGTCGGACGACGACGGCTACGACGACACCGTCATCCTCCACGAGATCGGTCACTTCATCGAGGATCGCTTCTCGCGCTCGGATTCGATGGGCGGCGCGCACGACGGCTCGCCCGCCGACCCCAACCTCGCGTGGAGCGAGGGCTGGGCGACCTACTTCGCGATGAGCGTGCGCGGCGCGCCGTATTACATGGACACCAACGCGGGCGGCGGCTGGGTCGAGAACTCGGACATGTCGGCGACCAGCGTCGCGACGGGCTCGCTGATCGGCACCGACGTCAGCGAGAACACCGTCACCGAGATCCTGTGGGACATCGGCGACGGCGGCGACAGCGACGACGATCTGATGTCGTCGGCGACGCACGTCGACGTGCTCGGCGTGACGTTCGGATACCTGGCGACGGCGACGCTGCGGTCGGTCGGGGAGCCCGGCGTCGATCTCGTCGACTTCCTCGATGGCTGGTTCGTGCAGGAGGGGCGCGGCTCGTGCGGCGGCGTGCGCTACCCCGTCTCGACGCGACGAATGTTCCCGTACGACTACGCCGGACCCGGAGGAGCGTGCCCATGACCGGAATGCATCGTGTAAGGTCCGCCGCCATGCAGCGGCCATGGAAGATGTGGGGCTTCGTCGCGGTGATGGTGTGCGCGATGGCGGCGAGCGCGAGCGCGTCGCCGCGCAAGCCGACGGCGCCCGTCGACGTGAAGGTCGAGACGCGGTCGGTGGGCGGCGCGACCTACGAGGTCACGCTCGTCGCGACGCCGAAGAAGCACGTGAAAGGTCTCGTGCTCGAGCTCGAGGGGCGGCGGCTGGTGGTGGGCACGCTCGCCGCCGGCAAGACGCGCACGCTGTCGGCGCGGATCTCGCTCGGCGCGCTGCGCGGGCGTGATGTCGTGGGCGGCGCGGTCGTCGACGTCGGCGGACATCGCCGGCGCGCGGCGGCGTCGGCGCGCATCGGTGCGGCGGCGGTGGCGCCACCCGCGCCCCACATGGTCCGGTTGCCGGACGGTACCGAGGCGGCGGAGGTGCGGCCGTGATCCGCGCGAGCATCCTGACTTCGGTGGGCGCAACGCTCGTGCTCGCCGTGCTCGCCCTCGGTTGCGGCGGCGGCGATGACAATAACGGCGGCGATGACGACGGCGGCGGCCCGGACGCGGCCTCGTGCACCACGCCGGCCGAGGGGACGTGCGAAGGCAACGTCGTCGTGCGCTGCGTCGGCGGCGAGCTGCAGTCGGAGGACTGCACGACCACGCTGGCGACGTGCACGGCCGGCGCGGGCGGCGCGACCTGCGTCGACGCGTGCGTGGCGGCCGGTGTCACCGAGACCGCGACGTGCAGCGGCGACGCGATCGTCCGTTGCGACACCGTCGGTGGCCGCCACGTCGTGGTCGCCACGGCGTGCGACCTCGGCGACATGTGCACGCAGCCGACCGGCGGCGCGGCGACGTGCGCGGGCGATCCGTGCTCGGACGTCGGCCCGCTCGGCCGCTGCGACGGCAACACGCTGGTCCGCTGCAACGGCGGCGCGCCGGCCACGACCGACTGCGCCGCGACCAGCCAGGTCTGCGGCTACAGCGGCGACGCAACCGGCTACGCGTGCGTCACGTCGGTCGCCACGTTCGTGGTCACCGGCAAGGTGCGCTACGAGGATCGGCCGCCGGAGACCAGCGGCGCGCTCGGGGCGATCCGCCAGGTCGACGCGCGCAGCGCCGAGGTCACGGTGGTGCTCGACGCGGGGAACAACGTGCTCGCCACCGCGCTCACCTCCGACGACGGCAGCTACACGCTCCGCTACACCGCGACCCCCGGCGCGATGGTGCACGTCATGGCCACCGCGCGCAGCACGACGATGCTGCGTCCCGTGCGCGTCAACCGCACGCAGAACGCGGTCCACGCCTTCGGCGGGACGAGCTTCCCGGCCGCGGCCACCGCGACGCAGGACCTCCTCGTGACCGACGCGTCGGGTGTGTCGGAGGCGTTCAACGTCCTCGACATGGGCGTCCATGCGTTCGACGTCGTGCGCAACCAGATGGGCGCGACGCCGGTGCAGCTGACGGCGCGCTGGTCGAAGGGCTCCAACCAGGGCACGTACTACTCGAACGGCGGCATCTTCTTGCTCGGCGCCGCCTCCGACGATGACGGCTACGACGACACGGTCATCCTCCACGAGATCGGTCACTTCGTGGAGGACCAGTTCGGTCGCTCCGACTCGCCGGGCGGCAGCCACGACGGCTCGCCCACCGATCCCAACCTGGCGTGGAGCGAAGGCTGCTCGACGTACTTCGCGATGGCCGTGCGCAACCGCCCCTTCTACATGGACTCGAACTCCGGCGGCGGCTGGGGCTACGACGCCGACACGACGGTGACGCGGCTCATGGGCTCGCCGACCATCGACGCCGACATCAGCGAGGACACCGTCAGCGAGCTCCTGTGGGACATCGCGGACGGCGGTGCCGGCGACGACGACCAGATGACGTCGTCGAACCACATGGCCGTCCTCCGCATCTGGCCCGACTACCTCGCCTCCGCCACGCTTCGCACCGTCGGCGAGACCGGCGTCGACCTCGTCGATTTCCTCGACGGCTGGTTCATCGAGCACGGCCTCACGTCGTGCAGCGGCGTGCGCGCCGTCCTGCTCTCGCGCGCCTTCCCGTACGACTTCGGCAGCTCCGCCGGCGCCTGCCCGTAGGCTGGCGCGCGACGTGCAGTCGCACCGTCCATGGCGCGGCTCGGCGTGATCTTCGACGTGGACGGGACGCTGGTGAACAGCAACGACGCGCACGCGCATGCGTGGGTCGAGGCCTTCACCGAGGCCGACATCCCGAGCTCGTTCGCGCGCGTGCGCGGCCTGATCGGGATGGGTGGTGACAAGCTGGTCGCGGAGGTCGCCGGCTACGACGACGACGATCCGCGGATCTCCGAGATCGGCGACCGGCGCGCCGAGATCTTCCGCGAGCGCTGGCTACCGACCGTGCGCCCGCTGCCCGGTGCGCGAGCGCTCGTCGAGCGCCTGCGCGACCGAGGCGTGCCGATCGCCCTCGCCACCTCCGCGCGCAAGGACGAGCTCGAGGGTGTGCTCGACAGGCTCGGCATGCCCGACCTCGCGGAGGTCGCGACCTCATCCGACGATGCCGACCGGAGCAAGCCCGACCCCGACATCGTGGTCGCCGCGATCGAGCGCCTGGGCCTGCCCCACGATCGGATCGTGATGGTCGGCGACACCCCCTACGACCTCGAAGCCGCGCACCGCGCCGGCATCGGCCTCGTCGCCGTCCGCTCCGGCGGCTTCCCCGATCGCTCGCTCGAAGGCGCACTCGCGATCTTCGACGGCCCGCAGGACCTGCTCGAGCACCTCGACACCTCGCCCCTCGCGCCTCGCTGACCCAGAGGCGTCACTCTCGTACCCTCCTGTTAGGACAATGAGGGAACAGGCGACGGGAAACAGGAAACAGGAAACAGGAAACAGGAAACAGGAAACAGGAAACAGGAAACAGGCGACGGGAAACAGGAAACAGGAAACAGGAAACAGGAAACAGGAAACAGGAAACAGGAAACAGGAAACAGGAAACAGGAAACAGGAAAG
>DATLEB010000271.1:0-14565 GCA_035525615.1 Kofleriaceae bacterium | reverse complement strand
CGTGCGTCGCCAGCCCCTGCGCGATGCACAGCCACACCGCGTCGGGCGATAGCACCAGCGGACGATGCTCGTCGAATGCCGCGTGCACCGCGGCGACGAACGGATGAAACGGCATCCTGCCGTTGCGGACCATGGCGAGCGGTCGCGCCGGCCGCCACCACGCCTCGACCGGCGTCTGCGCCAGCGCCTCGATCGCCGAGCGCGGTTCGGTCGCCGGCAACACGTCGGGCGCTACCTCCACCTCGCTGACCGCGAACGTAACCATGCCCTCACGGTACCGGAACCCGTGCTAGCGTCCAGGGCCTGTGGTTCGCGTGAGAGTCCGTGACGTCGCGGCGACGAGTGTGGGGACGTGCCTCGCGCTCGCGATCGTGACCGCGCCGGCGCCCGCGCATGCGGGTGGCTACAGCGTGCACGTCGTCGGCCAGGCGCAGGCGGCGTGGACGGACAACCTGTTCTCGGTGCCCGAGGAGCGCGACCCCGGGTCGACGCTGCCGCCCTACGAGGGCGACCTCTACTACCAGCTGCGCCCCGGCGCGCTCGTCGCCTACGAGACGCCGCGCACGGTGCACCACCTGTCGTACGACATCGAGGCCAACCTCTACACCGAGCACACCGAGGCCTGGTCGCTGCAGCACATCGCCGGGTGGCGCGGCTTCTTCCTGACGTCGCCGCGGAGCGAGCTCGGCGCGTCGGCGCAGTTCTCGACGGGCGAGCTCAACGCGCTGTCGACGCGCAGCGCCGCATCCGACGGCATGGTGCCGGTCGTGCCGGCAGGCGGCTCGACGTTCGTCTCGATCGACGTCGGCGAGAACCTGAACTACACCGCGACGCGCGACGTGCGTCTGACGCAGGGCCTGCGCGCGCGCCGCTTCATGACCACCGACGCGCTCGAGACCGAGTCCGACGGCATCGAGATCGGCGGCAACCTCGGCGCCGACCGCGGGTGGCAGTACTCGGCGGCGTCGATCCAGGTGTCGACCTCGTTCGTGACGCTCGAGCGCGTGGCCGCGATGGCGCCCATCGAGTCCAACGATCAGGTGAACGCCAGCACGATCCTGTCGTGGCGCCGCGACTTCGGCGTGCGCTGGTCGGCGCTCCTCGACGCCGGCGTCACCGGCATCATCCCGCTCGACGAGGGCGACCAGCTCGTCATCCAGCCGACCATCGGCGGGCAGGTCGGCTACTTCCCCAACTGGGGCAGCGCCGGCCTCTCCATTCGCCGCTCGGTCGCGCCCAACCTGTACCTCGCGCAGAACACCATCACCGACTCGGCGGTCGCCAACGCGTGGTTGCCCCTGCCGTGGCTGGCGAGCGATCCACACCAGCCCAAGCTGAGCGCGCAGGGCACGTTCGGCGCGTCGCGCACGCGCCTCATCGACACCAGCACCGGCGACATCGAGAGCGGCTTCGACGTGTACGCCGGCGACGTCGCGCTCAACTACGTGCCGCGCGACGGCGTCACGGTCGCGGTGCGCTTCCAGCACCTGCGTCAGGTCGCCGACGAGAGCGCCGCCATGGAAGTGCTCGGCTACGCGCGCAATACGATCATGGTGTCGGTCGCCGGCCGATTCCCGGATCGCCTCGCGGCGGAGGTCCCCATGCGGTCGTCCCTGCGCGTCGACCGCTCGAACGTCACGCCGGTCGGCGAGGAAGTCGCGCCGGCCCAAGCGCCCGGCGGCGGCGGCGGCGGACCCTGACGCGCGGCGCGCCTCACCAGCGCGCGGACACGCCGAACGTCGGCCACGGCAGCACGTCACCGCTCCCGTCGGCGACGACGAGCAGGCCGGCGTCGAACGACCACGTCTCGCGCGCGGCGCGGTAGCCGAGATAGCCGAGGAGCCCGGTGTCATCGGCCTCACGCCCGAGGGTCGCGTCGGCGACGATGCGCGAGCGGCCGCGGCCCGCGACGATCGATCCTCCGCCCCAGACGCGGTCGACGCCGCCCTTGCGGAGCTCCGGCAGATAGTGCGCGTGCGCGGTGACGATGGTGTTGCACCGGGCGTCGAGGCACGTGGTGCCGACGGCGCCGACCTCACCGATCACCAGCGCCGGCTCGTCCCATCCCTCCTCGAAGGGATCGGTGTGGAAGTACGCCTCGCGCCGGTACGCGCTGCCGGTCAGCGCGACGGCGGTGCTCGCCGTGCGCAGGACCTGGAGCTTCACGCCGCCGCCGACGAGCCGGTTGGGGTTGTTGCCTTCGTCGTCGAGGACGACGGCGGCGCCGGCGCCGACGAACACCTCGATGCGGTCGGTCAGCGTGGCGTTGATCGACGCCGAGATCGCCGGGTAGAGCGGCGCCCGCAGGTTGAGCGTCACGCTCCCCTCGGGCGCGTTCAACGCGGTCGGCGCGAAGTAGCTGCGGCCGACCGCGGCGTCGTCCGCCGCGCGCGAGGAGATGGTCTCGTCGGCGTGCGCGACGCCCGGGGCGAGCGCGGTGGCAACGAGCGCGACAAACGTGGCAACGGCCGTGGCGGGAAGCGAGGAGGCAGGGAGCACGCCTCTCGTATCAGCAAGGGCGAGGCCACACGCGCGCCGTCGCGATCACGGCGGGTTGTGCCCGAGCGCCATCATCGCGAACAGCGAGAGGAACACCAGGATGCCCAGAATCAGACACAGCCGGTCGAGTGTTCGCATCGAGCCATCAGATGCTGGACACGTGGCAAATCCTGCGTGGCAAGGGGTCGCACGGCAGGACGCCGCACCTGGCCTCCGCCCGGGCTGCAACGGTCCGACCTTGCCCGGCTTCATACCGGCGGCTCACATCGGCGATGGAGTAGGCTCGATCTGTCGTGCCGCTCTGGTTGGAGATCGCGTTCCCGCTCGTCCTGACGTTCGGCGGCGTCTTCGCCTACATCTGGTTCGTCGAGTGGCGGCCCGGGAAGTACGACGCGATCGTGCGCGTCGTTCGCGACGGCAACGGCCACGGCCTGCACGTGTTCGGGCAGAAGCGCCACGTCATGGACGAGGGCAGCTACTCGAGCGTCACCCACGTCTTCATCCGTAAGCGCGATGGCAAGGCGTTCAAGACCGCCTTCTGCGAGTGGTCGGGCTCGAGCCAGGCGGGCAGCATGCGGCCCGAATGGGGCCACCGCTTCGAGGAGGCGTGGTCGGGCGGCGTGTGGCGCGCGACGCTGCAGACCCTGGCAAAGAAGAGCGGGCTCGCGCTCTCGCTTCACCCGACGGCGAACGACGACACCCCGATTCCGGCGGGGCTCACCACCGTGAAGCAGATGCGCGCGCTGCTTTGACGCTACAGTCGGGCGGTCATGAGCTGCCCGGCCTGTGGCGAGGCGCTGCCGCCCCGTGCCCGGTTCTGTCCGGGTTGCGGACGACCTACCGCGCCGGTCGCCGTCGGTAGTGGGACGTCGTTCAGCGTCGATCACACGCCCACCGACCCGGCGGCGCGCCCCACGCCGTACCTGCCGCCGCGCCTCCTCGCCCCCGGCACGCAGCTCACGCGGCGCTACCGGATCGACGGCGTGATCGGCGAGGGCGGTATGGGCGTGGTCTATCGCGGCCACGACCTCGACAAGGATCGCATCGTCGCCATCAAGGCGCTGCACGGCAGCCTGATGGGCGATCACGAGATCCGCCGCCGCTTCGCGCGCGAGGCGCAGCTGATGCTCGGGTGGAACCACCGCCACGTCGCGCGTGTGCACGACATCCTCGAGCACGACGATCTGCTCGCCTTCGTGATGGAGTACGTCGAGGGCCCGACGCTCGAGGACTACGTCGAGCGCTGGGGCGGCAAGCTGCCCTACGACGACGTGCGCCACGTCTTCGCCGGCGTCCTCGCGGCGATGGGCGAGGCCCACGAGCTCGGCATCGTCCATCGCGATCTCAAGCCGCAGAACATCCTCCTGCGCCTCGAGGACAGCGGACCCATCCCCAAGATCGTCGACTTCGGCATCGCCAAGATCCTCGAGGGCACGACGTACACGGTGACCGGCGCGCTCCTCGGCACGTGCCGCTACATGTCGCCGGAGCAGGCGCAGGCCCCGCAGGACGTCGATCACCGGAGCGACATCTACTCGATCGGTGTCACGCTCTATCGCGCGGTCACCGGCCGCTGCCCGTTCGAGGGCAACAACCACTTCGCGCTCATGATGGCGCACGTCGGTCAGCCGCCCGAGCCACCGTCGCTCTACCGGCCGCACCTGCCGCCCGCCGTCGAGGCCGTGATCCTGCAGGCGCTGGCCAAGGAGCGGCGCGATCGCCCGCAGTCGTGCGCCGACTTCGCCGCCGCGCTCGACGCGTCGCTGGTCGACGTCACGCCGGCGCGCGTCGAGACCGAGGCCGAGGTCCCGCGCGTCGTCGTCGAGGACGACGGCAACGAGATGCGGCTCGTGCCCGGCGGCGCGTTCCAGATGGGACCGAACCGGCGCACCGTGCTGCTCGATCGCTTCTATCTCGCGCGTTGCGCCGTCACGAACGGCCAGTTCACGCAGTTCGTCGAGGCCACCGGCTATCGTCCGCGCGACGCCGAGGCCGGCCGCTTCCTCCATCATCTGCGCGGCTCGCGCGCCGCCGCCGAGCTCGCCGATCATCCGGTCGTGTTCGTGTCGTACCTCGACGCGCGCGCGTACTGCCGCTGGGCGGCGCGCCGCCTGCCGAGCGAGGCCGAGTGGGAGAAGGCGGCGCGTGGCACCGACGGCAACAAGTATCCATGGGGCCGCGACGAGCCGACGAACGACCACGCCAGCTTCGGCGCGCTGCGCGGCGGCGGCACCACGCCCGTCGACGCGTATCCGCGCGGCGCGTCACCGTACGGAATGCTCGGCATGGCCGGCAACGTGTTCGAGTGGTGCGAGGACGTCTACGACGACGGCTTCTACCTGCACGGCCCCGAGCGCAATCCACGCAACACGATCCAGCCCGGCACCGCGCCGTGCGTGATCCGCGGCGGCGCATGGGCCTACGACGCGCGCGCGCTGCGCACGTATGCACGCTCGAGCTTTCCGCCGACGTATCGCCTCGAAAACGTGGGCTTCCGCGTCGCGCTGTAACGCGTGCCGCACGAACGGGCGCCCGCGCACGGCGCGCTCGACCCGCACATCGCCTCCTCGTGGAATCGGGAGGATGAGATGGCACCGCGAGTGCACTGATGAGCGCGTCATGACCGCTCGCACCTTTCCGCTCGCTCCTCCGCGCTTCCAGGCGCAGGAGGAAGACGACGACGAGGACGATAGCCTCCTCGCCGAGCTCTACGCGCTCGACCGTCCCGGTCGCGCTGCAAGCGCCGCCATGCTGGTGAGCCTGGTCGCACTCTGTAACCTGGCCGTGTTGCTCCCACTCCTCGCTGGAGAAGCCGCGTACTACCTGTCGCTGGCCCAGCCGTCGTGGGCGCCCGAGCCATGGGTGATCGTGCCAGCCTCGATCGGAGCGTTCTCGCTCATCGGCATGGCGGCGTGGACGGTGTGGCGTCAGCCGCCCACGATCGTCACGTCGGCCGCGCTCGGGTGGTTCGCCGCCGAGCTCGTGCTGGCGTTCGTGTGGACGCCGCTCTTCTTCGGCGCGCACCACCTCGGGACCTCGTTCCTGGTGATCGGGACGGCCGTGGTCACCGGCTTCGCGGCGACGTTCGCGTTCGGTCGCGTGTCGCTCTTCGCCGGCTTCATGATGCTGGTGTCGACGTCGTGGCTCGCGTATCTCGCGGTGCTCTCCGGCGCGCTGTGGTGGCTCAATTGAGGACGGCGAGATAAGCCGCGAGCGAGGCACTGGCCGTCGGCGCGCAGCCCTCGGCCTCGCACACGGCGGCGAGCTGCGTCGCGCCATCGTTCCAGTGCAGCTGGTAGGTGTGGCGCAGCTCGCCGTCGACGATGCGCGACGCGTCGATCGCGATCACCGTGCGACCCGCGACGGTCTCCGCCGACAGCGCCAGCTTGTCGCCGGCGGTCTCGACCGGCGCCCACAGCGCGGCGAGCTCGGCGCGCCGCGCTTCCCACGCCGCGAGCTCGATCGGCGTGCACGCGAGGCACGCGCTGGCGGTGACGGTCACGCGCGTGCCGCCGGGCGCCGCCACGATGGACGCCATCTCTGCGTCACTGCGTCGCACCACCTTCACGTCGGACCCGGCGACGGCCACGCCGGCGAGCTGGTCGACCAGCGCCGCGTCGAGCGGTCGCGGCGGTCGCGCACCACCGTGGGTCCCGTCGGTGCGGCCGGTTGCGACACCCGGATCGCGACGCCCCGATGGACCGGCGTCACGCGCGCCGCCGCTGCACGCGGCGACGACCATCAGGCAGGACGAGCTGAACCGGAGCACGAGGTTTCTTCACTGTAACTTGCGCTCGGACGCTCTGGTAAGGTCCCGCACGCCATGACCAAACCCATCCGCAAGGTAGCCGTGCTCGGCTCCGGCGTCATGGGCGGCGGTATCGCCGCTCACCTCGCCAACGCCGGCGTGCCGGTGCTGCTCCTCGATCTCAAGGACTTCGCCGCGCAGGCGCTCGAGAAGCTGAAGAAGTCGAGGCCGGCTTCCTTCAGCCACGTGCGCAACAGCGTGCTGATCACGACCGGCAACCTCGAGACCGATCTCGCCAAGGTCGCCGACTGTGATCTCATCGTCGAGGCGATCATCGAGAAGCTCGAGATCAAGCGCGACCTGTTCGCCAAGCTCGACGCGCTGCTCACCGGCGAGACGCTCGTGGCGTCGAACACGTCGGGCCTGCGGATCGCCGACATGGTCGTGGGGCGGAGCGATCGCTTCCGCCAGAACTTCCTCATCACGCACTTCTTCAACCCGCCGCGCTACATGAAGCTCCTCGAGCTCGTCGCCGGCGAGGACACCTCCGCCGCGGCCAAGGCGCGCGCCGAGGCGTGGGGCAAGGAGCAGATGGGCAAGGGCATCGTGTGGGCGAAGGACACGCCCAACTTCGTCGCCAACCGCATCGGCACCCACTCGATGATGGCGGCGATCCACCTGATGCTCGAGAAGGGTCTGGCGCCCGAGGATCTCGACGCGATCACCGGCGTGCCGATGGGTCACCCGAAGAGCGCGAGCTTCCGCACCGGCGACCTCGTCGGTCTCGACACGCTGGTGCACGTCGTCGACAACTGTCACGCGAGCCTGACGGCCGACGAGGACCGCGAGGTCTTCACGGTCCCGCCCTACATCCGCGAGATGATCAAGAAGGGTCAGCTCGGCGACAAGTCGAAGGGCGGCTTCTACAAGAAGGTCGGCGCCGACATCCAGACGCTGGATCCCAAGACCGGCGAGTACCGGGCCAAGGGCGGCAGCGAGGACATCGCGAAGGCGACCAAGAAGATCTCGAAGATCGAGGATCCGCGCGCGCGCGTGAAGGCGCTGGTCGCCACCGAGGGCGGCATCGGCGAGTTCGCATGGAAGGCGCTGTCGAAGGGCCTCGCGTATGCGGCGCGCCGCATCGGCGAGATCACCGACGATCCCAAGGCGATCGATGACGGCATGAAGTGGGGCTACAACTGGGAGCTCGGACCGTTCGAGACCTGGGACGCGCTCGGCTTCGCCGAGACCACGGCGCGGCTCAAGGCCGACGGCCTCGCGCTACCGGCGTGGGTCGACAAGATGGTCGCCGCGGGCGCCAAGGGCTTCTATGACGGTGACCGCGTGTGGTCGCCGGCCGCCGGCGACTACGTCCGCCGCGCCGCGGACCCGCGCGAGGTCACGCTCGACGTGATGCGCAAGGGCGGCGGACCCGTGCTCAAGAACGCAGGCGCCGAGGCGTGGGATCTCGGCGACGGCGTGCTCGGCCTGACCTTCAAGTCCAAGTCGAACTCGATCGACGCCGACGTGATCAAGATGATCCACGAGGCGGTCGACAAGGCGGAGACCGACTTCCGCGGCCTGCTCGTCTACAACACGGGCGAGCACTTCTGCGTCGGCGCCAACTTGTTCGCGGTCGTCATGGCGGCGGGGGCGAAGCAGTGGGACGGCCTGCGCGAGATGATCCGCGGCTACCAGTATGCGACCCAGCGCATGAAGTACGCGACCGTGCCGGTCGTGGCCGCGCCGTTCGGGATGACCGTCGGCGGTGGCCTCGAGCTGTGCTTCGGCGCGGACGCGGTGCAGGCGTCGCTCGAGACGTACGCGGGCCTGGTCGAGGTCGGCGTGGGGCTCATCCCCGGCGGCGCCGGCACGCTCAACATGCTGTGGCGTTCGCTCGAGGGCGTGCCCGAGGGCGTCGAGATCGACACCTACGCGTTCGTGACGCAGGTGTTCAAGAACATCGCGCTGGCCAAGGTCGCGCTCTCGGCCGACGAGGCCAAGGCGGCCGGCTTCTTCCGCACGAACGACGGCGTGTCGTTCGACCGCGCGCGCCAGCTCTGGGAGGCCAAGCAGCGCGTGATCGGGCTCGCGAACAGCGGCTATCACGCGCCGTCGCCGCGCGCGTACAAGCTGCCCGGCGAGAGCGGCATCGCGACGCTGAAGATGATGGTGAACACGCTGGTCGCCGGCAACTACGCCAGCGAGCACGACGCCAAGATCGCGGTGAAGCTCGCCGAGGTCCTGTGCGGCGGCGCCAACGGCAACCTCGGCCCGAACAGCGAGGACAAGATCCTCGAGCTCGAGCGCGAGGCGTTCCTGTCGCTGTGCGGTGAGCCGCTCAGCCAGGCGCGCATGCAGTACATGCTCCAGAACAACAAGCCCCTGCGGAACTAGCCGAGGCCAGGAGAAACACCATGAACGAGATCGTCATTGCAGAAGCTGTGCGTTCGGCGGTGGGTCGCGGCCACAAGGGCTCCCTCTCCACCAAGCGCCCCGACGAGCTGGCGGCCGACGTCATCCGCGGCTTGCTCGCGCGCATCCCGGCGGCCAAGGGCCACATCGACGATGTGGTGCTCGGCTGTGCGATGCCCGAAGGCGAGCAGGGCCTGAACGTCGCGCGCCTCATCGCGCTGACGGCGGACCTCGGCATCGACGTGCCGGCCCAGACCATCAACCGGTTCTGCTCGTCGGGCTTGCAGGCCATCGCGACGGCGGCCGGGCAGATCGCGATCGGCACGTCCGACGCGGTCGTCGCCGGCGGCGTCGAGTCGATGACCTTCGTGCCGATGACCGGCTTCCACCTCTCGGCGTCGCCCGAGCTGATGGAGCACATGCCGTCGGCGAACACGCCGATGGGCATCACGGCCGAGAACGTCGCCAAGAAGTTCGGCATCACGCGCCAGCAGCAGGACGAGCTGGCGTTCAAGAGCCAGCAGAAGGCCAAGGCTGCGCTCGAGAAGGGCACGTTCAAGGACGAGATCGTGCCGGTGCGCGCGATCTCGTACGACGCGAAGGGCCAGCGCGTGTTCAAGGACTTCGTCGTCGACGAGCTGCCGCGTCCCGAGACCACGCTCGAGGGTCTGGGCAAGCTGCCGCCGGCGTTCGCCCAGGGCGGTAGCGTGACGGCCGGCAACTCGTCGCCGATCAGCGACGGCGCGGCGGCGGTGCTCGTGACGAGCAAGGCCAAGGCGGCCGAGCTCGGCGTGAAGCCGCTCGGCTGGTTCCGCAGCTTCGTGACCGTCGGCGTCGACCCGGCGATCATGGGCATCGGCCCGCTGCCGGCGGTGCAGAAGCTGCTCGCGAAGAACGGGCTCACCGTCGCGGACATCGACCTGTTCGAGATGAACGAGGCGTTCGCGTGCCAGGCGTTCTACTGCCAGCGCGAGCTCGGCATCCCCGACGAGAAGCTGAACGTGAACGGCGGCGCGATCGCGCTCGGCCACCCGCTCGGCTGCACCGGCGCCAAGCTCACGGCGACCGCGCTCTACGAGCTGCGCCGCCGCGGCGGCAAGTACGCCGTCGTGACGATGTGCATCGGCGGCGGCCAGGGCGCTGCCGGCCTGTTCGAGCGCGCGTAGTCCGGTAGAGTCGCGCCATGCGCGCGATCCGTCCTGCCGCCACCGGCGGCGCCGAGGTGATGAAGGTGGTCGACGTGGACGATGCGCCGCTGGCGCGCGGCCAGGTCCGCGTGAAGGTGGCGTTCGCCGGCGTCAACTTCATCGACGTGTACTTCCGCTCGGGGCAGTACCCGGCGCCGTCGCCGCTGCCGCTCGGGCGCGAGGGCGCCGGCACGGTGATCGAGGTGGGCGAGGGCGCGGAGTGGAAGATCGGCGACCGCGTGGCGTGGAGCGACGTGGCCGGCTCGTACGCGGAGCACGTCGTGGCGCCGGGCGACCGGCTGGTCGCGGTGCCAGAAGACACACGGCTCGATCGCGCGGCGGCGGTGATGCTGCAGGGCATGACGGCGCACTACCTGTCGAAGTCGACGTTCCCGCTGCGCGCCGGGCAGAGCTGCCTGGTGCACGCGGCGGCGGGCGGCGTCGGGCTCTTGCTGTGCCAGATGGCGCGGTCGATCGGCGCCGAGGTGTTCGGCACGGTGTCGAGCGACGAGAAGGCGGCGCTCGCGCTGGCGGCGGGCTGCACGCACGCGATCCGCTACGACCAGGTCGACTTCGCCGACGCGGTGAAGAAGGGCGGCGGCGTCGACGTCGTGTACGACTCGGTCGGGAAGACCACGTTCGACAAGAGCCTCGACTGCCTGCGCCCGCGCGGGACGATGGTGCTGTTCGGTCAGTCGAGCGGCGCGGTGCCGCCCGTGAACCTGCAGGTGCTGAACCTGAAGGGCTCGCTCTTCGTGACGCGTCCGACGCTCGGACACTACACGGCCACGCGACAGGAGCTGCTCGCGCGCGCCGGCGATGTGCTCGGCGCGGTCGGGCGCGGCGAGCTCGGCGTGCGCATCGACCGCGTGTTGCCGCTCGCCGACGCCGCCGAGGCGCACCGCCTGCTCGAGAGCCGCGCGACGAGCGGCAAGGTGCTGCTCCAGCCCTGAAACCGGCGGCAGCGGACGGCGTAGGCTCGGGCAGCCATGGCCGCCCTGATCGACCCGAACGCCGTCGCCGCCAGGGGTGAGCAGCCGTGGATCGAGACGGTGGAGATCGCGCTGTTCGCCGGCGCGGCGGCTGCTGCGGCCTGGTTGCGGATCGGGATGTAGACTGACGGGATGATGTCGCTTCGCGTGGTCGCGTTGGTCGTGGTGGCGGCGTGCGCATCGAGCCAGACGCTGCAGGTCGCGGACGAGGCGCGCTACCGGGGTGACCGCGAGGCGATCCTCGAGACCGTCGTCGACACCGTGCGCGCCAGCAAGTTCGAGGTCACGGACCTCGACCCCGCGACCGGGCTCATCGTCACGCGCGACCGCTGGTACGAGAAGGACGGCACGTACGAGGACAAGCAGCTGGCCAGCGACCGCGGCATCATCGTCGAGGACGGCAGCATCCTCCTGCGCTACGAGGTGCGCGTTCGCCAGGCCGGGCTGGACTACAAGGTCGAGATCAAGCCGATCATCGCCCAGGCGCGCACCGGCTACGCCATGCCGTTCAAGCTCGCGCCCGACGACCTCACGGTGCCGGGATGGGTGCACGGCAAGACCGAGAAGCTCACGCTCGCGATCTACGACGCGCTCGCGCCACATCGCACGAACGACCCGACGGTGCAGCGGTAAGTTTCCAGCGCCGGGCACGCGCGCGGATCTGGCAATGGACGGCACGCCCTTGCGCTGCGTTGCAGCGTGCACATCGTGTCGCTCGACGCGGTGGTTGCGTCGGGAGGTAAGGATGTCGCTGCGATTCGCTTCGATCGTGGTGGGTCTGGCTTCGGTCGCACTGGCGGCGTGTGCGTCGAGCGCGGCGTTGCGTGCCGCGAAGGATGCGCGCTACGCCGGGCCGAGGAGCGCGATGCTCGAGGTCGTCGCGGAGACGGTGAACGCGCGGAGCGATCTTCGCGTGCAGCGCCTGGAGCTCGAGCGCGGACTGGTGGTCACGTCGGGGACCGGCAGGTTTCTCGACGGGACCGAGGAGCCACGCGCCGACGGCTCCACCACGAGAAGCCTCGTCGTCACGCGCTTCGAGATCGCGCTCGTCGGCAGCGCGAACGGCTACCGTGTCGAGGTCACGCCCGTCATGCTGCTCCGTCGTCCGGGCTACCCGGCGCCGGTCCCGCTCGCGGCCGGTGATCCGCAGACGCCGGGCTGGGTCGTGGGCAAGACCGAGAAGCTGACGCTCGCGATCTACGACGCGCTCGCCGACTTCCGCGTCGACGCGACGAAGACCGCGTCGGCCGCGCGGTAGTCGCGGTTGGCTGCCGCTGCGCGCGCGTGTGATCGAAACACCGGCCGCTGCTCGGCGCGCTGGCTCCCCCCGGTGCTCGAGCAGCGGTTTCTTTTTCAGCGCGGGGCGGGCGTGGTGCCGAGGAAGGCGTAGGCGTAGTCGCCCTGGCGATAGCATTCGTCGCCGGGCTGGTAGAGCGGGTGCTCGGGCATGTCCGCGACGCGGCGGCACGAGCCGGTGCCCATGATCAATCCGCGCGCGGTTAGGATCGAATCAGCCGTGTTCGCGGTGAAGCGCGTGTCCTCCTCGAGGCCGTTGCCGAAGAGGTAGACCAGCATCATGAGGTGATCGGCGAGCGAGTACGCGGTGCTGCCCTCGTAGATGATCTCCCGGGTCTCGGCGCGCGGCACCGCGAGGTCGGCGAGGAGCCGGCGGGCCGCGACGGTGACCTCGGCGAGCACGCCGCCCTTCGAGTGGTCGTTGACGAGCGCGAGCACTTCCTCGGCGAGCGCCGCGGCCTGATCGCGCGTCTTGCGGCGCCCGCCCAGCGCGCAGGCGATGGCCAGGAGCGGCGTCGTGCGCGCGGCCGGGTGCGGGACGCGACGCGCCAAGCGCAGCGCGACGTCGGTGTACCGCGTGTCGCCCCAGGCCGAGCTGTCCGCATGCGTGAGGCGGGGAAGCGCGGCCGCGATCCGGCCGACCGCGA
Organism: Kofleriaceae bacterium; assembly: GCA_035525615.1. Lineage (GTDB taxonomy): Bacteria > Myxococcota_A > Polyangia > Haliangiales > Haliangiaceae > UBA2376. Next base: position 1,781 of record DATLEB010000271.1, on the reverse strand, counting down.
CGTCGTCGTCGGCGACCGCGGCGAGCCACGCGCCCAGCCGCGCGAGTGACTCGACGTCGATGGTGCTCGCGGTCTCGACCAGCAGGCGGACGAGGTGCGGCACGTGCGCGGGGTGCGTCGTGCGCGCGGCGTCGATGACGTCGAGCGCGGCGGCCAGCTTGCCGGTTGCGAAGCGCGTGCCGATGCCGGCGTAGCGCGCGAGGTAGACGACCTCGTTGTTCAGTTTCTCCTGCTGACGGCGCTCGACGCCGAAGCCCTTGTACGGGTTCTGGAAGACGTTCGCGACCGGCGGCTCCGGCGTCCAGAGCTGGCCGTGCTCCCACGTCGCGAGATGGCGTGTGTGCGCGTCCGCATGGGCGGCCGTGTCGAGGAAGGGATCGCCATATCCGTCGACGTTCTCGCCCCATTCCGATTCGAACAGGTCGTAGGCGCGCTGGATGAGGTCGCGCGCCTGCGCGGCCTCGCCGAGCAGCTGCAGCGCGGGCGCGGCCGCGGCGAACGCGCAGACGCGATCGTCGGCGTCTCTCTCCGGAGCTCTCGCGAGGATCTCGTCGACGAGCTCTCTCGCGGAATCGGTCGCCTTGCAGGCGGCGAGCGCGGCGGCGACCTCTCCCATCGCGCCGTGGCGGAAGCGGCGCGCCTTGGCGACGCGCGCCTGCTCGTCGCGCATCTGGGTGGCGCGCGTCGGCTCCGCGCCTGCGCCGCTGGCGGTGCCGGCGTTCAGCGCGCGCGCCGCCGGCACGAGCGTCTCGAGGATTCGGTCGGCGTCGCGCCACTCCGCGCGCGAGATCATCGCGACGACGGCGCCGTGGATCGCGGCGTTCGCGGCTTCGAACGGCTGCGCTTCGAGGATCGGCCGCAACGGCGGCAGCCACCGCAGCTTTCCGAGCGCAGCACCGAGCGCTCGCGCGGCCACGTAGCGCGGCGTTCCGGCGACCTCTCGACACAGCCGCTCGAGCACCGGGAACGACCCGTCGATCAGCTCGATCGCGGCGGCCGCCGCTGCGCTGTCGGCGCGATCCGTCATCACCAGCTGCGCCGCGAGCTCGTTCGCCTCCGCGGCACGCCCGCTCGATTTCACATATCGGATGTACGCGAGCTCGAGCTCGGGATGGATCGCCATGGTCGTGAGATGCCGCCGCGTCGATCATGGTGCCACGACCCGGCTCACATGCGCGCGCTCAGTCGGAGCCTCCGCCGCAGTCGCCGCCGCCGGAGTCACCACCACCACCGGAGTCGCAGCTACCGCCGCCACCCGAGTCTCCACTGAAGAAGTCACTGAAGAAGCCGCCGCCGCTGTCGCTGGAGTCGTGAGCTCCGGCGTCGACCGCGAAGTGACCACCGTCGACGAAGTCGGCGCCCTGGAATGACTCGACGTTGCACTCGGCCCGCATCGCGCCGTAGTCGCACGCGACGCCCTCCGCTGCGTGATACGCGTCGAACATCATCATGTCGCAGTACATCGAAAGCGCGAAACAGTGGAACTCGTCGGAGAACCGCCCGTCGCGGATCGTTCCGTTGACCTCATCCGGCGTGTAGTGCCGCTTGTGCCCGTGCCGCGCGCGCAGCTGCGGCCCGAGCTGTCGCTGATATGCCCTGATCGCCCGTCGCTTGCGGAGCCACCTGAACATCGCACCCTCCTCGCGACCTTCTCGGTCGACGAGCAATTTGATGGTCATCGCCTCGTCCGCCGTCTGTGACGTTCCGGTGAACTCGCGCAACTGCTCATGCCGACGCGCCGCGCTGGCTCACCACCCACAAGCCACGTACCGCCGCACCGT
>DATLEB010000240.1:0-52439 GCA_035525615.1 Kofleriaceae bacterium | reverse complement strand
GACGACGGCGGGATGCAGGCGGAACGCCGTGGTCCCGTGACCGGCGCGGCGACCGACGGCGATGCGCTCGGCATCGCGCGGCGCGAGCGCGAGAATCTCCGGCGAGACCAGCTCGTCGTGCGCGAGCACGCGCGCGCTCCGCACCAGCTCGTGTGCGCGAACGGTCAACAGCTTCGGATCGCCGGGACCGGCACCGACCAGATGGACGAAGCCCGTCACGCGTCGGGCCTCTTCGCCTTGCGATGGCGATGGCTGAAGGTCGGATCGTAGAGGCGCGAGTCGGCGAAGTCGGTCGAGGTGAGCACCGGCCCGACGAGGATCATCGCCTGCGACCGGATGCGCGCGGCGCGGACGCGTTCGCGGATGTCGGCGAGCGTGCCGGTCACGATCTTCTGATCGGGGCAGCTCGCCTTGTGGACCACGGCGATCGGGCAGTCGGCGCCGTAGCTCGGCAGGAGCGCCTCCACGACCTCGTCGATGAGCAGGATGCTGAGGAAGAGCGCGAGCGTGGCGCGATGGCGCGCCAGCTCGGCCAGCTCCTCGCCGGCGGGCACGGCGGTGCGGCCGCTCGCGCGCGTGAGGATCACGGTCTGGCTGAGCTCGGGAAGCGTGAGCTCGCGGCCGAGCGCCGCTGCGGCGGCGGTGAACGACGAGACGCCGGGGATGATCTCGTACGCGATGCCGAGCGCCTCGAGGCGGCGCATCTGCTCCGCGGTCGAGCCGAAGATCACCGGGTCGCCGGTGTGGACGCGTGCGACGTCATGGCCGGCGTCGCGCGCCAGGGCGAAGATGGTCGTGATCTCGTCGAGCGTGAGCGTCGACGAGTCGACCACGCGGGCGTCGGCGCGCGCGATGGCGAGGACCTCGCGCGGGACGAGCGAGCCGGTGTAGAGCACGACCGGGCACGTCGCGATCAGCTCGGCGGCACGCAGCGTGAGCAGGCGCGGATCGCCGGGGCCGGCGCCGATGATGTAGACCTTCACGAGCACCTCAGGAGGGCGTCGCGCACGACGTCCCAGACCGCGTCGGGCATCTCGCCGAACCAGCGGTGGTGGTCGCCGGTCTCGGTGAGGAGGCGCCAGAGTCGCTCGCTGACGAGGCCGGTGCGCTCGATGACGAGGCGACGCGCGCAAAGTGGAATCACGGCGTCGCCGTCGACGTCGAGCTCGAGCCATGGCGCGGCCATGGTCACCGGCGCGATCGCCTCGAGACGGAGGCCGGTGGGCGCGCGCGCGTCCAGATCCACAGGCGCCGCGAAGCCGGACGCCGCGAAGTCGCATGGCTGCTTGAGGTGGCCGACGAGGTACCAGGCGCCGCTCGCCTCGACGAGCAGCGCGCCGGCGAGACGCCCGATGCGCGTCACGACTCCACCACCAGCGAATGGCCGGGGCGCTGTCCGGCGCGAACCTCGCCGTCCTCGGTGTACTTGTTGCGATAGCCGCGTGGCGTGACCATGTAGCCCTCGTAGACGTAGGTGTTCGACGAGCCGACCAGCACGGTCGTCAGCATCCCGATCTCGTAGTCGAGGAACGTGTCGAGGTCGGTCAGCACGCTGTGCTCGAGCTTGCGGTACGCGCTCTTCACGAGCGCGACCGGCGTGGTGCCGGCGCGATGACGGCGCAGGATGGCCTGGGCCTCCACGATCTGGCGCGTGCGCCGGCCGCTCGCCGGGTTGTACAGCCCGACGACGAAGTCGGCCGCGGCTGCCGCCTCGATGCGGCGCGCGATCACCGGCCACGGCGTCAGCAGATCCGACAGCGAGATGGCGCAGAAGTCGTGGACGAGCGGCGCGCCGACGCGTGACGCGCACGAGCTGAGCGCCGTGATGCCCGGGATGATGCGCAGCTCGGGTGAGTCACCGCGCTTCCAGCCGATGTCGCCGAGCACCTGGAAGACCAGGCCCGCCATGCCGTACACGCCGGCGTCGCCCGACGAGACCAGCGCGACCTTGGCGCCGGCCTTCGCGCGCTCGACGGCCGCGCGTGCGCGCGCGATCTCCTCGGTCATGCCGGTGCGCACCACCTCCTTGCCCGCGATGAGGTGCTTCACCAGCTTGATGTACGTCGTGTAGCCGACGATGACGTCGGCGTCGGCGATCGCGGCGAGCGCCGCGGGCGTGGTGTGATCGTGCGCGCCGGGGCCGATGCCGACCACGTAGAGGATGCCGCCGCCGGTCTGGTCAGACATGAGCTGCTCCGTTCGTCGGCTCGGCGCGCGGGGCGAACGGCACGCGGGCGACCGCGATGGTCATCGAGCGTCCGGCGCCGGGCTCGGTGTAGATGCGCTTGGGGACGAGCAAGTGCGTGGCACCCGAGGCGGCGAGGGCGGCAGGCTCGGCGACGCCGCGGGTGCCGACGTGTCTCTTCACGGTCTCCGACGGCGTCTCGATGCCGGGGACGGCGTCGAGCACGTCCGGCGTGAAGATCTGCAGCGGCCAGCCGAAGCGGTCGCAGAGCTCGAGGATCGCCGGCTCGTCGGCCTTCTGGTCGACGGTGGCGACGGCGCGGATCGAGCGCGGCGACAGCTGATGCTCGGCGAGGACGGCGTGGAGGCCGCGCTCGACCATGTCGGCCGGCGCGCCGCGGTCGCAGCCGATGCCGACCACGAGGCTGCGCGGGCGGTAGATGACCGCGTTGGCCCAGTGCGCCGGATGGCTCCGGGCGAGCTCGCGGTCGCTCACGACGAGCAGGATCTCGAAGCTCGCCGGGTCCACCGCGTCGAGCGACGTGGCGTACCGGACGCCGTCGGGCAGCGCCTTGTCCTCGGGCCAGAACGAGGGCTCGCCGGTCTCCTGCACGAACGCGACCGGCGCGGCGTTCACGACGGCGGCGCAGCCGCGCGTGACGTTGCGGTCGGGGTCGTCGAGGGTCCAGCCCAGGTCGCGCCCGAGGATGTCGACGGTGAGCGTCCCGCGCACGTCGGACGCGGTTGTCACGACCGGCGTGGCGCCCAGCGCCGTGGCGATGCGATCCGTGAAGTCGTTGCCGCGGCCGACGTGGCCCGACAGCGCGCAGATCGCGAACCGCGCGTCGTCGTCGACGCACACCACGGCGGGGTCGACCTTCTTGTCGACGAGCAGCGGCGCGATCATGCGCACGACCGCGCCGACGCTGATCACGAAGACGTGGCAGTCGTACGCCGCGAACGTGGCCTCGAGGTGCGGGCCCATCGGCAGCGCAAACGCGTGCGCGCCGGCGGGCGCCTCGAGCCGCTTCGACACGAAGAGGTCGGCGCCGGGAAGCGCCGCGGCGAGCTTCGCGCCGATCGCCAGGCCGTGGCGCGTGATGACGTGGATGGCATAGGGCCGTCTCATGCGAGCCCTCCGGCCACGGCATCGCGCGGCGGGACATCGCCGGCGAGCACGCCGCTACGCTCCTTGCGCGCGACGACGACCATCGCGAAGCAGTCGCCGCGCTCGCCGCCGACCGCGCGCAGGTCGCGCGCGATGCGCTGGTCGGCCATGGTGGCCCGCGACACGTAGACCGCGCGGTCGAGCAGTCCAGCGCGCTCGATGGCGTCGATCACGCGCGGCATCTCGGGGCCGATCTTCATGAGCACGACCGTGTCGAAGCGTGCGAGCACGTCGTCGAGGTCGTCGAGACCGCACGTGCCGGGCAGGATCGCGATGCGCTCCTGACCGTCGGCGAGCGGCACGCCGGTCACGGCCGGTACCGCCATCACCGACGACACGCCGGGCGTGACCTGGATCCGCACGCCGGGCCAGCGCTGCGGCGCCTCGCGCTGCAAGTAGATGAACGTGCTGAACAGGGACGGGTCGCCCTCGGTGACGAACGCGACGTCGAGCCCGCGCTCGAGGCGCGCGCCGATCTGCACCATCGCCTGTTCCCACGCGGGCTTGAGCCGCTCGGGATCCTTGCTCATCGGGAACGTGAGGAAGATCCGCTCCTGGCCGTCGATCGCGCCGAGCGTCGGCTCGACGATCTCCCACGCCTTCGATCCTCCCCAGTCGCAGCTGCGTGGCAGCGCGAGCACGGGCGCGCGCCGCAGGATCGCGTGCGCGCGCAGCGTGATGAGATCGGGCGCGCCGGGGCCGACGCCGACGCCGTGCAGGGTTCCGTACGTCATGTGGATGTGGGCTCCGGTCGCGTGACGGCGAAGATCTGGATGGGATTGAGCGCGTCGTAGCGGAGGTATGTCGCGAGCGGCTCGGCGCGCGAGATCTGGACGAGCGTGACCTCGGGCGTCAGGCCGCGCGCACGAAGCGCCTGGTAGACCTCGGCGGCGTTGTCGAGCGTGATCGCGTTGACGACGAGCCGGCCGCGCGGTCGCAGGCGCGCGAGCGCGACGTCGACGATCGCGGCCATGCTGCCCTTCGAGCCGCCGACGAAGACCGCGTCGGGGTCGGGCAGGTCGGCGAGCGCGTCGGGCGCGCGGCCGGCGACGACGGTGACGTTGTCGGCGCCGTGCGCGCGTGCGTTGTCGCGCGCCATGGCGACGCAGTCGGGGTCGACCTCGACGGCGAAGACCTGGCCCAGCGGTGCCAGCAGGCCGGCCTCGATCGCGACCGAGCCGGAGCCGGCGCCGACGTCCCAGACCACGGCGTCGGGCGCGAGCGACATCGCGGCGATCGAGAGGAGCCGGATCTCGCGCTTGGTGATGAGCCCGAGCTTGGGGACGCGCTTCGCGAAGTCTTCCTCGGGGAGGAACGGGATCGCGGGCGGCGGACGCCACGCCCGACCGGAGTGCTCGGTGCGCTCGAGGAGGAGCACGTTGAGCGGATCGATGTCGGCCACGGCCGCGAGCTCGTCGAGCGACGCGAACGCGCGCACGCGCTCGCCGGGGCCGCCGAGGCGCTCGCACACCCAGGCCCGCCAGGCGGCGTCGCCATGCGTGACGAGGTGCGCCGCGATCCGCGCGGGCGAGCTCTCGCCGTCGGTCAGCAGCGCGGCTTTGCCTCGCGCACGGAGGCGCGTGACCACGCCCGCGAGCGGGCGGCCGTGCACGGAGACGATCGCGGCGTCCTCCCAGCGCAGGCCGGCGCGCGCGAACGCGAGCTGCATCGAGCTGGGCTGCGGGATGATCTCGACGTGCGCGGCCCCGACCTTCTCGACGATCGCGGCGCCGATCCCGAAGAAGAGCGGGTCGCCCGAGGCGAGCACGCACACGTTGGCGTCCTCGGCGGCGGCCGTCACGCGCTCGAGCACCGCGGCCATCCCGCCCTTCACGACGATGCGCTCGCCGGAGAACTCCGGGACGAAGGCGAGGTGCCGCTCGCCACCGACGAGCACCTGCGCCGCGGCGATCGCGTTGCGGCCGCGCGCCGACAGCCCGACGCACCCGTCGTCGCCGATGCCGACCACGGTGACCGCGCGGTGCTTCACGGCGCCTCCGTGGTGAGCAGGAGGAGGGCGTGCAGGATCGCGACGGCCACCGGACTGCCGCCCTTGCGACCGCGCGCGACGATCGACGGAAGCCCCGACGCGATCAAGGCGTCCTTCGACTCGGCCGCCGACACGAAGCCGACGGGTACGCCGACGACGAGCGCAGGGCGGACGCCTTCCTCGCGCGCGAGCCGCACGATCTCGAGGAGCGCGGTGGGCGCGTTGCCGATCGCCACGATCGCGCCGTCGAGCTCGCCGAGGCGATGGGCCTTGCGCATCGACTCGATGGCGCGTGTCGAGCCGGAGGCCTGGGCCGCGGCGATCACGTCGTCGTCGGAGATGTAGGAGCGCAGCGCCGAGCCGCGCGCGGCGAGTCGTTCCTCGCTCACGCCGGCGGCGATCATCTTCACGTCTGCGATGACGGGGCGCCCGGCGCGCAGCGCGGCGATGCCCGACGCGATGGCGTCGGGATGGACGTGCACGAGGTGCAGGAACTCGAAGTCGGCGGTCGCGTGGATCACGCGGCGCACCACGTGCCACGCCGCCGGCGGCAGCGTGTGCGCGCCGACCTCGCGGTCGATGATGGCGAAGCTCTCGTCCTCGATCCGGCGGCCGAGGGCGGTCATCTGGCGCATGTCGTTCATGGCGTGATCTCCGGTGAGCGGCCGAGCAGCGCGCCGCCGAAATCGACGAGCAGCGCGTGGACCTCGAGGGTTCCGCCGGTGTGACGGCGTGCTGCAAGGGCGACGCGCGCGCAGATGAGCGAGGGCAGCGCCCCGATGCCGGCGGCGCGCGTCAGCTCGAGGACGTGGCGCGCGGTGTTGGCGGCGCGGATCTGCCCGGCGAGCGCGGCGTCGGCGCCGGCCTCTGCGGCGAGGTCGGCGAGCAGGCCGAGGTCGACGTCGGAGCCGGCCTGGTGGGTCTGCATCCGCCCCCCCGCCATCTTCGACAGCTTGCCGATCATCCCGACGATGACGGCGCGCCCGACGCTGCGCCGCGCGCACTGCTTGAGCCCCACGCCGATGAAGTCGCCGACCTGCACGAACGCGTGCGCGGACAGCTCGGGATGGAGCGCCATCGCGTATTGCTCCGACTTGCCGCCGGTGGTGAGCACGAGCGTGCGCGCGCCGGCCGTCGCGGCGACATCGATCTCCTGCACCACGCTCGCCTTCCACGCCGCCGTCGAGTACGGCTGCACGATCCCGGTGGTCCCGAGGATCGAGATGCCGCCGAGGAGGCCAAGGCGCGCGTTGCTCGTCTCCTTCGCCATCTCCTCGCCGCGCGGCACGTGAATGGTGACGATCGCGCCGCCGCCCGCGAGCTCCTCCGCCACCATCTCGGTGATGTTCCGGCGCGGCACCGGGTTGATCGCGGAGCCGCCGACGTCGAGGCCGAGCCCGGGGCGCGTGACGGTGGCGACCCCGTCGCCGCCGCGCAGCTCGATGCCAGGCGCGTCGCGCAGCTCGACCTCGGCGACGAGCTCGGCGCCGTGGGTGCAATCGGGGTCGTCGCCGGCGTCCTTCACGATGCCGCAGCGGGCGAGCGCGCCGATGCGCTCGAGGCGCGCGAGCGGGAACGTCACGTGCGAGCGGTTGGGCAGCGTCGTCTCGATCGCGGTGAGGGTGTCGCCGCGCACGAGGAACCGCGCCGCCGCCTTCGCGGCCGCGGCCGAGCACGCGCCGGTCGTGAAGCCGGTGCGGAGGCCGCGTCGATCGCGCGGTGGGACGGCCACGTTCACGGGCTCTTCTTCGGCATGTTGAAGAACGACTCGACGCTGTCGCGGGTCGCGGCGACGCCCGCGGCGACCAGCTCGTCGAGGAGCGCGTAGTTGACGAGCCCGTCGCCGGCGATGAAGGCCTGGCCGAGCGCGCCGGCGTGGAGGAGCTCGCGCAGGATCGCGCGCGCCGGGGCGATGCGCGACGCGTCGCCGACCGGTGGCAGCTCGCCGAAGCGCACCTCGCCGAGGTCGCCCGGCAGCATCTCGCGCACCAGCGCGCGCGGGAGGAAGCCGTCGCCGGGCGGCTCGAGCCAGACGAAGAGCGTCGCGGGCGCAAGCGGTCGGAAGCGGGCGCTCTGCACCAGCCCGAGCGCGGCGGTGATGCCGGTGTCGGTGGCGAGCACGAGCGTGCGGCCAGCGGCGCCGTCGGCGGGCGCGAGCTTGCCCCACGGACCGCTGAACTGGACGGTCGCGCCGACCTCGACCTCGTGCAGGTGGCCGGACGCCACGCCGCCCGGGATGCGCTTCACGGCGAGGCGGAAGCGATCCTGCGCGCCGTCGCACGAGAGCACCGAGTACGCGCGCTTGCACGCCTTGCCGCCGGGCAGCGTCTTGCCGGTGTCGACGATGACGTACTGCCCGCCGACGAAGCCGAGCGGCTCGTCGGGGACGAGCTCGAGCAAACGCGTGCCCTCGCCGAACGGTTGCGCCGCCGCGACGCGTGCGAAGCGCGCGGTCGCCATCAGTCGGCCTCGGCCTCGGCCGCCGCGGCCGGAGCGGGATAGAGCTCGTGCACGAAGTCGTGCATCGTGTCGAGGTCGCGATAGAGGTGCGTGAGCGCCTGCACGTGATGGCGCAGCTCGAGCTCGACCTTGCGGTTGAGGACGAGCAGCGTGCGCAGGTACGGCAGCTGCGGATCGTCGGGGCCGGTGCCGGCGACTCTCTCCTCGAGCGTGGCCAGCGCGGTGTCGAACGCGCGCCCGATCGTGGCGAGGTCGCCGGCGTCGCAGAGCGAGCGCAAGGTCGCGTCGGGGCGATCACCGAGCTCGGCCAGCTCGTGGGCACGCTCGGCGGCGTCGTCGCGTCCGAGGACGCGCATGAGCCCCAGGCGAAGGGCAGCGATCTCGTGGCAAGCCATGGCTTCTCCGTTTGCTCCGTTCGGTTGCGTCACTGGACGATCTGATCGACGAGGCGGGCGACGAGGCGGTCGCCGACGACGTGCTCGCGCACGAGCTCACCCGCGTCACCGGCGCCGACGCCGCGGTACCAGACCCCGTCGGGATAGACCGCGACGGTCGGCCCCTCGCCGCAGCGACCGAGGCACGACGTGCGCGTGACGCGGACGTGGTCGCCGAGCGCCGCGTCGCGCACGTGGCGGCGGAGAGCGACGAGGAGCGCGACGCTGCCGCGGGTGGCGCAGTCGGCGTTGCCGCACACGAGCACGTGCTTGCGGATCGGCTTGTGGGCGTGCACGTGCGGCATCGCCTGGCTGTGCGTGACGCCGTGGCGGACGCTCCAGAGGAGCGCGCGGAGGCCGCCGACCTCGGCGACCTTGCCGATCGGCACGCGGTACTGGCACGTGTCGCACGGCAGGGGCGCGACGCCGGCCAGCGCGCCGGCGATGCGTTCGTCGATGGCGTCGTGGAGGAGCGCGTCGTCGCCGAGGTGTGCGGCCAGCTCGGCGCGCAACCACGGCGCGCGGGCGCGCGCGGCGTCGACCTGCGTGCGCAGCTTCTCGACGAGGCGGCCGGCGGTGAGCAAATACGGCAGGACGACGAGGCGCGCCGGGCGTGTGCGCGCGGCGAGCTCGAGCGCGTCCTCGACCTTCGGGGTCGTGATGCCGCAGAAGGCCGGCAAGACCCAGCCTGTGCCGAGCTTCTCGCCGACGAGGCGCGCGAGCCGGCAGAGCTCGGCGTTGGCGTCGGGGTCGCTGGCGCCGCGGCCGACGACGACGAGCGCCGCCTGCGCCGGGTCGGTGTCGCCGAGCGCGGCGCGCGCGCGGGCGGCGGCGAGCTCGACGAGGCCGGCGTGGACGCCGAGGGCCCGGGCGGCGATGAAGGGCACGTGCGGCGCGGCGCGGCGAGCGCGCTCGAGGGCGAGCGGGACGTCGTTCTTCACGTGGCCGGCGGCGAAGAGCAGCAGCGGCACGACGACGACGCGATCGACGCGGCGGGCGAGTTCGTGGAGCGCAGGCGCGAGCGTCGGCTCGGCCAGCTCGAGGAACGCGTGCGCCACGAGCGCGTCGGGGTGACGCGCCCGCTGGGTCGCGATGATCGAGGCGAGCTCGGCGTTCGCGGCGGCGTCGCGGCTGCCGTGACCGACGATCAAGATGCCGGTCTTCATGACGCGGCTCCGGTGACGCGCAGGAACGGCGGGCCACCGTGCGGATCGTCGACACGGCGGACGACGACGCCGAGCGCGGCGGCGAGGCGCGACGGTGTGAGCACGTTGGCGGGCACGCCCACCGCGTCGATGCGGCCGTGCGCGAGGAGCACGACGCGATCGCAGGTCGCCGCGAGGCCGAGATCGTGGGTTGCGAGCACGACGGCGCACTGGCCGCGCAGCCGGTCGAGCGTCTCGAGCAAGGCGGCCTGCCGCGCGGGGTCGAGGTGGTTCGTCGGCTCGTCGAGCAGCAGCAGTCCCGGTCGCGCGACCAGCGCACGGGCGAGGAGCGCGCGCTGCGCCTCACCGCCGGAGAGCGTGGCGCACGCGCGGCTGGCGAAGCGCTCGAGCCCGGCGGTCGCGATGACGTCGTCGACGCGGTGGCGCGCTTCGTCGCCGGGGGGCCCGTCGAGCGCGAGCCCCAGCGTGATCATGGTGCGCACGTCGAGCGCCGACGCGGGCTCGCCCTGGAACAGCACGCCCACCGTCCCCACGCGCGCCGTCCCGCGCGGCAGCGGCGCGCCGCTCCACGTGATGTTGCCCGCGCGCGGCGGATCGATCCCGGCGAGGGCGCGCAAGAGCGTCGTCTTGCCGCTGCCATTGCCACCGACGAGCGCGACGCGCTCACCGCGCGCGACGACGAGCTCGATGTCGCGCAGGACCGGTGCAACGCCGCGGCCGACCGCGAGCCCACGTACCGCGACGACGCTCATGCGGTCCTCCGCTGGAGCTGCCAGAGGAAGAAGGGGCCGCCGACGAGGGCGGTGACGAGGCCGACGGGAACTTCGCGTGGCGCGATGGCGGCGCGCGCGGCGAGGTCGGCGAGGATCACCAGTGCCGCGCCCCCGAGGGCGGCGGCGGGGAGGCAGCGGCGCACGGAGGCGCCGACCCAGCGGCGCGCGACGTGCGGCGCGACGAGGCCGACGAAGCCGACCATGCCGGCGACCGCGACGGTGGCTGCGGTGAGCGCGACGACGGCGCCGAGCACGCCGCGACGAAGGCGCGGAACATCGACGCCGAGGGCGGTCGCGGTGTCGGCGCCGAGGCCGAGGCGATCGAGACGTTCGGCGCGGCCGAGCATCCATGCAGCGGCGAGAACGAGCACGAGCGCCGGTACGAGCACGGCTCGCCAGTGGGGCGTGCCGAGGCCGCCGAAGAGCCAGAAGGTCGCGGCGCGCATGAGGCGCTCGGGCGGCGCGGCGGCGAGGATGAGGCCTGTGATGGAAGAGCCGACGGCGCCGAGCGCGATGCCCGCGAGGAGGAGGCGTGAGGGATCGAACGGTCCGCGCGCGATGCCGCGCACGAGCGTGGCCGCGACGACGGCGCCGGCCGCGGCGCCGACGCCGGGTGGAAGCGCGCCGAGCGCGAGTGACATCACGGCCCCGGCGGACGCGCCGCCGGAGAGGCCGAGCACGTACGGCTCCGCGAGATCGTTGTGGAGGAGGACCTGCAAGGCGAGGCCTGCGATCGCGAGCGATGCGCCGACGACGGCGCCGAGGGCCACGCGCGGCGCGCGCAGCTCGAGCACGATGGCGTCCCAGTTCCACGGGGCGCGCCAGCCGGCGGGCCCGATGCACGCGGCGAGCACGGCCAGGCCGACGAGGGCGGCCGCCAGGACCACAACGGCGGAGATCGCGCGGCGAGGAGGCGCAGGCGCAACGTGGGGAGCGATCACGTCCCGCGTCATCGCGCGACCTCCACGGATGCAGGCGCGGATGCGGATGCGGATGCGGATGCGGATGCGGACTGGGTTTCGGTTTCGGGCCGCGCGATCGCTGCGCGCAGGCGCTCGAGTCCGTCGATGCTCCGCAGGCCGCCCAGCACGCTTCCCAGTGGCACCACGGCCACGGGAACATTCGCGAGTGACGGGATGGCGGCCAGCGCGCGACGTTTCTCGTCGACGTCGCCCTGGCCGTCCCAGCGATAGTCGTGCACGACGATGAGCTCGGGCCGGCGCGCGACCACCTCCTCCCACGAGACGTGGGCCCAGTCGGCGTCGAGGTCGGCGAACAGGTTCACGCCGCCGGCGCGCGCGAGTAACTCGTGCTCGACGGTCTTGCGTCCGGCCGTGAACGGCGGATCGCAACAGTCGTAGACGAACACGCGCCGCGGCTGCGACCCGGCGGCTCCCGTCGACGCCCGCCGCGCCACCGACAGCGCGGCCACGCGCGCGCGCAGCGACGCGGCCAGGGGCGCACCGTCGACGCCGACACGGCGTGCGATGTCCTCGGTCAGCGCGAGCACGTCGTCGACGGTCGCGGGATCGCCGAGCACGACGTCGATGCCCGCCTCGCGCAGCCGTGCGACCAGCTCGGGGCTCTGCTCGGCGACGATGCCGAGCCCGAGCACCACGTCAGGCCGGGTCGCCATGATCGACTCGGGCTCGCCGACGCGCGGCACGCCCGCGAGCGCGCGCTCGACCTCCGGCGTCGTGTCGACCGGCGCGGCGACGCCGACCAGCTGGTCGGTCGCGCCCAGCGCGACGACCATCTCGGTCGTCACGTCGTGCAGGCTGACCACGCGCGCCGGATCGCCCGCGGCCGCACCCTCGGGCGTCCCCCCACGACAGGACGCGACGACGGCGGTGATCGCCGCGAGCACGCACGAGGTCAGCACACGCATCATCTGGGCTCCGCTTCGCTGCGCTGGGCTCAGTGGCAGTAGTTCTGGCCGCCCGGGATCGTGACCGACCACGGATACCGGCCGACGCCCTCGATCTCCGAGACGACGCGCGCCGTCGTCGGATCGATGACCACCACGCGATCCGCGCCCGACACCGCCGCGATGATCCAGCGGCCGTCGGCCGTGGTCGCCGCGGTCTCGGTGTTGCCACCGACCGGGATGCGCCCCGTGATCTCGCCGCGCGCCGTGTCCACCACCGCGACGTCGGCGCGCACGCGGTTCATCACGAACGCCCGATCCGGCGTGAGCGACGAGAAGTTCACGCCGTACGCCTCCTCGTCGCCCGGCAAGGAGGTCACGACCGAGCGCGCCGGCCCGTCGATGAGCGTCACCAGCCGGTCACCGAAGCTCGGCACCAGGTGGCGCAGCGGCACCTCCGTGAACGGATGCTCCGCGAACGCGATCCACGGCCGCTCGCCTACCGCGAGCTCCGCCATCTTCCGCTGCGCGCGCGTGTCGTAGACCAGCACGCGACCGGTGCGGTTGTGCGCCGCCCACATCATGCCCTCGCGATCGATCTGCGCGTCGGCGAACCCGCCCTCGCCCGGCGCCTCGGTCTGTGCGTCGAACCCGTCGAGCACGATCTGCTCGGCGATCTGCATCGTCGCCAGGTCGACACGCGACACGTGATGCCCGCCGATGTTGGCGACGTACGCGCTCGCGCCGTCCTCGCTCCAGCGCACGAAGTGCGGCGTCATCATGCCGGGCACGCGCGCCACGACCGTCTCCGCCGCCGGATCGAGGAACACGACCTCACCGCGGTCCTCGGCCACCAGCCCGAACAGCGTGCCGTCGCGGCTACCCGAGATGTGCGTCGGATGCCCGTCGACGTGGATGCGGTTCGTGACCTCGAGCGAGCGCGCGTCGATCACGACGACCTCGTCGGTCGCCGACGACACCACGAAGACCTTCCCGAGGTCCGCCGACACCTCGGCCATGTGATTCGCGAGGCCGCCCGTCGCGACCTGGCCGATCACGCGATGCGCCTCGGTGTCGATGACGGTCAGCTCGTCGGATCGCTGGCTGACGACGTAGGCGCGGTGCGCGAGATCGGCGGGCGCGTCGTTGTCGCCGCACGCCGCGGCGAACGCGAACGCGGACGCAGACAGAGACGCAAACAGGAACGCAGACGAAACCTGGGCGCGATGAAACACGGAGTCCTCCTCGGATGAAGGCGAGAAGGGGCTCGAGTGCTTCGACGACCCCGGACGGCGATGTCAGTGATGGCAGAGCGAGCGGTTACAGCTCCTCCAGCTTCTTGGTCTCCTCGATGCGCACGTCGCACACCTTCCCGTGCTGGAAGGTCACGACCACCTTCCCGAAGAAGCCTGCGTGCTGCAGCTTCTCCAGGTAGCGCGACAATCGATCGATCGGTTTCGTGGTGCTCGGGTCCGTAGCGCGCGGACCGCTCGTAGCGTTCGCCATGTAACTCCTCCTCGGAGCTCGTGGACTCGTCGCTCGGGTAGGTGTCTGGCTGTGGGTCGTCACGACCCAATCACAGTGGCGGCACCGCGCCGGACTCTCACCGGCTTCCCCGTTATGCCTCGCGGCACCCGGGCGACGATCAAGTTGTCAGAGTCCGATCGGGTATCGCGTCGCGCGCCGACGTGTCAAGCGCGGCGTCTGCGATCAGGCGGGTTGGGACCGAGTCGCACCTCGAGATCCTTGCCGCGCAACGCTGTGCCGTCCTCACCGCGAATGATCTGTCGCGGGATCGGCTTGCCGGTGCGGCGATCGATCACGAGCACCGGCTCGTTCCCTTCACCGAAGATCCAGCGATCGCCCCACTGGCGCAGCGCCGTCATCACCATCACCAGATCCTTGCCCATCGGGGTGAGCTCGTACTCGAAGCGCGTGCCGTGTACGCCGGCGTCCACCTTCGCGAGCACGCCGTGCGACACGAGGTGATCGAGCCGCGCGGACAGGATGTTCTTCGAGATCCCGAGGTTGGTCTCGAAGTCGGCGAAGCGCCGCGTTCCGAGGAACGCCTCGCGCACCACGAGCAAGGTCCACCAGTCGCCGAGCACCTCGAGGGAGCGGGCGATGGAGCACTTCTCGTCGTCGAAGCGCGTTCGCACCGAAAAATGGTTGCATAAAAAGACTAGATTGTCGACCCTCCCAGGATGTCGGAATGGAAGTCGACGGCCTGCATCCTGTGCGAGTGCAACTGCGGCCTGGAGGTGGAGCTGGGCGGCGACGACGGTCGACAGCTCGTGCGCTTCCGCGGCGACAAGCAACATCCCGCGTCGCGCGGCTACGCGTGTGAGAAGCCGCACCGCCTCAACCTGTACCAGCACGCGCGCGACCGCGTGATGACGCCGCTGCGCCGCCGCCCCGACGGCACCTACGAGGCGATCGACTGGGACACCGCGATCCGTGAAGTCGCGGCGCGCCTCGCGGCGGTGCGCGACACGCACGGCGGCGACACCATCTTCTATTACGGCGGTGGAGGGCAGGGGAATCACCTGCCCGGCGCTTATGCGACGGCGACCCGGCGCGTGCTGGGCTCGCGGTACCGCTCGAGCGCGCTCGCACAGGAGAAGACCGGCGAGTTCTGGGTGAGCGACCGCATGATGGGGTCGAGCACGCGCGCCGACTTCGAGCACTGCGACGTCGCGCTCTTCCTCGGCAAGAACCCGTGGCACTCGCACTCGATCCCGCGGGCGCGCGTCACGCTCAAGGAGCTCGCCGCCGATCCCGCGCGCACGCTCATCGTGATCGATCCGCGCCGCACCGAGACCGCGGAGATGGCCGACCTCCACCTGCAGGTGCGGCCGGGCGGCGACGCGTGGCTGCTCGCCGCGATCCTCGCCATCCTCGTCGTCGACGAGAAGGTCGATCGCGCGTTCCTCGACGCGCACACCGTCGGCGCCGATCCCGTGCTCGCGACCCTGCGCGGCGTCGACGTCGCCGCGTGCTGCGAGCGCGCCGGCGTCCCGGAGGCGCAGGTGCGCGCGGCCGCAACCGCCATCGCCGGAGCACGCGCCTTCGCGAGCTTCGAGGATCTCGGCGTGCAGATGAACCAGCACTCCACGCTGGTGAGCTACCTGCACAAGCTGCTCGTCATGCTCACCGGCTCGATCGGCAAGCCGGGCACGCACTTCATCCCGACCACGCTGGTCCCGCTGTGGGGAGGCGCCTCGGCGCAGCCGAGCCCCGTGGTCGGCGCGCGCATCGTGAGCGGCCTGGTGCCGTGCAACGTGATCGCCGACGAGATCCTCACGGATCACCCGAAGCGGTACCGCGCGATGATCGTCGAGGCCGCCAACCCGGCGCACTCGCTCGCCGACTCCAAGCGGATGCGCGAGGCGCTGCGCGCGCTGGACACCGTCGTCGTGATCGACGTCGCCATGTCCGAGACCGCGCGGCTCGCCGATTACATCCTGCCCGCGGCGACGCAGTTCGAGAAGGCCGAGGCCACGTTCTTCAACTTCGACTTCCCGCAGAACTGCTTCCACCTGCGCGCGCGCCTCTTTCCGCCGCCGCAGCAGGAGCCGGGCCCGCTCCCCGAGGCGGAGATCCACGCGCGCCTGTGCGAGGCCCTCGGCGCGATCACCGAAGATGTCCTCGCCCCGCTGCGCGCCGCCGCGAAGCTCGGCCGCGCCGCGTACATCGCGGCGTTCATGCAGAAGGTCCTCCCCGACCCCAAGCTCACGCACCTCGCGCCGGTGATCCTCTACCGCACGCTCGACGTCCCGGAGTCACAGCGCGAAGGCGCGGTTCTGTTCGGCATCGCGCTGCGCGCGGCGATGGCGGCGCCGGCGTCGCTCGAGCGCGCCGGGTTCGAGGGCACGCCGTTCGACATCGCGGGCCAGATGTTCGACCGCATCCTCGCCGGCCCGTCGGCGATCGTGTTCGCCGTCGACGAATGGGGCGAGGTCCTGAAGCGCATCGCCACGCCCGACAAGAAGATTCACCTCGATCTCCCCGACCTGCTCGACGAGCTCGGCCGCGTGCTCGCGTCGCCGGCCTCGTCCGCGACTCCGCACGACGCCGCCTTCCCGATGGTGCTCTCCGCCGGCGAGCGCCGCTCGTTCACCGCCAACACCATCATGCGCGACCCCACCTGGCGCAAGAAGGACGCCGGCGGCGCCCTCCGCGTCAGCCCCGAGGACGCGGCCGCGCTCGGCGTCGGCAACGGCGACAGCGTGCGGCTCACGACACGCCGCGACTCGGTCGTCGTCGCCGTCGAGGTGACGCCGTCGATGCAGCGCGGTCACCTCGCGCTCCCCAACGGCCTCGGTCTCGGCTATCCGTCCGGGCCCACCGAAAACGGAAACGCCGGTGACGAGCACGTCACCGGCGTCGCTCCCAACGAGCTGACCGCGTCCGAGGATCGCGATCCGTTCGTCGGTACGCCCTGGCACAAACACGTGCCGGCGCGCATCGAGCGGGTCTAGCCCCGACCCGGGCGGCGGCTCAGTTGGCCGCGGTCCGCAGCGTGAAGCTGCCGGCCGCGTAGCCATGCACGCCGATGAACAGCGTGCCGCTCGACGACGCCGTCAGCGTGACGGTCTCGTTGCCGCTCTCGGTGTAACCGCGCGCCAGGTACGCGTCCGTGGTCGGCGCCGCGCCCAGCTGGACGTAGAGGTCGACGTCGACGGACGACGTGGTGCGCACGACGAGCTTCTGACCGGCGGCCACGTTCATCTGGAACATCTTCATCTCACCCTGCGCGACCGAGCCCGTCGTGTTGAGGTGCTCGCTCGGCACCGGCGGCGGCGTGACCGTGCCGCTGCCCTCGGTGTACTTGATCGCCAGCTGGTAGTCGCTCGTCGTGGCGTAGCCGTTGACCGACACGTACACCGCGCCGGGACCGACGAGCGAGCACGACTCGCTCGAACCGCTCGCGTACGGGCGGCAGTCGTAGCTGGTCAGCGTCGGCTGCGCGCCCTTGCGGACGTAGAGGTCGACGTCGCCGGTGCCGGTCAGCGTCGCGGTCAGCGTCTTCGCCTGGGCCACGTTGAACGGGCCGTAGTGCTTCCACGCCGACTTGGCGAGCGTGCCCGTCTCGTTGACGGTCTTCTCGGTGCCCGGACCCGGCGGCATGCCACCCGGCGGGATGAGCGACTCGTCGAGCAGCGACTTCACGTTGGCGTAGGTGATCTTGCCGCCGGCGACCGACGCGCCGCGCACGCCGGTGGGCAGCCACAGGAAGTCGGGGTGGGCGGTCTTCGACGCGCCGACCCACTCACCGCCGATGATCTTCCGCTCGGCATCGACCTCGAGGACGTAGCGGTAGCTGTCGACGTGGGTGTAGCGGTTGATGGTCGAGCCCAGGTTGCCGTCGATGTTCGACGCCGACTCGCCGATGTAGTCGACCTCGAGCTCGACGTCGTAGAAGTAGCGCGCGTTCGGGTTGAACTGGTAGTCGCTCGGCGCCGAGCCACCCGTGGTGACGGCGACGCTGAAGTTGCTGCTCGCGGCGTAGCCGTTGACCGAGACGAACATCTGCGTCGCGCCCGCCGGGACGACGAGGTCGTCGCAGCGCTCGGCCGACGTGCCGCCGTACGGACGACAGGTGTAGGTCGAGGCGGTCGGCTGCGCGCCGAAGTGCACGTAGAGGTCGGCGTCGCCGGTGCCGGTCATCACGACCGAGGCCGAGCTACCCGCGGTGACCGGGAACGAGCCCTGGTGCGACCAGGCGTCCTTGGCGACCGTGCCGCTCTTGTTGACCGTCATGCCACCGGTCGTGGTCACGCCGATGAGGCGGTTCGCCGCCGCCGCGGTGATCTCGGCCTGCTTCTTGATGCGGTAGCCGCGCAGCGGCTGGTTCCACACCTCGTCGTCGTAGGTGCGATCCTCGACGAACGACAGCTTGCGGATGCCGAGGTAGTTGGTGAGGAGCAGGTGGTACGTCGCGGCGTTGGTGTCCTCGCACTCGAGCTGCGACGGACGGCCGTAGTTGTCGAAGTTGATGCCGTTGGTGGGGTTCTCGGCGTCGACGTTGCAGCGCAGCGCGACGAACTTGCTGCTGGTGCTGTTGTGCACCAGCGTGACGAGCGCCTTGATGTCGTTGACCTTGAACGTGACGCCGTTGCGCGTCACCGGGTACTTCGGCTCGGGGAGGAGGATCGAGGCCGGGCTCCAGGCGTGGCAGATGCCCCACCAGGTCGGGATGCAGTAGCCCGACGTCGCGCCGGCGCGGATCGCGCAGCTCTCACCGATCTTGCTGTCGCACTGCGAGGTCGCGGTGCACGACTTCCGGCTCCGGTTGTTGTCGATGCCGTGGTTGGCCGAGACCGCGGTCTCGACGTCCGCGACGCCGAACGCGCGGCCGTACTTGGCCGACGTCGACTCGCTCTGCGCGCCGTCCCACTTGTAGTTGATGCTGTCCTGGTAGACCGGCCAGTAGCTGCTGGCCCACGGGATGGACGAGGCCTCGCCGGTCAGCGGGAGCTCGGCGATCTTGTAGTTGAGGTCGGAGCTGAAGATGCTCGGGGCGTCGCTCGGACCCCACGCGTCATCCTTGCCATCCGGATCCTGCTTGATGTCGGTCTGTCCCGGCTTGAGGTCGGACTCGTCGAGACAGGCGGCGGCGCCCGTCACCAGATAGGCGATGGTTAGAAACTTCCCGGCAGTGCGAATCATGCGCGCGCCCTCAGCACGCGCCGCGCCAACCCGGGCGGGGCATAAGGCCACGAAGTCCGGGTCGGGTTGTGGGCTGGCCCACGCAGCCGGCGTTGCCGGCAACTCCGGTTGCCGGTGCCGACGACAGTCGGCGGTCGGCGGAGCGCCGCTCAGCGGGCGCGGCGGGCGGTGTCCAGCGCCAGGCCGGCGATCTCGTGCTCCTGGAGCTGGGCGGTCGTCATCAGGGCGGCGTCGGCGCGTAACTCCCGCGCCGGCGGTACCAGCTGCGAGTTGAGCAGGAAGAATCCGCCGGTGGTCTGGGTCGCCAGGCGCGTCGCCACGTTGGGGTAGTTGGCGAGCAGGTTCTTCATCTTCTCGATCGCGCGGTCCTGCGCGACGCGCCCGACCAGCCAGGTCGCGATGTTGTCGCGCGCCTTGTAGTCGAGGTCGCCGGGGTTCTGGGTCGCGAGCATCACGCCCAGGCCACCCGAGCGCGCGCGCCGCAGGAGCTCGAACATCGGCTCCTTGGTCGGAGGTGACGAGATCGCCGGGATGTACATGTCCGCCTCGTCGAAGAACGCGACGGTGCGCAGCTCGGGATGCGGGTTCCGCCGGACCATGCGGCCGAGCTCGACCAGCAGGCGCGAGACGAAGAACTGCAGCACCGACGTGTCCGTGAGCGCCACAGCGCTGACGATCGCGAGGCGCGCGCGTCCGTCGCGCGGTGTCAGCATCGCCGCCACGTCGAGCACGTCGCCGTCTCCCGAGAGCAGGTTGCCGCGCTGGATCTTCAGCATCTGCAGATCCTCGGCGACGTTGGCGAAGTGGCGCGTGAGGTTCCCGACCGCCGCGAGCAGCTCGGGATCGGGCCGCGAGATCGTGTCGAGGAGATCGTCGAGGCTGGCGCCCTGCGTGTCCGCGTGGAGCTCGATCGCCTTCTTCAGGATGGATTCGCGCTTTCGTTGTGACTCGCCCTTGCCGTAGCCGATCATCGCCGCGAGCCCGCTGGCCGCGGTCTTGGCCGTCTGGTCGCGCTCCTGCGTCGTCATCTCGTCCATGCCCGCGGGCACGATCGGGATGCGCAACGGTCGGCCGTTCGATTCGCCCGGGGTGTACAGGTCGACGTCGACGCGCGCGCGCAGGTCGCGCTTGCGCGCCGCGGCCTGCGGATCCGACGGGACCTCGTCCCACCACGCCTTGCTCGCATAGCGCGCCAGGTCGCCCTTGCGATCGACCAGGAGCGCAGACACGCCGCGCGCGAGCAGCTGCTCGATGATGTTGAGCGCGATGGTCGTCTTGCCGGATCCCGTGGTGCCGAGGAAGGCCGCGTGCACCTTGAACTGCTGCACGTCGAGGGTCACGGGCTCGCTTCGCATCGTCGGCGTCGCACCCAGGCGCAGCTGCCCGGGCGCTGCGGCGGGCGCGGGCTTCGCGAGCTCGGCGCGCGGCGTGTCGACGATGACCACCGGCGCCGGCTCGGACGGCGGCGGCGGCCATTCGTTCGCCGTCGACGCGCGGCGCGCGCTCTTCTCGAGCGAGAGGAGCTTGCGCAGGACGGTGAGGCCGGCGAGCGGGCGCGACTTCCGGCGCCAGTCGCCGAGCTCCGGCTTGCGGTTGTGCGCGGACGCGAAGGCGGCATACGCGGCGATGGCCCGCAGGTCCCCGTCCTCGACGGCCAGCGCGAAGCCGCCGGCCTTGACCATCTCGCCGATGGAGCGGGCGGTCGCGGTCTTGGGCCCGAACGAGAACTCGGACGTGCGCAGCGCGACGGCCACCTCGCCGGGCGCAGCGCTCTTGCGAAGCGCCTCGATCTGCTTGCCGAGGTGCCCGCCTTGCGCCTGGCGGTTGCAGAACTCGACGACGCGCGTGGGTGCGTTCGGCTGCGCGATCGTGAGCCGCGGCCGGGGCGTGGTGTCGAACGTCACCTGGGCCTCGAGCGCCGCTTCCTCCGCGCATGCGCGAACCCCGGCCTCGACCAGGCGCAGGAGGTCCTCATCGTCCTCGGGCGGTGCGCTCGCGGAGACCAGCGCGTCGTTCCACGCACGCTCGAGCTCGTCGATGTTGAGGGTCACCTGCGTCGGCGTGCGCACCGGCGCCGGCAACCCGGGCGCGACGATCCCGCGCGCCGCGATGCATTGCTCCTGGTACTTGCGGAAGAACGTGAGGCAGTCGCGCGCCCGCTGGTTGGTGAGCTCGTCGACGTGCTCGGGCTCGAACGGGAACAGCGGATCGTCGTCGCGCCACGCGACGTCGAGCGCGTCGTACAGATGCTCGAGGCGTCGCACCAGCATGGCCTCGATCTCCTCGCGCCCGCGACGGCCCGTGAGCCGGGCGGGCGGCGGGTCGCGCTCGAGCCGGTCGATGACCGACTGGTGCAACCTGGGCCGGATCTGATCGTAGACGTCCTCGAGACACGCGATCACGACGACGGCGGACGGCAGCGCGTCGGCGACCCGACGGACGGCGTCGATCGCGCGCTGGACGCGCTCGTGCCCCTTCGCGTCGGGGATCGCGTCCTCGATCTGGTCGACCAGGAGCACGAACGCCGCCTGATGGAGCTCGTACGAGAGCCGCCCGAGCTGGACGATCATGCGCTCGGGATCCTCGGGATTGAGCCGCGGTGCGAGGCCGCCGAGCAGGCCCTGCTCGTACGTCGTCAGTGATTCGCAGCGCAGGAACTTCACGATGCGGCGCTGCAACGCCGGGTCGCGGCGCTGGAGCAGCAGGAGGGCGTGCAGTAGATCGCTGTCGAGGTTCGACAGCTCCTCGGTGCGCACCAGGCGATCGACCATGCCGCCGATGAACGAGGGCAGCTGCGCCGGATCGAGCTCGGCGGTGCGGAGCCGCTCGAGCTCCGCGGACGTGAGCACGCCATGGTGCTCGGCGAGGCCGTTGCTCAGGTAGAGGAGGGCCGACTCGTTGAGATCGGGCGCGTAGTACGGCCGCTCGAGCGAGTCGATCAGCTTGGTGAGGACGTAGCGCGAGTAGTCGCCGACATCGGACGACATCTGCAGGTAGCCGACGTAGCCCAGGCGCTCCTCGTGCACCGACGTGCGGAACGCGCGCAGGAGATGCGTCTTGCCGCTGCCGGCCGTGCCGAGCACGAGGAGCGTGCGGCCGTGGCCGGCGTCGTGGTGCGACGGCGTGATGGCGTGCTCGATCTGCCGGTGGAACACGGCGCGCGCGTCGGCGTGGATGGTGTCGACGTCGAACGGATCGCGCTCGTACATCTGCGAGCCGTGCGCGACGGACGAGAACACCTCGGGGCCATCGGGCCGGCAGAAGGCCGCGGCGCGCGGATCGACACCGTTGGTCGTGCGCACCTCGAAGAGCCCGCGCAGCTTCTCCCGGGCGACCCGTTCGCTGGACGAGTTGCGGCCCGCGAAGACCGCGTCCATCACGCGCACGAGCATGCGCTCGTGATCGCGGGTGAGCCCTTCGTTCTGCGTGACGGTGGCGATGCGCTTGCACAGCTGCAGGCCCCACCACGCGCCCTCGGCGCGATGCTCGCGATGCGTGCGGATGAACTCGATCAGCTCGTTGCTGCTCAGCTCGCTCTCGCCGAACGCGACGTACTGGTGGAGCATCGAGAAGTAGCGCGGCGCGGCGACCTGCGCGAGCGGCCGGATGCGCTCGAGCTCCTCGTCGTCGATCACGCCGTCGGCCTCGATGGCCAGGTGCGCGACGCGCAGGCAGTCGTCGAGCAGGGCGAGCGTGGCGAGGCCGCGGAACGGCGCCCGCTCGGCGCCGACCGTGGAGCGCAGCTCGGAGACGACGCTGTCGCGCGCGGAGCCGCTCACGCCGGCGCTCAGGCTGTGCGAGAGGTTGTTCAACCAGTCGGTGACGCTCTCGGCGTCGAGGACCTCGATGCTCACGACAGACCTCCTCGCTCGACGAAGTGGTAACGAGCCTCCAGGTGCGAGGTCTCGGATTCGCGGACCGCGCTCGGGTCCATGGCCGCGGTCAGGTCGGCGCGCGCGAGGGCGAGCAGGCCGGCCTTGTGAGCGGCGAGCAGCTGGGCCTTGAACTCGTCGAGGGTCAGCGCGCCGAACGCCGGATGCGCGCGCATGCCCTTCCACAAGCTCGAGATGAACACCTTGCGTCCGCCGAAGACGCCGTCGGTGGCGTGCGCGGCGGAGTCGCGAACCGCCGACGCGAAGTCGCCGATCGTCGTGGCCGGGCTAACGGTCGCCGCTCCGGTCGCGTGCCACGCCTGCCCGCAGAGCCAGCGCCGGACGAGCGCTTCGCGCAGCGCGCGCAGGTCGGCACGTACGATGCCGAGCTCTCGGGCGGCGAGGAGCGGCAAGAGCCGCTCGGGTGGGCCGCTGCCCGCGGTGAGGATCTCGTGCACGAAGTGCGAGCGGACCTCGGGTGGCGTTCGCTTCGGTTTTCCGGCGAGCCCGAGGCCGCGCCAGACCAGCGCGTCGCAGACCGCGGCGAGGCGCGGTGGTGGGCCGTCGTGCCAGAGACCGAGCGCGCGGGCCGTGACGGCCGCCGCCCAGTCCTCACGCTTCGCGAGGCGTGCGATCGCGCGCTTGTCGTCGGCCGCGACGCCGAGCGCGAGTGCGGGGATGGTCCTCGTGACGAGCGGTTGCCATTGTAGCTTGCCGCCGCCGAAGCGCGTCGCGAGCTCCCGTTGAACCTCGTCGCCGACGCGCGGGCCCGTCCGCTCGAGTGCGTCGTCGATCTCGGACTCCCAGCGCCGGCTCGCCGCCAGCGTCGGTGCAAACGGCGCCAGCTCGCTGGCCAGCGCCGGAGCCGTCGGGGCTGTGGTGCGCGTCGCGATGCGCGCACGCACGAGGTCGTCGAGGCGTTCGGGGAGGAGCTCAGGTGCCATGGCTGTTCTTCTGCGGCACGCGCCGCCGGGCGAGTCGATGTCCGAGGAACTCGACGACGAGCTGGACCGCGGCCCGCGGGTCGGCCAGCACGTCGTCGGCGAGGAAGCGGAGCACCGCGTATCCGTTGGCCTGGAGCACCAGATCCTTCCGGCGATCGCGGCGGTAGCCATCGGCCGTCGTGAAGTGATGGAAACCGTCGATCTCGATGGCGATCTCGTCGGCCCGCGACAGCAGATCGATCTCGGCGGCGCGCGAGCCGAAGTGGAACGACAGCGGCTCGTTCAACGAGAACCGGCCCGCGGTGGACGGCGTGGCCTCCAGCGCCTCGTGGAGCGTGAGCTCGGCGAGGCTGCGCGCCTTGGTCGCGAGCGTGTCTGCGCGTGCCGCCTTCGCGCGCGACGGCGACGGCGCACGAGCCGCGATGTGCACGACGCCTTCGCCGATGAACGCGGCCAGCCGGTGCTCGTTGGCGCCGAGCCACTCCACGACCAGCGCGGGCTCGACGACGATCGCGACCGGATCGCGCGGCGACGCGGTGGCCAGCGCCATCGCCCTCTTCGCGGTGCTGTCGATCCACGTCGCGCCACCACGCGCCGGCTGCTCGAAGAACGACTTCGCGGCGCCCGCGCGGCCGCTGAGCCGCATCCAGTCGAGCCAGACGCTTCGCGCCGCTTCGCGTCGCCCCGCCAGGGTGGTGACGCGGGGCGTGCCGTGCTCGCGAACCCATTGATGACGCACGATCATGCGCAGCGCGTCATCGTCCCGCGTCCCCATGCGGGCGACAGTACGACCGTCGTCCGGCGATCGCATCACCCGTGGCCGGGTACCGCACGCATCCGGATTGCGACCTAGTCCTCGCGGCCGCTGCGCTCCCACGTGCCGGTCGCGGCGTCGAAGCGGGAGCTGCGGATCACGTCGCAGATCTGCAGCGAGTACTCGCTGTACCAGCGTTCGCGCCCGCTGGCCTGGGCGCGCTGGTGGTCGGGTTGGTCGCGCCACCCCGCCAGCGTCTCGTCGGACTCGAACTCGACCAGCGTGAGCCGTTCGCCGTCCGGGGCGACGAAGTCCTTCGACGACAGGAACCCGGGCATCTTCTCGGCGATCGCGTACATGGCGTCGCCGGTGGCGCCGTACTCGGCGCCGACGTCGGGGCGAAGGCGATTGCGGAAGACGACGACGCGGCGCGTGCTCATGTCAGCACCCGCAGTCGTTGTTCGGGAACGAGACCTCGAGGGTCGGCGCCATGCCGGTCGCGGTCTGCTCGTAATGGCCCGCCATCATGCGGTAGTCGTCGACCTTGCCGATCACCTCGACGGCGCCGTCACCGTCGGAGTCCAGGAGCAGCGACACGTCGAGGTATCCGTCGGGGCCGGGCAGCGGCGTGAGCTTGCCGCCCTTGTGCTCGAACACGACCGAGAGCGCGCCGGCGAACTCGCCGCAGCCGTCGCCCTCCTGGCCGGCGACGACGACGAACGTGCGGCCGCCGCCCGTGTACGTCGTCACCTCGGGCGACTGCACCCAGTCGCCCGAGCCGGAGTAGTTGTCGGCCCAGTCCTTCTGGATCGCCTTGTACGCGGCGAGGTTGCGGAACGTGTTCACGGCCTCGTCGTGGTCGTGAGCATCGGTGACGACCTCGCCGTACGGAACGATCGTCGTCTTGGGATCGATCGCGACCACCGGCTTGCAGTCGCCGGTGACCGCGAGCTCGCCGACGAGGTACGGCGTGGCCATGCCCCAGACGGCCTCCGCGCGCTCGGCGGGCGTCCACACCTTGCCGTCGGCGGTGATGTCGGGGTCGCCGTTCCACACCTGCACCTCGCCGAAGTGCGGCGTGCCGCCGGAGACGAGCGAGAGCCCGCCCACGGTCGCGTCGCACGACTTGCCAGCGGCGTCGAAGACCTTCATCGCGCGGGTGGTCCACGTGGCGGCGTTGGGTGCCCTGGGCGCCTTCATCATCGCGAGCTTGTGGAAGTCGTCGATGGGGCCGGCGAGGACGCCGTCGCCCCAGTCGGGCTGCGCGTCGGCGGTGATGACGACGTACGGCTTCTTGTCGATCTCCATCACGACGTACGCGCTCGCGTTGCCGGCCGCGGCGGCGCCGCCGAGATCGGAGCGCAGCATCTCCTCGCGCGCGATCTGGAAGCCGCTCGGGCCCTTGATGAGCACGAGGTGCTTCGGGCCCTCGTCCTTGAACTTGCCCTGGCTGAACGTCTGCACCAGGTCGACGGTGGCCGCGATGCTCGAGCCGCGCACGACGATGTCCTTCGCCTGCACGTTCATCGGGTTCTTGAACATGCGCTTGCGATCGGTGAGCCAGCCGGCGCGATCGAAGCGCCAGGTGCGCGCGCCGACGCGCTTGATGCCTTCCATCTTGGCGGCGTAGAGCGCCTCGTAGGCGGTGAAGTCGCCGCCGTTCTGCGCGGCGAGCCACGCGTCGACGAGCTTCTTCGCGCCGGCCTCGTCGACGGCGAGCATCGCGTTCTTGCCGAGGCCGCCGCTCGCGGCGCCGGAGGCCGCGGCGGAACCGCTTCCGCTCGCGCTCGCGCTTCCACTGGCCGAGCCGCTGCCAGTGGCGCTGCCGGTGGCGCCGGCGTCCTTGTCCTTGCTCTTGCAGGCCCCGACGACGAGGGCCGCCGAGCACAACGCGATCATCACCCGCTGCGTGCGCATGGCACGCACTCTACATCAGGTGCTGGCGACGATCGCGAGGAGGACCATGGCGCAGGCGATGAGCCCCATGATGAACACCGACGAGAACGCCGTCGCGATCGCGAACGCGTGAAAGCGCCGGCCGAGATCCACGCGATGCGCCGACGCGTTGCGGCTCGCCACGACCGCGACGGGGAGGGCGGCCGCCGGCTTGACGAGCCAGTGGCGCAGCGCGTGACGGTAGGCGACGACGAAGACGGCCGCGGCAGGCGCCAGGAACGCGAGCAAGAGCAGCTTCGCGGCCATCGTTTCCATGCCTCAAGCGTCCCCCAAACCCCGCGAGTCGACAAGGGTGAACCAGCGCGAGTCGTGACCCAGGCCTTACGCGCGGATCCGGGCCCCGCGCGTCAGAACGATCACCATGCTGAGACACCAGACGATCGCCGTGGCCTTGTTCCTGTCGGCGGGCTGCGAGATGGCCGGCGCGCCCGCACCCGAGAAGCCTGCGCCCGCCGCATCGGCACCCGCGGCAACGGCAACCGCGGCAACGGCCCCCGAAGCTAGCGCCGACGCTGCGCCGAGCCTCCCACCTGCGCCCGTGCAATCGCTTGATCTGCGGACGTCGGTGGGCGCGACGGAGGCGGACGAGCCGCGGCCGGCCTTGATGCTGCGCGGTGGTCCAAAGTGGGGCAAGGAGAGGCCGCGCTTCAAGCTGGCGACGCCGGCGCCGAGCAAGTGACATGATCGAGCTCGATACCAACACGGCACCGCTCGCGCGCTTTGCGAGCGAACTGCGGGGCGAGACACGCGCGGCACCGTTCGATCTCGCGCGCTACACCGACGACGAGCGCGAGCACGCGCGACAGGCGTGGGCGGTGCGCATCATCGACGAGTACCGCTCGGTGGCGGTGTTCTCCGAGCTGCTGCACCTGCTCGCCGACCTCGAGGCGCCGTTCGCGGCGCTGTGCGCGGTGCAGACCCTGGTCGGCGACGAGCTACGACACACCGGCTGGTGCGCCGAGGCGGCGGGCTGGCTCGGCGGCCACGCCGACTTCGAGATCGATCTCGCCGACATCGGACTGCCGCCCCGCGGCGAGACCTCGAAGGCCCGGCGCGCGTTCGACATCATCGGCCGCGAGCTCGTGGTCGGCGAGGAGGAGTCGATCGTGGTGCTCGCCGCCTACCGCGACGCGGCGACCGAGCCGGCGTTCCGTGACGTGCTCGCCGGCCTCCTCCGCGACGAGGTCCGCCACGCCGCCACCGGCCGCGCGCTCTTCCGGTTGTTCACCGACGGTCCCCTCGCGACGCACGTGAGTCGCCGCGACCGCGACGAGCTCGCCGCCACGATGTCCGACGACCGGACAGACCTGCGCGCGCGTTACAGCGCCACCGCGCAGAGCGGCCTCGGCCGCGCGCTCGGCGCGAGCCTCGAACCGCACGACCTCGCGCTCTGACTCGCGACCGCGCGCTCTGGGCTCGCGACCTGCGCTCACGCGACTCCGCCCACGTGGGCGGCGCATGGGCCGTCGGGCCGCTCAGTCCCAGCCGTCGTCGACAGGGTCGGCCGCCGCAGGCGCGGGCGCCTCGGCCGCCGATGCGTCAGCCGCAGCCGGAGCCGCCGCAGCCGGAGCCGCCGCAGGCGCCGCTTCGGACGTGACGGTGACCGCGGGCACGGCCGCGGCTGGCGGTGGCGCGACGACGACCGGCTCGGTCTTCGTCGACGCGACCGGCTCGGGCACCGCCGCAAGCTTCGCCGCGATGGGCTCGGCCTTCGGCGCGGGCGCGGGCGTGCTCGGCGGCGGCGGAACCGCGACCGGCTCCGTCTTCGTCGAGACGACCGGGACCGCGACCGGCACCGGCGACGCCGCGGGTGGCGGCGGCACCGCGACCGGCTCGGTCTTCGTCGACACGACCGGCTCGGGCACCGCGGATGCCGCCGCGGGCTTCGCCGCAACGGGCTCCGGCGCGGGCGGCTCGTCGGCGATCAACATGTGCGCGGGCGCAGGCGGCGGCGACTCGACCACCGTCGACGCGCGCGACGGGCGCGCGGCCGCGTCCACCACGGGCTCGGGCGCCGCCGCGACCTCGGCCTTCGCCGCGACGGGCTTCACCTCGGCCTTCGCCGCGACGGCGGGCGGCTCGACCTCGACGCGCGACGTGACGGCGTCGGGCGCAGCCACGACCGGCACGCGCGACGTCACGGTGTCGGCCTTCGCCACCGCCACGGGCGCGGCGCCATCGGCGCGACGCTCACGACGCTCGCCACGGTCACGGCGCTCGCGCCGACCGCCACGATCGCCATCGGCGCGACCACCGCCGTCACCGCGACCACCGCCGTCACCGCGACCACCACGGTCACCACGATCGCCGCGACCGGGACGCTCGTCGCGCGCGCGCGCCGGTCCGGCGACCTGGACGGCCACCTCCTCGAAGCGCCTGGCCTGCGCCTCGGCGTCGTCACCGACCACCGGCCCGACCGCGGCCCACTCGGCGCGCAGCTCCTCGACGACCTCGTACGGGTCGCGGCCATCGCCCTTGAACAGCGCGTTCTTCTGCATCGCGTTCTTGAGCTGCGCCGCGATCTCCTCGGGCGACGACGCGGCCGACACCCCCGGCGCGTCCTTCGGCACCAGCGCCTCGACGCGCGCCACCAGCTTGGCGCGCTTGTTCGCCATGGCGACCGGATCGAGATCGCTGCCCTTCAGCTCCGCGCCGTGCTCGACGATCGCGAAGCGCAGCATCTTCTCGTACAGCGCGCCGACCTCGCCGCCGAGCGCGTCGCCGCTCTCGTTCATCTCGTGGATGCGCTTGCGCACCGCCAGCGTGCGCCCGCCCACGTCCTCGCCACCGGCGAGCACCGCCTCGATGTCGCCGCGCAACGCGTCGACCGCCGCGCGCCGCGCATCGGCCTCGGCATCACGCGCCGCATCGCGCTTCGCGAACAGCCCGTCACACGCCGCGCGGAACCGCTGCCACAGCGGCTCGACGTCGGCGCGCGGCACGTACCCGATCTCCTTCCACTCGTCCTGCAGATCCTTGATCGCGCCGATCGCCTTGCCCCAGCCGGCCTCGCCCGGCGCCTTCGCCACGACCGACTCGGCCCTCGCGATCAGCGCCTCCTTCGCGGCCGCGTTCTGTTTCAGCTCGGCGAGCTGCTCGTCGAGCATGGGCTTGCGCCGCTCGAAGAACGCGTCGCACGCCGCGCGGAACCGCTTCCACAGCTCGTCGCCCTGCTTGCGCGGGACGTGGCCCGACTCCTTCCACTTCTGCTGCAGCACCTTGAGCGCGCTGGCGGTCGCGTCCCAGTCGGTCGACTCGGACAGCGCCTCGGCCTCGGCGCACAGCGCCTCCTTCACCTTCGCAGCCTCGGCATGCTTCACGCTCTCGACGTCACGCGCCGCCTTGATGCGGACGTACGCCGCGTCGGTGTGCGCCTTGAACTGCTCCCACAGCTCCTTGGACTTCTTGCCCGGGATCGGGCCGACTTCCTTCCACTGCTTCTGCAGCTCCTTGAGCACGTCGATGCGCGGCGTCTCGAGCTCGGCCAGCTCCTTGGCCATCGCGACCAGCGACTCGGCGCGCGGCACGTTGGCGAAGCGCTTCCAGTCCTCGGTCTCGCGCAGCTCGTTGGCGCGCACGACCAGCTTGCCGCGCACGTCGTCGTAGCGCGCCTCGAGCTTGGCGCGCGCCTCGGCCGACACGCGGCCCAGCTGCGCGAACGCGGTCCGCGCCTGCTCGAGCAGGCGATCGATCGAGCGCACATCCGGCGGCGCCTCGAGCAGGCTCGCCATCTCGTCGACCAGCGCCTCGAGGCTCGACGCGATCTGCGCCGCGCGCTCGGCGGTGTCCTGTTTCGACGATGCGCGCTCCGCGACCTCGCGCTCGCGCTTCGCGCCGTCGTCGGTCCGCTGCGCGTCGCGCTCCTCGCGTTCCTTGCGACGCTCCGCCGCCTCGCGCTCGCGCGCCGCACGCTTGGGATCGGCGGGGCCGCCGGCCTGCGCGCGCATCGCGGCCATCGCGGCCTCGTTGACGATGTCGCCGTCGTCGCCGCGCCCGCGATCCCGCTCGCTCCGCTCGCCCCGCACGCTCCGTTCCGGCTTCTCCGTCCGCTCGACGCGCTCGACGCGCGCCGCCGGCGCGGCCGTCTGCGACCCCGCCGCCAGCGCCGCCTCACGCCGCGCGTAGTAGCGCGTGACCGCCTTGTCGAAGCGGTCGTCGATCGCGTCGTCCGCCGGGTCGCGGATCTCGACCAGCGGCGCCCACGCCGCCTCCGCCTTCTTGACCGCCACGAGCGACTTCTCCCACTCGAACACGTCCGCCACCGCCTCGACCTCGCGCACGAGCTGCGCCTTCTGCGCGCGTCGCCGGCGCACGTCGTCGGACTCGCGCGGCTTCTTCGCCTCCTCGGCGTCGAGGATGTCGTCGAGCTTCTTGCGCGCGCGCTGCTTCACCGCCTTGTTGCGCGCCTTCTGCGTCAGGTTCTCGAGCGTGTCCTTGGCCTCGATGCGCTCGACCGCGAGGAGCCCCAGCTCCTTGTTCTCGGTCTCGACCGCGATCGCGCGCAGCACCTCGACGTCCTTGATGCGCGCCACCGCCGCCTGCCGCACCTCGGGCGACTTGGTGCCCTTGGCCAGCTCGGCGAGGCCGCGCGCATCCTTGAGCGCGTCGATCGCCTGCTGCCGCACCGCCTTCACCGCGGCGCGCGTCGCCACCTGGGCGACCGCCTTCTGATCGCCCAGCTCGACCAGGCCCTGCAGCGCCGTCTCGGCCAGCTGCTCGTCCTCGTCCTGGCACGCGCTCGTCACCCAGATCTCGGCGGCGCGCGAGCTCGCGAGCCCGCGCAGCGCGTTGTCCGATTCTTTCTTCGCCAGCTCGGCGAGCACTTCGACCTCGTCGATCTTCTCGATGGCCAGCTTGCGGACCTGCGCGTCCTTGTCGGTGCGCGCCACGCTGGCGAGGATCTCGGAGTCGTCCGAGGTCATCGCGCGCACCGCTTCGATGCGGACCTTGACGTCGCTGTGGCGGTACTTGGGACGGAAGATGTCGACGAAACCCATGTGTTTTCTCCAGCCGAGCGGAGCTCCATGCCCCGCGGAAGGAGCGCGAATCTATGAGAGGCGACGCCCTGTGGACAAGCTGCCCGTCACGTCAGCCACTCACCAATGTGAGGCGCCCGTAACTACCCTGGATCCTTGGGTCGACACGCCGGTCGGGACCGCGGTCTTCTGCGACACGAGCGTCGCGCTGTCCATCAGGCGCACAGGCTCTTTCGGAAACGACTCGCCCAAGTCATCGTCAGATGGACATGTCGGGCTGGCGCGACCCCTGCAATGACGCATGCACCGTGCGATTCGTCCACACCGCTATCCCCGCCGTCCTCCTCGCGACCCTCGTGGCCAGCGCGGCGCCCGCCGCCGCCGACACGCAGCTCTGGACCGAGCTCGGCGTCCGCCATGACCTGAACAAGAAGGTGACGCTCTCCTTCGATCAGCACATCCGCTTCGACGCCGATGTCTCGCGGCTCGGCTCGTTCATGCCCGAGCCCGGCATCTCGTACCGCGTGAAGAAGTGGTTCCGCACCGGCGTCGGCTACCGCTTCGAGTACGAGCGCAACAACGACGACGAGCTGGTCTCGCGCCACCGCGCGTACATCTGGGGCCGCCTCCGCAAGGACTTCGCGAAGACGATCCAGCTCTCGTATCGGCTCCAGCTACAGGAGCAGTGGCGCCCCGACGCGAACCCGGTGAACCGCCACACCATCCGCAACCGCGGCGACGTCGCGTACATCGGCATGAAGGAGCTGACGCCCTTCGGCTCCGTCGAGTCGCACCACATCCTGAACGAGGACGGCAAGACCATCCAGCTCGGCAAGGTGTGGGTGACCGGCGGCCTCGAATGGGAGCACGGCGCGATCGGCGTCGACGTCTACTATCGCCTCATCACCGGGCAGCGCGACTCGAACGAGCCCAACGGGCACGTCATCGGGTTCGGCCTGCACTACCAGATCTGATCGCTAGGCGGGGCACGCGGTCTTCACGCCCGCCTCGCACGCCTTCTTCAGCAGCTCGGCGGCCTTGGCCTTGTCCTTCTTCACGCCCTTGCCCTTCTCGTACTTCCGGCCGAGCGCCTCGCACGCGCTGCCGACCTTGCCGCTGCACGCCCTGGTGTAGAGGCTGATCGCCACCGGCGCCTTCTTCTTCACGCCACGACCCTTGTCGTACAGGTCTGCGAGCAGCTTGCACGCGACCAGCTCGTCGGCGTCGCACGCGGTCTGGAAGTGCACCGCCGCCATGGCCGGGCTCTCCTTCACGCCCTTGCCCTTCTCGAGCAGCACGCCGAGGTTCTTGCACGCACGCGCGCGCCCGCCCTCGCACGCCTTCGTGTAGTAGAGGAAGGCCTTGGTGTCGTCGGTGGCGACGCCCTCGCCGGCGTCGTACATCGCGCCGAGGTTGGTGCACCCGACGAGATCGCCCATGTCGCACGCCCTCGTGTAGAGGCCGGCCGCGCGCACGTCGTCGACGGGGACCCCGTCGCCCTCGTCGTACATCAGGGCCAGGTTGGCGCACGCCTTGTTGTGGCTGGCGTCGCACGCCTTCGTGTACAGCTTCAGCGCCGCCACGTTGTCCTCGGCCGTGCCTTCGCCCTCGTCGTACATCGCGCCGAGGTTGGTGCAGCCCTTCGGGTCGCCGTTGTCACAGCCGCGCCGGTACAGCTCGATCGCCTTGGCGTCGTCGACGGCGATGCCGTCGCCGTTGTCGTACATGAGCCCGAGGTTGGTGCACGCCTTGGGCTCGCTCCCCGCGCAGGCCTTCTCGTAGAGCGACCTCGCGCGGGCGTCGTCCCCGGCCACGCCCGAGCCGTTGTCGAACATGATGCCGAGGTTGGTGCAGCCCAGCCAGTGGTCGAGGCCGCACGCCTTCTCGTAGAGCGACACGGCGCGCGTCACGTCCTTCGCCAGCCCCTCGCCGTTCTCGAGCATCACGCCGAGGTTGGTGCAGCCGGCCCCGTGGCCCGCGTCGCAGGCGCGCAGGTACAAGGTCGCCGCCTTCACGTCGTCGATCGCGACGCCGTCGCCGTCGTCGTACATCACGCCGGCGTTCTTGCAGCCCTTGCCGTCGCCGCTCTCGCACGCGCGCGTGTACAGCTCGAGCGCCTTCGCGTTGTCGACGGGCACGCCCTCGCCCTCGTCGTACATCGCGCCGAGGTTGGTGCACCCGGCGAGGTGCCCCGCGTTGCACGCGCGCTGGTACATCTCGGCGGCCTTCGCGTCGTCGGCGGGGACGCCGCGGCCCTGGTCGTACACGAGCCCCAGGTTCTGGCAGCTCCACGCGCGCCCCGCCTCGCACGCGCGCTTGATGTACGGGACGCCCTCGCTCTGCGTCGCCGGATCGGCGCCCCACGTGAGCGCGACGCCGAGGTCGCCGCACGCGTCCATGTCGCCCTTGGTGCACTTGGTGCGCAGCGCCTTGGTCTTCGCGTCCTCCGCGCTCGCCACCGCCGCCAACGTTCCGAGCGCCGCGACAGTGGTCGCCATGACGAACAGTCCCCGCTGCATCATCCCGCTATCATAAACGCCTGCTGCCCGCCGTCGAGCCCGCCGTGCGACGACAGATACGCGGCCGTCGACGGCGCCAGCCCGGCCAGCCGGCGCAACCCGGCGCGGCCATACTCGGTGGCGACCCAGCGCTCGAAGTAATACGGCGCGCGCGCGTCGAGCCCGCCCGACGGCACCGCCGCGATCGCCGCGGCCAGCTCGCCGACGCCGGCGCCGCTGTGTGCGCTCGTGCGATAGATCGGACGATCGTGCGCGCCGGGCGCCGCCAGCCGCAGGCTCGCGCCGAGCGCGTGGAACGTCGCGGTCGCAGCCTCGTCGAGGTCGCCCTTGCTCACGACGAACGCGTCGGGCACCTCCATGATGCCCGCCTTCATGAACTGCACGTGATCACCGCCGTGCGGCTGGATGACCAGGTACGTGCGATCGGCGAGGCGCACGATCTCCACCTCGCCCTGACCGACGCCCACGGTCTCGACGATCACCGTCGAGAACAGGCGCACCAGCACGCGGCACGCCTGGTGCGTGGCGCGCGCCACGCCGCCCAGCTCGGTGTGCGACGCCTGGCTGCGGAAGTAGAGGCGTGCCTCGTCGGGCGCGAAGCGGACGCGCGTGCGATCTCCGAGCAGCGCGCCGCCCGTGATCGGGCTCGACGGATCGACGGCGACCACGGCGACGCGCTCGCCGGCGGAGTCGGCGACGAGGCGGTTCGCGACCGCGCCCACCAGCGTCGACTTGCCGACGCCCGGCGCCCCCGTGAGCCCGACCACGCGCCCGGTCGGCGCGCCGCGCTCGTCGAGCAGGCGCACGAGCTCCTGCCGCACCGCCGCCGCCTCGGGACGATCGTCCTCGAAGCGCGTGACCAGCCGCGCGATGGCGCGCTTGTCGCCGGCGAGCGCGCCCTCGACGAGCGGGACCAGCTCGCCGTTGCCGGACGTCACGCGGGGCGGGCCTCGATGACGTCCATCATCCGCTCCATCACCTCGCCGAGCTCGTAGTCCGACGGCGTGAACACC
Organism: Kofleriaceae bacterium; assembly: GCA_035525615.1. GTDB lineage: Bacteria > Myxococcota_A > Polyangia > Haliangiales > Haliangiaceae > UBA2376. The sequence goes on along the minus strand of DATLEB010000240.1, from coordinate 17,691 downwards.
TTGCGCACGCCGAGCCCCTCGAGCGTCGCGATGTCGTGGCGCGGGATGATGCCGCCGATGACCAGCGGGATGTCGGCGCCGCCGGCCGCGCCGAGCGCGCTGATCAGCTGCCGCGTCAGCTCGACGTGCGAGCCGCTGAGGATCGACGCGCCGATGAGATCCGCGTCCTCCTCGACGGCGGACTGCGCGATCTCCTCGGGCGTCAGCCGGATCCCCGAGTACACGACGTCGAAGCCGGCGTGACGCGCGGCCACCGCGATGACCTCGGCGCCGTTGGAGTGCCCGTCGAGCCCCGGCTTGCCGACGACGAGCCGCGGCCGATGCCCGCGCGCCGCCGCGAACGCCTCGATGCGCGCCCGCAGGCGCGTCGCGCGCGTCTCGTCGACCTCGAGCCGCTGCCCGTCGACGCCGGTCTGCGCGCGGTACTCGCCGAACACGCTGCGCAGCGTATCCGCCCACTCGCCGGTGGTCACGCGGGCGAGCGCGCACTCGATCGACGGCTCCATCATCGGCGCGCCGGTCTTCGCGGCCTCGGCCAGACGCGCCAGCGCTTCCTTCGCGCGGCCGGGATCGCGCTTCTTGCGCGTCTCGTCGAGCCCCCGCAGCGCCTCGCCGACCGCGGCGTCGTCGACCTTGAACACGCCGCCGTCGTCGCCGCCCAGGAGCGGCGAGGGCAGGGCCTCGGTCCACTTGTTCACGCCGACCACGACCTGCTGTCCCGAGCCGATGCGCGTCATGCGCTCGGCCATCGACTTCACGAGCGCGCCCTTCATGTAGCCCGAGTCGATCGCCGCGCGCACGCCGCCCATGGCGAGGATGCGCTCGACCTCCGCCTTGGCGCCGCCCGCGATCTCCGCCGCCTTCGACGCCACCACCGGGCTGCCGTCGAACAGGTCGGGGTACTCGAGGAGGTCGGTCTCGAACGCCAGGATCTGCTGCAGGCGCAAGGACCACTGCTGGTCCCACGGGCGCGGCAGGCTCATCGCCTCGTTCCACGTCGGAAGCTGGAGCGCGCGGCACCGCGCCTTGCGCGACAGCGTCACGCCCAGCGCCTCGATCAGGATGCGCCACGCGTTGTTCTCGGGCTGCGCCTCGGTCAAGCCGAGCGAGTTGACCTGCACGCCGTAGCGGAAGAGCCGCAGCTTGGGATCGGCGACGCCGTAGCGATCGCGCGTGATCTCGTCCCAGAGATCCGCGAACGCGCGCATCTTGCACATCTCCTCGACGAAGCGGATGCCCGCGTTCACGAAGAAGGAGATGCGGCCGACGCAGCGCGCGAGCGCGGCCTGGTCGAGCTTGCCGCGCTGCTGGATGAGATCGAGGATGCCGATCGCGTTGGACAGCGCGAACGCGACCTCCTGCACCGGCTGCGCGCCGGCCTCCTGCAGGTGATAGCTACAGATGTTCGACGGGTTCCACTCGGGGAGCCGATCGACGCAGTACTCGTAGGTCTCGGCGACGAGACGGAGCGAGTGCTCGGGCGGGAAGATGTATGTCCCGCGCGCGAGGTACTCCTTCACGATGTCGTTCTGCGTGGTGCCGCGGAGCTGCGCCTCGGGCACGCCGCGCTCGCGCGCCAGCGCGACGTAGAGCGCGAGCAGCCACATCGCGGTGCCGTTGATCGTCATCGACGTGTTCATGCGCTCGAGCGGGATGCCGTCGAACAGCACGTGGAAGTCGTCGAGCGAGTTCACCGGGACGCCGACCTTGCCGACCTCGGGCCGCGCGATCGGCGCGTCGGACGAGTAGCCGCACTGGGTCGGAAGATCGAACGCGATCGAGAGCCCGGTCTGCCCGCGCTCGAGGTTGGCGCGGTAGAGCGCGTTCGACGCGCGCGGGCTGGAGTGCCCCGCGTACGTTCGAAAGATCCACGGCGCGTCGCGCTTCTCGAGCTGGTGGGGAGCCGACATCACCTTGACTATAATGAGGTGACGCGGCGCGGCATAGCGCGAACGTCATTGTGAACGCGCTCCACCTCGTCTGGCATTTGGTGGCGATTCGCAGGTTCCTTGCGACCCGGTGCGGCCGTCCGGCAATGATGGCTTCGTGATGCGTCAGATCGAGAGCGTGTGTGTGGCGGCGATGCTCGTGCTCGCCGCAGCAGGAACCGCGAATGCAGAGGAGACCGCCCCGCCAGCCGAGGAGCCCGCGCGCCTGTGGATGACGGGAAGCGTCGACCGACCACCGCCCGGCTACCAGCACGATCAGATGCAGCTCTACCACGGCGATCATCTCATCTCCGTCCCGGAGTTCGTGCGCATCGCCGGCTACGACGAGCTCGCCGATCGGCTGGAGCGACGGACGCGCAACCGGCGGCTCGTGATGCTCGGCGGTCTGACGGTCGCCGTCGCCGGCGCCGTCGTCGGCTTCACCGCACCGAAATGCAACGACGTCCCGGCGGAGCCGGAGTGCGAAGCCACGCGCGCCGATCGCCAGCATCTCGGGCTCGGCATCTTCGTCGTCGGCGCCGCGACGATCGGCGCGGCCAAGCTGTTCCTGCCCGATCTGCGGCCGGCGCTGCACGTCATGCGCAAGATGGAGACCGACTACAACAAGCGCTTGCGCGTGACGCCGGTCGTGAGCGCCACGGGCGCGAGCGTCCACGCGACGCTCAGCTTCTAGGCTTCCGCATCGTTCCGGCCTCGCGCAGCAACGCGCCGATGACGTCGTCGGTCGTCGGCGGAGCAGGAAACGAGGCGATCACGCGCTGGAAGTGCCGCGCCTCGCCGCCCTGCGCGCCGATCAGGATCGTCGGCAGGTGCGCGAGCGTCGCGACGGCGGCGCGCGCGCCCAGCACCCAGGCCCGTTCGGGATTCTCCGTGGAGAGATCGACGATGGCGTGGCTCGGGCGCGCCGACGCTTTCTCGAGGAGCCAGGTCAGCTCGGCCTCGGTGGTGGCGAGCCAGGTGTTGTAGCCGCGGAGCCGCAGCTCGTTGAGCCGGCGGGTCGTGGTTGCCACGTCCCCGATGAGCAGGATCTCGATCGCCATCACGTCTTGGCGCACCGATCGAATCGCAGCACACACCGATTCGCAACTGTGCGTTCTCGCGCGCCCCGTGCGAGCGCGCTCGATCACATCAAGTGAGCGCTTCGATTGCCAGCTTCGCGACGAGCGCGAGCGCGACCGAGACGGCGGCCACACGCACGATGTTGCTCCCGCGCGTGAGCACGATGTGCGCGCCGATGGTGCCGCCGATGAACTGACCGGCCGCCATCGGGAGCGACACCTTCCACGCGACGAGGCCCTTCGCGCCGAACCACATGACCGCCGCGAGGTTCGACGCGAAGTTCACGACCTTCGCGTTCGCGCTGGCGGCGGCGGCCTCCTCCCCGAGGAGCCACATGTACCCGACGATGAGGAGCGTGCCGGTCCCCGGGCCGAAGAAGCCGTCGTAGAAGCCGATCACGAGCGCGATCCCGACCGCGATGACGAGCGGGCGGCGCGGGGCGCGCACGGTCTTCGGGCGCGGCAGCATGACGAGGAGCGCGGCCGCGACGAGGAGCGCGATGACGAGCGGCTGCAGCGTGCCCTTGTCGACCTGCGTGACGATGATCGCGCCGGCGCCCGAGCCGGCGAGCCCGGCGATGAAGCTGACGAGGCTTCGCCGCCAGGTCAGCTTCTTCGCGCGTGCGAAGCGCGCGAGCGCCGCGCCGGACCCGAACACCGACTGGCCCTTGTTGGTGCCGAGCGCGACCTCCGTCGGCAAGCCCGCGTGCAGCAGCGCCGGCAAGGTGAGCAAGCCTCCGCCGCCCGCGATGGCGTCGACGAGCCCCGCCACAAGTGCGACGCCGGTGAGCGCCACAGTTGCGGTGAGCGAGACATCCATCGTCTGCATCATATACGTTCCAATCTCATGGCTGCCGACCTGGGTCCGGTCCCCGACGTCATCGCCCGCGCCTACGATCCGGAACGCTTTCGCGCCGAGGGTCATCGCGTCGTCGACGTGCTCGCCGATCACCTGGCCGGCTGCATCCCGGGCGACGACCTGCCCGTCATCCCGTGGGTCGCGCCCGCGGAGTCGCTCGCGCGCTGGCCCGCCGACTTCTCCGACGATCCCGGCGCCGAGCTCGCCGACGTCGTCGCGGCCACCGCCGCCGGATCGATCCGCTTGCACCATCCGCGGTACCTCGGGCACCAGGTGCCGCCGCCGGTGCCGGGCGCCGCGCTCGCCGACGCAGCCGCCGCGCTCCTCAACAACGGCATGGCCGTCTACGAGATGGGCGGCGCCGCGACGCCGCAGGAGCTCGCGGTGGTCGCGTGGATGGCGCGCGTGCTCGGGATGCCGTCGACGGCAGGCGGGCTGCTCACGTCGGGTGGCTCGCTCGGGAATCTGACGGCGCTGCTCGCCGCGCGCCAGGCCGCAGCCGGGTTCGACACGTGGAGCGGCGGTGCGCATGCCGGGCCGCCGCTCGCGGCGCTGGTCGCGTCCACGGCGCACTACTCGCTCGCGCGCGCGGTGCGTGCGCTCGGCTGGGGCGACGGCGGCGCCGTCGAGGTCGCGGTCGACGCGTCGTGCCGCATGCGCCCCGACGACCTGCCGCGCGCGCACGCGGCCGCGATCGCGGCGGGGCGGCGACCGATCGTGGTCGTCGCGTCGGCGGGCTCGACGGCGACCGGCGCCTACGACCCGTTGCCGGCGATCGCCGACTTCTGTGCGGCCAGCAACCTGTGGCTGCACGTCGACGGCGCGCACGGCGCGAGCGCCGCGCTCTCGCCGCGTCATCGTCACCTCGTCGCCGGGATCGAGCGCGCCGACTCCGTGGTGTGGGACGCGCACAAGATGCTCGCCATGCCGGCGCTGTGCACGGCCGTCCTCTACAAGGAGGAGGCGCGCAGCTACGAGGCGTTCGCGCAGGAAGCGTCGTACCTGTTCGCGCCCGAGCGCGAGTGGTGGAACCTCGGCCTCCGCACCGTCGAGTGCACCAAGCGCATGATGAGCACGATCCTGTACGCCAGCCTGCGCGCGTACGGCGTCGGCTTCTTCCGTGCGTACGTCGAGCGCGTGTTCGAGCTGGGCGCAGCGTTCGGCGCGCGCATCGCGGCCGCGCCCGACTTCGAGACCGCGGCGCCGCCCGACGCCAACATCGTGGTCTTCCGCTTCCGCCCGGTCGGCGACGATCGCGCGCTCGAGGGCGCCGCGCTCGACGAGCTCCAGGCCGCCATCCGCCGCCGCTGTCTCGAGCAGGGCACGTACTACTTCCTGCAGACGCGACTGAACGGCGCGCTGTGGCTGCGCACCGCGCTCATGAACCCGCTCAGCGGCGCCGCCGAGCTCGACGGCGTGCTCGACGCCATCCGCGCCGCCGCGCGCGAGGTCGCGCCATGACCCCGCCGCCGAAATTCGACTGGGCGCCCGCCGATCTCTCCACCGACATCACGCCGGTGCGCGTGCCGGGCGACGCGCATCGCTACACGCTCGCGCTGCCGCGCCACTGGGACTTCCACTATCCGTCGGGCGGCGTGGTCACGGCCGCCGCGCTGCGCGCCGCCGAGCACGCCATCGGCGACCCCACGTTTCGCCTCATCTCGACGTCGACGATCTTCTGCGATCCCATCCAGGCCGGCGACCTCGAGATCGACATCGAGGTCCTGCGCGCCGGCAGCGCCGCCGTGCAGGTGCGCGCGCATCTCCGCGCCGCCGGCACCGCGGGCGCGCAGATCCTCGCCACGTTCGCGCGCGATCGCAGCGGGCCCGACATCATCGGCGCCACCATGCCCGACGTGCCGCTGCCCGCCGACTGCGTCGACATGCTCGTCGACGACGGTCGCAACCCGCACCTCAAGGCCACGTTCTTCGCCAACGTCGAGGTGCGCCTCGCCCACGGCACGCGCTTCTGGACGCCCGAGTTCGTCGCAGGTCCCGCCCGCTACGCGCGCTGGTTCCGGTATCGCCGCCCGCAGCGTGACGCGGCCGGCCGCTTCGATCGTTTCGCGCTGGCGCCGATCGCCGACACGATGCCCGCCGCGCTGACCAACGCCGTCGGGCCGGGCGCGTATCGCTTCTTCGCGCCCAGCCTCGATCTCTCGCTGCACATCGCCGACGACACCGATCGCGAATGGATCCTGGTGTCGTCCTACTCGCGCCGCGCGCGCGCCGGCTGGGCCGTCGGCGAGGCCGAGCTGTGGGATGACACCGGCCGCTTCATCGCGTTCGCCTCGCAGGCCATGTACATCCGCAATGTAGTCGGTGAGCCACCCGTGAGGGACGCCACCAAACCTTCATGAGTTGAACGCCGACCCGAGTCGAGCGCTACACTCGACGGGATGTTCAAGCGCACTGTCGTCGTCGCGGCTTGGGTCGCGTTTGGCGCGTCGTTTGGCGCCGCGTGCGCCTCGAGCACGCCGAGCACGGGCGACGACGATCTCGACGCGAGCGACGTCGACGCGACCGAGGTCGACGCCGCCAACGCCGACACGCCGGTCAGCCTCGACGCCGACTGCGGCGAGGTGCCGTGCGACGGCATCCACGTGCACCCCGGCGGCAGCGACTCCAACCCCGGCACGCGCACCGAGCCGATGCTCACGATCACCGCCGCGATCACGCGCGCCGACGCGGCCGGCAAGAACGTGCTCGTCGCCGCCGGCACGTACGTCGAGTCGCCGGTGATGAAGTCGGGCGTCTCGGTCTACGGTGGCTTCGACACCAACTGGCAGCGCACGCCCGGCGCCGACACGATCATCGACGGCGGTCAGATCGGCGTGCGCTTCGTGAACATCAACGAGGCGACGCGCCTCGATCTCGTCACCGTGTCGAGCGACGACGCGACCGGCACCGGCGACAGCTCGATCGGCATCCTCGTCAGCAACTCGGCGGGCGTCGAGCTCGTCGGCGTCGAGGTGCAGGCCGGCAACGGCGCCACCGGCCTCGGCGGCACCAACGGTGGACCGGGGCTGCCCGGCGGCAATGGCGGCACCGGCAATCCAGGTTGCGAGGACTCGAGCGGCTTCTGCTCGGGATGCTCGCGCCCCGGCGGCGGCTCGCCCGGCGCGTCGAGCTGCGGTCGCCCCGGCGGCATCGGCGGCGTGCCCGGCAACGGCGGCGGCGGCGGCACGACGGGCGGCCTCGGATCGATCGGCACGTCCGGCGGCGGTGGTGGCACCGGCGGCGGCGGTGGCAACGGCGGACCCGGCAGCATGGGCGCGCCCGGCACGACCGGCGCGCTCGGCTCGGCGGGCGCGAACGTCGGCACGTTCGCGGGCATCGCGTATTCGCCGGCCAACGGCGGCGACGGCTCACCGGGCAATCCCGGCAACGGCGGCGGCGGTGGTGGCGGCGGCGGCGGCGGCGACGACAGCTGCGACTCGTACGGCTCGAGCGGCGGCGGCGGTGGCGGTGGTGGATGCGGCGGCGCGCGCGGCACCGGCGGACGCGGCGGCGGCGGATCGTTCGGCGTGTACGTGAACGCGTCGACGATCGTGATCCGCGACTCGATGTTCGCGGGTGGCATCGGCGGCGTCGGCGGACGCGGCGGCAGCGGCGGGCTCGGCGGCGGCGGCGGCGGCTTCGGGAACGGCGGCCCCTACGGCGGCGGCGGCGAGCAGGACGACGGCGGCAACGGTGGACGCGGCGGCATGGGCGGCCCCGGTGGTCCGGGCGGCGACGGCGGCGGTGGCGGCGGCGGTCCGTCGATCGCGCTCGTGTGCGTCGGCGCGGTGTCGCTCACGATGGCGACGACGACCCTCGCGCCCGGCAGCGGCGGCGCAGGTGGCCTCAGCGCGAATCCAGGCACGCCGGGGCTGTCGGCGATGTCGCGCGGGTGTCCGCAGCCGTAAGACGAAGACCCACAAGCGCCACGAGGTGGCCACGGATCCGACTTGCGATCGCCATCCAGGGTTGGGATCCTTTCGGCGTGAGCCAAGTTGGGGCAGCGAGCGCCGGCGCCGCGTCCAACCAGTACCAGATCCTCGGACATCTGGCGACGGGGGGGATGGCGGAGCTCTACCTCGCGCGCGCGGTGGGGATCGCCGGGTTCGAGCGCTACGTGGTGCTCAAGCGCATCATGGCCGAGCACTCGCGGAACCATCGCTTCGTCACGATGTTCCTGGACGAGGCGCGCCTCGCGGCGCAGCTACATCATCCCAACATCGCGCAGGTCTACGACATCGGCCGCGTCAGCGACTCGTACTTCTTCACGCTCGAGTACGTGCACGGCGAGAACTGCCGTGACCTGTTGCAGCGCGTCGCGGCCCTCAAGCGCCAGATCCCGATCGAGCACACGCTGACCATCATCGCGGGCGCGGCCGCGGGGTTGCACTACGCGCACGAGAAGCGCGGGATCGATCGGCAGCCGCTCGGCATCGTGCACCGCGACGTGTCGCCGTCGAACCTGATGGTCTCGTACGAGGGCGCGATCAAGCTCGTCGACTTCGGAATTGCCAAGGCCGCACATCGCATGACCGAGACGCGGTCGGGCGCCGTGAAGGGCAAGGTCGCGTACATGTCGCCCGAGCAGTGCACCGGTGCGCCGCTGGACCGGCGCAGCGACATCTTCTCGCTCGGTATCGTCCTCTACGAGATGGCGACGATGACGCGCCTCTTCAAGTTCCCGACCGACTTCGAGACGATGACTCACATCGTCAACAAGGAGGTCCCGCCGCCGAGCAGCCGGCGTCCGGAGATCTCGCGCGAGCTCGAGGCGATCATCCTGCGCTGCCTGGCCAAGAAGCCGGAGGATCGCTTCCAGAGCGGCGAGGAGCTGCTCGAGGCCATCGAGGATCTCGCAGCGAGCCAGCGGCTGTCGCTATCGGCGATGACGCTCGGCCGCTACATCCGCGAGCTCTTCGGTGAGCGACCCGAGCCGTGGTACGAGCTCGAGGCCGCGGGCGATCACACCGGGCTGGTGACCATCGAGACGACGAGCGCGGAGGAGCTTCCGCCCGAGGCGTTCGGTGCCGGCTCGACGAAGAGTCAATGGCAGGCCGGGCTCGGCAACGGTCGCGAGTGGTTGCCGGGCTCGGGTGGCGCGCAGGTCGTGTCGGCGGTGTCGGTGCTCGCGCCCGATCCGGCGATCGCGGCGCTGCCGGTGATCGCGGACGCGCCGACGCTCATGGAGCCGGTTCCGCGCGCGGAGCGGATGACCGGTCCCATCGAGAAGCTCTCGCTGCCGTTGCCGCCGCCGGAGCTCGACTCCGCGGACGACATGGATCCCGACGACATCGCCAGCGCGGCGACGATCGTCGGGCCGGTGACCGGGGCGCTGCTGTTGCAGCAGCCGCTGATGCGGGACACGCCGGACCGCGAGCCGTCGTGGGGCAGCGGCGAGCATGATCCCTCGTGGAGCGCGGGAAGCGCGGGCAGCGGCGTCGAGGCGATGGACCTGCGTCCGCGTCGACGGTGGATCCTGTGGAGCGCGCTCGCGTCGGGCGCGATCGGCTTGATCATCATCCTCGTCGCCGCAAGCGGTGGCGGTGAGAGTGCAGGCGCCGCGGCGGTCGAGCCGTCGGCGAACGTCGCCGACGAGCCGGCGGAGGGCGACGAGGCCGCCGCGAAGCCGCCGACGCCGACGCCCGCGCCGACGCCAGCGCTCACGCAGCCGCCCGCGCCGACCGAAGCGCTCCCGCAGCCGCCCGCGCCGACCGAAGCGCTCACGCAGCCGCCCGCGCCGCCGACGCCGACCGCCGTCGTCGACGAGCCGCCGCCCGTCACGCGTCAGGCGCCGCCGCCGCCCGTCACGCGTCAGAAGATTCCCCCGACGCGCACGACCACCGCGGGCATCTCGCGCACGCGCACCAGGCCGCCGCGTACGACGACCACCTCGACGCCGCCGCCATCGGATAAGGTCAAGAAGCCGCCCGCGAAGTGCGGCGGCCTCTATCCTCCCTGCGATTGACCTCCCTGCGATTGACCTCCCTGCGATTGACCGCCTTGCGATCGACGATGAACCGCACGCTCCTCGCTTCCACCATCCTCGGCTGCGCGCTCGCCGCATCGGCCGCATCGGCCCAGCCCGCGACGTCGCCGCACGAGGCCACGGCCACCGCCGCCTACGAGGCCGGCGACCTCGAGACCGCGCTACGCGAGTTCGAGGCCGCGTACGTGGAAACCCGGCGCGCCGACCTGCTCTACGTGATCGCGCGGCTCCACACCGAGCGGAAGGACTGCACGAAGGGCATCGAGTACTTCCAGCGCTACCTGGCGACCAGCCCGGGTCAGACGCAGACCGAGGCCGCCCGGAACGAGATCACGAAGTGCCTGACCATCCTCGACGCACAGAAGCCGCCGCCCGACTCCGGCGGCAGTGGAACCACCACCGACACGCCGCCCGCAGGCGACGGCAACACCAGCAGCGCTCACCCGCCGCCGCTCGGCGGTGGCGGCACGACCACGACGGTCACCGCGTCCACGCACGACGGCTCGAGCTCCTTCATGAGCGACAAGCTCGGCGTCGGGCTCTTCCTCGGCGGGCTCGTCGCCGAGGGGGCGGCCGTCGTCCTCTACGTCCAGGCGCGCAACGCGCAGTGCGGCGATCCCGTGTGCACCGACCTCTCGTACGACGAGTACGTCGACGCCGAGGACAAGGCGAAGAAGCTCCGCCTCACGTCGGTCGTCGTCGCGGGCGCGGGCGCGGTCCTCCTCGGCGGCGCCATCTACCGCTTCGCCACGCGCGACCAGCGGCGCGCGCCGTCGGTCTCGTTCGTCCCGACGCACGACGGCGCCGCCGTCACGTTCAGCGGCCGCTTCTGATCACGGCGTGACCGACGCCGCCGGCGCCGGTCGCGGCCCGAGCGCCGTCATCAGCCGCTGATACGAGTTCTGCGTCGCCGCGCCGCCCGCGCACGGCCGCTTCTTGGTCTCGCCGCACGCGATGTCCTTGTCGAGGAAGCTCTTCATGCCGCACGGCTTGAGGTACGTCATCACGTCCTTGCAGTCGTAGCCGTGATCGAGGCCGTACGCGTGCGCGACCTCCATGCCGATCGTCTCGCACACGGGCGTCACCTGGTTGCCGAGCTGCTGCGAGAACGCGAACACGACGGCCTTGGGGATGACCTCGCCCGAGAACGGCGCGAGCCCGCCCACGCGCTTGTTCTTCTCGCCGATGTCGCTCGGCCGTCCGCCGACCGCGACCAGGATGTAGTCGTCCCCGGCGGGTTTCTCGTCGGTGATCTCGACGTTGAAGGGCGCCCACTGCTTCTTCACGCACGCCATCAGCTGCTTCCAGCCCTTGTCGGTGCCCTTCCACCCCGGCAGCTTCGACGGCGCGTTGGCCTTGGCGGCGAGCACGCTCGACGCACCGGCGGGCGCATCGTCCTCGCCGGGCGTGAGCTCGACCGGCGTGCGCGCGAGATAGATGATGCGGCTCGGACCACGCGGCTGGCCGCCGAGGCGCTCGCGCACCTTCGACAGATCCTCGCGGTCGATCATCTTCCACTGACCGCTCTCCATGCGCTTCACGACGAAGAGGCCGATGACGACGCCGGCGGCGAGCGTCAGGACGACGCCGAACACGGCCATGCCCCAGCGCATCGCGCTCCGGCTCACAGCCACTTCCAGCGACGGAACAAGATCAGCAAGCCGGTCGATCCCCCGATGAGGATCGCACAGAGCGCCCAGAACGCCCAGTCGATGTCCTGCGCAGGCACGCCGCCGACATTGACGCCGAGGAGCCCGGTCACGAACGAGAGCGGCAGGAACACGGCGGTGATGAGCGACAGGATGTAGAGGCGCCGGTTGGCGAGCTCGTCGTTGCGGCTGGTGATCTCCTCGTGCGTGACCGCGGCGCGTTCGCGGGCGGCGTCGAGCTCCTCGATCGAGCGCGTCATGCGATCGGCTGCCTCGCGCAGGCGCGCGCGCGCGTTGTCGTCGAGCCAGGTCTGCGTCATCGTGCCCAGCCGCGACAGCGCGTCGCGCTGCGGCGCCACGAAGCGGCGCACGCCGATGGCGCGCCGGCGCAGGTCCGCGATGCGTGCGCGCTGCGCGGTGGCGGCGTTGTCGAGCAGGTTCTCCTCGAGCGCGGCGACCTCGTCGTCGATGGCGTCGACCAGCGTGATCACCGGTTCGAGGACGCGCTCGACGATGTCGCCGAGGAAGTCGGCGGGCGACGTCGGGCCCTTGCCGCGCTCGATCGACGACGCGACCAGCTTCACGGCGCGCACGGTGCGGTGGCGCATCGTGATGATGCGATCGCGATCGATCCAGCAGCGCAGCGACACCATGTCCTCGGGGTGCGCGCCCTGATTGAGGTTGATGGCGCGGATGATGACCAGCATCGCGTCCCCCAGCGCGAGGGCGCGCGGGCGCGGGTCGTGCTCGAGGAGCGCGTCGCGCACGATCGGATCGAGACCGGAGCGCATGCCGAGCCACTGCTGCGCGTCGGGGCCGGCGTAGTCGAGGTTGATCCAGAGCACGCCGTCTTCCGGCTTCCAGCGCTCGATGCCGTTCCAGTCGAGGCGTTCGCCGTTGCCCTTCCCGTCGAGGACGAAGGCGTGAACCAGCCCGGTGCTATCTTCAGCCTCGGTCATGTCGCCGTTATCGCACGTGCTCGCCTGGCTCGCTGCCGTGTTCACGGCAACGTGCGGCGGGGCCCGAACCACCACGCCCGTCGCGCCCGGCTGGGTCGACGTGTCCGTCCGCATCCCGGACGCCGTGATCGACATGCGCTACGCCACCGCCGACAACTTCACCGGCCACGTGCTCTATCCCGTCGCGCGCTGCCTGGTGCGGGCCGACGTCGGCGACCGGCTGGCGCGCGCCGCCGATGCGCTCCGCGAGCAGGGGCACCTCCTCCTCCTCTGGGACTGCTACCGCCCAGCCTCGATCCAGCGCGAGCTGTGGCGGCTGGTGCCCGATCCGCGCTACGTCGCCGAGCCGATCTTCGACGACGCGGGCAAGCCGATCGGCGGCAGCAAGCACAGCCGCGGCGCCGCCGTCGATGTCAGCCTCGCCGCGCTCGACGGCACGCCGCGCACGATGCCGACCGCGCACGACGCGTTCGGGCCCGAGGCCAGCGGCTCGCGCGCCAAGGGCGCCGCCGCGAAGCATCACGCCGCGCTGCGTGCCGCGATGATCGCCGCCGGCTTCGAGCCGATGGCGACGGAGTGGTGGCACTACGACGCCGCGAGCTGGACGACGTATCCGCTCTCCGACGAGCCGCTGGAGTGACCACATCCCGGATGGGGGGCTGGGGGAAGTGTTCCGGTTCCCCCAACAAAAAAGGCGCCGTTGCCGGCGCCTCTTTCATCGCGAATCGCGACTGTTCACATGCTGACGACGAAGTCGTGAGCGCGAACCGTCTTGCGACCGTTCGCCTTGGCGCGCGCCGTCGCCTCCTGGACGAGCCAGTGGACGTACGAGTTGAGCCCGTCGAGCGCGTCACCGGCGAAGTTGCAATCCGCGTCCTTGACGGCAGCACGGACCTTCGACGCGATCAGCAGAACTTCCTTGTTGGCAGCCTTCGCGGGCTTGCCCTTAGCCTTGGCCATCTTGATCTCCTCCGATTGGTCGGATGCGAATTCATGGCACCGGCTGATCTTCGAGGAAAGGGCCTGGGGAGCCTTTTTTCGGGGACTAGCGGCGATCGGCCGTGAAGCCCGTCGTGAACTTGACGGTCGCGCCGAGGACCAGGGCTTCCAGCTCACCGTCCATGTCGGGGTCGCCGGCCCAGAGGCAGCCGCCCGAATAGCCCACCTCGACGATGCCCGCGTTCATCGCGATCGACTCCCAGTCGCCCGACGACGCGGCGCCCACGTTCTCGAGCTCGGCGTCGGCGACCGACCAGCCGATGAGCGCGCAGTTGATGCCGTTGGTCGCGATCCCGGCGCCGAGGTACAGGCGGAACGAGCGGCCGTTCTCGCCGATCACACCGAAACGCTCCTCGTTCCGCGTCGTGATCTCGCCGTTGCAGATCTGATCGCAGTCGGGGTTGTTGGTGCCCGCGCCGCAGGTGCCAGGCGCAGGCGAGACCAGGGCGCCGCTGCACGTCTGCACCGGCAGGGTCACGTACATGCGGTGCTCGAAGCCGATGTCGCGCTGCTCGGCGAGCACCTGGCGCGGCCACGCTTCGCTCGGGCACAGGATCTCGGGGCGCGCGCAGTCGAGATCGAACGTGAGTGGTCGACCCTCGTGCGTGATCGTGATGCTGCCGCCCTGCGCGCCGGTCTCGGCCGTGTACACCGAGCCGCCGATCGAGATCTCCACGTCGAGGCGATCGTCGTATGCGACGTCCCACCAGCCCGTGACGTCCGGGGCCGGCGACTTCGAGCTCGCCGCGCATCCGTCGCCCTGGGCGCCGGTCAGCAGGGGGAGCGCACACAGGGTGAGCGAGGAGACGAAGGCTTTGGTCCGCATGATTCGCGGTATCGCAATCGAGGTGCCAGGCGAAGGTCCGGCCACCTGTGGACAAACGCGACACGCGCGTCAAGGGGTGTCAACACCCGTCGATGGCTGTGACCTGCGGTTTGCGGTTCGGCCTGGTTACACCCGCAGGAATTGCCTACACTTGATGACGGTGGCGGACGGAACCGCATGGCGACTCGTCAGCCAGTGCGCGACGGTCGAAGACGTCGTGCGGGTGTTCCGCACACTGGCTTCGACCGACGGCCTGACGGGGATCCCTGTGTCCGGGATCGGACCCGGGGGCGGTAGCCACGCGCGTGTGGTGCTGGCGCTGTCCAGCAAGGCGGCGGTGCTGGACGGCGAGGCCGTGGTCACGCGTGACGCGGGCACCGTGAGCGTGCGGTGGACCAAGCTCGACGCGCGCGGCAAAGGGCTGCTCGCGCACATGCTCGAGCACCAGGCGGCGGAGGCGCCGCCGGCGGTGCCGCGGCACCTCATCCCGCTCGGTGCGGCGGCGGGCACGCCGGCGACGGCGCGCGGCGACGCCAGGATGGCGAAGTGCGTGTTCGAGCCGGCGGGTGCGAGCGGCGCGGCGGGGCGTGTCGCGGCGGCTGCGGCCGCGCCCGCGGCCGGTTCCGCGATCGATCTCGCCACCACGGTGCGGATACCAGGCTCGCGGCAGCCGGCGCCGCCCACCATTCGCGATGCGCCGCGGATCGAGCCGCCGTCGGAGCGGCCCAAGCGCGAGATGCAGAAGACGCTCATGGGCATGCCGACGCTGTCGTCGTCGGCGCGCTCGAAGCCCGCGAGCGTGCCGCCGGGCGTGCTCACGCCGGTCGCGGGGTCGGCGCCGGTGGCGGTGCCGGCGCCGGTGCCGGTGCCAGTGATGAACCCGCAGACGTCGTCGGGTGCGACGACGCTGCCGGTCGCGACGGGCGCGGTGGCGTCCGGGACGCCGCCGGGCGGGCTCGCCGAGAGCGCGCCGGTGCCGACGAGCGGCGGCGCGCTGAAGGAGACCGGGCCGACGAAGCCGACGCGCGGCCCGCGCGCAGCGTCGCCGGCGATCACGGCGGCCGCGCAGGCGATCGCGGCGACGCCCGCGCCGTTCGATCACTCGCCCACGGTGCGGACCGCGCAGGGCGCCGTGCGGCGCGTGGACGCGGCGCCGTCCGGCCCCGTCGACGACGTGCCGACGATGCCGAACGACGAGATCGACATCGCGACGGACGTTAGCGTCGCGCTGCCGGATCTGCCGAGCGGCGACTACGTCGATCCGATCATCGAGCCGCCCGCGCCTGCGGTCGTGCACTCGCCCGTGCCCGCGCCGCCGCCGGCTGCGGTGTATGCCGTCGCCGGATCGTCGCCCGGGTGGCCGACGCCGCAGCAGCCGCTGCACCCGGCACAGCCGATGGCGGCGATCCCGCCGCAGCCGTATTACCCGACGCCCTATCCCTCGGCCGGCGTCGCGCCGATGCTGATCGAACGCGACGACGACATGACCGAGATGGTGCAGCTGGTGCGCCCCGGCAGTCGCAGCCGCTGGCCGGTGATCGCCGTGACGTCGGGTGTGATCGTCATCGGCGTGGCGGTGATGGTGATCCTCGCGGCGCGCGGCAACGGCGGCAGCAGCGAGAAGGCGCCGCTCGCGCCGGCGGCGAAGACGCACGCGCATCCGCAGCCGCAGCCGCAGCCGGACACGCAGCCGCAGCCCGACACGCAGTTGCAGCCGGACACGCAGCCGCAGCCGGACACGCAGCCGCAGGGTGAGACCGGCGCGACGTGCACCGTCGCGTTCTCGTCGAGCCCCGACGCGGCGGACGTCGTGCTGGGTGGCAAGGTCCTCGGAAAGACGCCGTTCGAGCACGCCGGCTCGTGCGCCGCGTACAAGGTCACCTTCAAGCGCGAGAAGTATCAGAGCGTCACGAAGGAGGTCGCCGCGGGTGCGCCGAGCCTCGACGTCCGCCTCGAGCGCCCGCAGTTCAAGCTGAAGGTCACGTCGCGTCCGCCCGGCGCGATGGTGAAGGTCGGCGGCGCCGACCTCGGCAAGACGCCGGTGACGATCAAGCTGCCCGGTCACGAGTCGACCTCGCTCGAGCTCGTGAAGGACGGCGTGACCACCACGCACCGCGTCTTCCCCGACAAGAACAACGAGAGGGTCGACGTGAAGCTGAAGCCGCGCCGGCGCTGACGCCGCGGCTCAGCGCGGACGCGCGCGGCTGATCGCGGCGACGAGCAGCGCGAACTGGAACACGAGCACGGCGACCATGCCGAGCTCGCCGATGAGCAATCCGCCGTCTTCCCGGCGATCCATCAGCGCGTGCCCGAGGAACACGTTGGCGACCGGATGGTGATGAATGCCGGCCGGGCCGCCCGCCGACGTGATGAGGTTCGGCACGAGCGCCCAGACCCCGAGCGCGTATGCGGCGACGAGCATCCGCCCCACGGGTCGCGCGAGCGGGGCCCGCGCAAACCAGGCGCGCGCGACCGGCAAGACCGTCGCGGCTGTGCCGATCGCCATGCCCGCCGCCATGTGGAAGTTGGCGTGCGCCACGACTACGCGTCTCCCGCCTCGGCCCCCGCCTCGGGCGCGGCCGCACCCTCGCGCTCGCGCTGCGCGAGCTCGCGCCACGCAACCACCAGCACCGAGAGCGCCGCGATCACGAAGATCACCGGGAACAACATCGAGCTGTCGATCGCGTCGTGCCGATCGATGGCGCAGTGCCCCCACCAGACGTTGCAGTACGACAGGTGGTGCATGTCGACGTACAGCGCGAGGTCGCCCCACAGCCGCGGCATGTCGGGCACCACCGCCCACGCGCCCGAGACCAAACACGCCAGCGCCAGCGTGATCAACGCGCGCGGCGACGTCCGCCGGCCGCGCTTCCACCACAGGGCGAAGAAGATCGCCAGCGGCAGCATCGACGCGATCAGGACATGAATCACGCGCGGCTATCTAGCACGACCACCGGGGCCGATCGAAGGGCTCGTCCCCGCAAGGCGACCACACGGCCCCATCGCCCGGCCCGGCCGCGCAGCGCGACCCTTCGGAGCAGCGCGAGCGCGTCAGGATCGCGAGCGCGGCCTGCAGTCGCTCGTCGAAGCTCGTTCCTTGCTCGGGCCCGAGCTCCGCGACCGCGGCCCGCGTCTCGATCGCTTTGAACCCCATGCCACGCAGCGCCACGCGTCAGGCACGAACGTCAGCCAGGCGCCACCAGGTTGCATCAGGGGCGAAGGATACCGCCGCCACGCGCCATGCACGCGGGTCAGTCGCTGAGGTGCGCGAGTCGCGCGAGGCCGCGGCGGGTCGAGACCCACGACGCGTCGCTGGCGCGCACGACGCCGGTGACGTCCTTGCCGGGCAAGCCGGCGACGGTCTCCCACGCGCCGCCCATGCCGTCGCTCACGCGCAGGCCTTCCT